>CAYRMW010000001.1:0-7167 GCA_964425595.1 uncultured Lachnospiraceae bacterium
GACTACCAATTCATAACCAAAAGTAAAATGAGAACGATCCAGAAAAAAAGCAAAGAATTCCCTGCACTTGATGCAGAGGTTGCTCCCCTCCCTGTTTGTGCTATAATAACAAGGGACCTGGTCAATATGCTTTTTGACTCCAACATCATAACAAGACAGGTTCACAAATGAAGATCAGTCAGCAAGGAGGAATGCGAAAATGAAGGTATTGATGATCAATGGAAGCCCGAAATCCAACGGGAACACAGCCCTTGCCCTCCATGAGATGGAGAAGGTTTTTACGCAGGAGGGGATCGAAACGGAAATGCTCCACATCGGCAATCAGGATATCCGCGGATGTATCAGCTGCGGACACTGCTATTCTGCCGGGAAATGCGTGTTTAACGATCTGGTGAATGAAACCGCGGAAAAGTTCGCTGTCTGTAGCGGGCTGGTGGTAGGAAGTCCCGTATATTATGCTTCCGCCAACGCCACTTTGGTGGCTTTTCTCACCCGTCTTTTTTACAGCACCCACTTTGACAAGACCATGAAGGTTGGCGCTGCTGTCGTCGCTGCCAGGAGAGGCGGCCTGTCTGCTACGTTTGATGAACTGAATAAATTCTTTACCATCAGCGGCATGCCTGTAGCCTCCAGTCAATACTGGAACAGCATCCACGGCCGGACACCCGGTGAAGCCGCACAGGATGCGGAAGGCCTGCAGACCATGCGGACCCTGGCAAGAAATATGTCGTTCCTGATGAAGAGCATTGCCCTTGGCGTAAAGGAATACGGCCTGCCGGAGAAGGAGGAAATGATGAGAACGCATTTTATCCGGTGATTGCCTTTCCCATCGGAAAAGCCGGAGAAGACATGAATTTTCCATGCCTTCTCCGGCTTTTTCCGACTTTTTCCGATGTGTCAGCTCATTCAGCTTCCGCTGCATAAGAGCGGCCTGATCAGCGCCGCATACTCGCCTTCATGGCGGCACCACTCCTCTCTCCGGATCATCACCGGCTCGCCTTCCAGAGTGTATCCCTGAATGTAGGGTGCATTGCCAAGTTCTTTTTTCTCATATTCATCCAGAGAAACGGCGATCATCCGATCCACCTCTTCCCCCGGAAGAAATTCCGGGAGTACCATCTCATAAAGGTAGACCTGGCCGATCTCCCGGTCGAAGAAATCTCCTTCGTGAAGCTCCTCCCGGACCTGGCCTACATAGGTAAGCTTCTCCGGATCCATCTTCACGCCGGTTTCCTCCCAAACTTCGCGCAGCACTGCCCGGCCATGCTCCTCGCCGGCATCCACATGGCCAGTGGAGGACAGATCATAAAAACCGGGGAAATCCTTTTTCGATGCGGCCCGCTGCTGGAAATACAGCCATACCGTATCTCCCTGCCGGGCATACATCCAGCAGTGCACCACCTCATGCCAGAGCCCAAGCCGGTGTACCTGTCCACGCTTCATCTGTCCTAACGGCCTGCCATCGTCGTCGTAAACAGCAAACAGCTCCTGCTCACCCGGCGTTTCCGGCCGTTCCGCCTTCTCCTGCCCGGCAGAAGGCGTCTGCTCTTCCCCGGACCAAAGCTCCGGAAACGTATCTTCGATGATCCTGGCGGCAGTTTCCACCATGCGGACACAGGGCCTTTTCCGATAATACTCCGGCGTCCTGCGCTCGGGAGCGGCGCTTTTTTCCGCCGCCCGCAGGCCCAGAATCTCCCGACAGATCATGGTCTTATGCTCCGCCTTAAAGGCGGCGGCCATTCTCCGCACGGTTTCGTAATTCTTCGTCTTGGCTTCCTGATCGGCCGGGTCTGTGTTTCCGCAGACCAGACCTGCAATCATAAACATGGCGGACACCGTCCCGCACACCTCCCGCATGCGCCCCATGCCTGCTCCGAAAGAACAGGAAAGACGAAGGGCGATGTCCCGGTCCAGGCCAAACCGGTCACTGTAGGCCGTAAATACTGACTGACAGCAGTTATAGCCGGACATGAACAGCTCCACCGCCTGATCTGCTCTGCTTTTCATGATGTTTATTTTACCTCAACGCTCCAGCCTTCCGGCCCTTCAATCCGGCCTAACTGGATACCCGTAATGGTATCGTAAATTCTCTGGGTCAGCTCGCCGATATGGTTATTGCTGATGGGCATCTTCTCATTCTCGTAGCGCAGCTCGCCAACCGGAGACACCACAGCAGCCGTTCCCGTACCGAAGCACTCTTCCATCTCGCCGCTCTCTGCGGTCCTGATCACCTCATCCACGGAAATCTGACGCTCCTCTACCGGAATTCCCCACATCCTGCACAGCTGGATGGCGGAATCTCTGGTCACACCGGGAAGGATGCTGCCGTTTAACGCAGGCGTTACCACGGTGCCGTTGATCTTAAAGAAAATGTTCATGGCGCCGACTTCCTCGATATACTTTCTGTGCACACCGTCCAGCCATAAAACCTGCGCGTATCCCTCTTCATGGGCCTTTACCTGGCTGGCCAGGGACGCCACATAGTTTCCTCCGGTCTTGGCCTCGCCGATACCGCCCTTGACTGCTCTGACGTATTCGTCCTCGATCCAGATCTTCACCGGATCCAGGCCGCTCTCATAATACGCGCCTACCGGCGACAGGATGATGATGAACTGGTAGGTATGAGACGGACGGACGCCGAGGAACGGATCCGTAGCGATCACAAAGGGACGGATGTAAAGCGAGGTACCCGGCTTGGTGGGGATCCAGTCGGCATCCACCTTCACGACCGTCTTCAATGCCTCCAGGAAAATATCCTCCGGGATCTGCGGGATGCACAGCCTGCGGTTGCTGCGGTTTGCCCGCTCGATATTCTTGTCCGGGCGGAACAGAAGGATCCTTCCGTCATCTGCCTTGTAAGCCTTCAGTCCCTCGAACATTTCCTGTCCATAGTGAAATACCATACAGGAGGGATCCAAAACCAGAGGCTGATAAGGGATAACCCTGGGATCATGCCAGCTATTTTCCTCATCGTAATCCATGACAAACATGTGATCGGTAAAAATCGTTCCGAATACCAGCGGATTATCCTGGCCTGGTTTCTCCTTCGGTGTTGTGGTGCGTTCAATGCGAATCGTCTGCATATTGCATACTTCCTTTCCCATGCCTGGCTTATGCGTCAGTCAATGAATCTGGTAACCATTATCGGCCAAAATTTCTGATCTGTCAATACATTCCCGGCCGAAGCCGAGGTATCTTTTCTGTCCGCGCGGCGTACCGGCCGCCGCGT
This sequence comes from uncultured Lachnospiraceae bacterium, assembly GCA_964425595.1. Classification (GTDB taxonomy): domain Bacteria; phylum Bacillota; class Clostridia; order Lachnospirales; family Lachnospiraceae; genus Caccovicinus. Next base: position 3,230 of record CAYRMW010000001.1, read on the forward strand.
GCCTGCGCACAAAAAACTGGACTGCGCATGTATTCCATTGTATAATTGAAAGAAAACAAAGGGGGAATCCTCTATGCATCCTTCCGCTCCCACCGATGAAACAGCCAGCAAAAAAAATGATTTCTCACAGGGGAGCATTATCGGAGCGATCCTCAGCCTGGCCCTCCCCATGACCACGGCTCAGCTGATCAATGTCCTCTATAATATCGTAGACCGGATCTATATCGGCAGGATCCCGGAAAACTCCACGCTGGCCCTGACCGGTCTGGGACTCTGCCTCCCGGTCATCTCCGTTGTCACCGCCTTTGCCAACCTGTTCGGCATGGGCGGCGCGCCCCTGTGTTCGATCCAGCGCGGGAAGGGAAATACCGAAGAGGCCGAAGCGATCATGGGCAACTCATTTGTCCTGATGGTCATCTTCGGCCTGATCCTTACCGTGCTGGGGCTGCTCTTCCGGCGCCCGCTCCTGTATCTCTTCGGGGCCTCGGACGCTACGATCACGTACGCCGACGAGTATGTCACCATTTACCTGCTGGGCAGCCTCTTCGTTATGGTCGGACTGGGAATGAACAGCTTCATCAATGCCCAGGGATTTGGAAAGACCGGCATGCTTTCCGTCATCGTGGGGGCCGTTGCCAATATCATCCTGGATCCTCTGTTTATTTTCGCGCTGGATATGGGTGTGAAGGGAGCCGCCCTGGCTACCATCATCTCCCAGTTCCTTTCTGCTGTGTGGATCGTCCGCTTTCTCACCGGGAAGCGGACCATTCTGAAGCTTAGGCCGCGCGCCTTCCGCCTGACGCGGTCCCGGACCCTAGCCATTATGGGCCTCGGACTCAGCGGTTTTACCATGTCGATCACCAACAGTCTGGTCCAGGTCATGTACAATGCAAGCCTGTCCGCCTGGGGCGGTGACCTGTACGTGGGCGTCATGACGGTGATCAATTCCGTCCGTGAGATCATCACTCTGCCGGTCAGCGGCTTAACGAGCAGTGCGCAGCCGGTCATTGGATTCAACTACGGCGCCTGCCAGTACCGCCGGGTCAAGAAAGCCATCGTCTTCACCTCCGCCATCGCGATCGTATATACACTGGCCGCCTGGATGCTGGTCCACGGTTTTCCGGAATGGTTCATCCGCATCTTCAATCAGGATGCCGATCTGCTGGCGGCCGGCGTGCCGGCGATGCAGATTTATTATTTCGGTTTCTTTATGATGTCCCTCCAATTTGCCGCGCAGGCGGCGTTTGTCGCTCTGGGAAAAGCAAAAAAAGCGGTGTTTTTCTCCATTTTCCGGAAGATCGTCATCGTCACACCGCTGATCCTGATCCTGCCAAACTTTTTCGGCCTGGGAACCGACGGAATCTTTATGGCGGAGCCGATCTCGAATTTTCTGGGCGGAGCGGCCTCCTTTGGAACCATGCTCCTTACGGTGTGGCCGGAGCTTACCCGCGGGGAAAGGCAGACCTGACCCCGCCGTTCATCTCAGATTCTCCGGATGATCAATATCCCTCAGCTCCCTCTCCCCGGCCGGAAAATCCATGACGCGGCCGGGGAATTCGTTCATGATCCGGCTTCCGCCCCGGTCTCCGGTCAGCGAAAGCAGCGCCTCCCGGTAAGACCGATGAAACAGGACCGGATTGCCCCGCCGTCCGCCGCAGCTTAAGCATCCCATATCCTGCCTGCCCGGAGACAGCCTGTCCTGGTAACCGATAAGGAAATTCTTCATGGTCTCAAGCGAGAGCCATGGCTGATCCGCCACAGAAAACAGGTAGGCGTCAGCCTCTTTTCCCGCGGCGCCGACCCCCTGATGGATGGAGGCGGTAATCCCCTCGGCTGCCCGGTCATTCTTCACCGTCCAGAATCCCGTCATCCCCCACCGGATACACTCTCCTTGCGCCAGCTGCCTTCCTTCCCTTAACAGTTCCGGGTAACGGCTGACCACGATGATCTCGATCTGGATCTCTTTCTCCTCCAGTTCCCTTTTTAACGCAAGAAACATATCCAGCGCGTGTCGGTACAGCGGCTTTCCCTGGTACGGATGCAAAAGCTTATTCGCGCCAAAACGGCTCCCGAAGCCGGATGCCATGTAGATCACCGCGATCCTTGCCGGACGGAGACGGCACAGGCGGCATTCCCTGCCTTTGTTTTGCAGGATGCGCCGCAGCGCCTCGCCTTCGCGTCGCCGCTCGTTTGTATCCGCCTGATTCAAAAAGACGATCACCGGGGCGGACGGGAAGCGGAAGCGCAGCGGCGTCAGATATCCCCACTCCAGAAAATCCGCCGCCAGCTCCGGTGTAACCGGCATGCGCCCGTCATCCGCCTCCGGCCCATCCGCCTTCTTCTTGATTCCGAGCTGCCACCGGTGGCAGACCTCGCGCAGAGGCTGACCGATGGCGGAAAGACCAAACAGGACAAAAATCGCGTCCGTATTCGCAGGGATCACCGGCTCGCGGGGCCATTCCGGAAATTTCATTGGAAGGTTCCGGGAACCGTCGGCTTCCACCAGGACCAGATCAGCCTTCCGGCAGATCCGCTCATAGGCATCCCCTCCGGGAAACGTCATCTTTCCCTGCTCCTTTCCCCGGCCCGGGTTTCCAAATACCGCAATCCCTTCTTCCTCCAGCATCCGTTCCGCCTCGCCGCAGTCTTTCCCCACCGCGCTGTGTACCTCCGGCATCCACATGTGGGTCGTCGTCATGACCGCTGTCTTTTTCCCCGTATCTGCGGCAATGCGCGCCAAGTGTTCGATCATGGAGGTCTTTCCGCCGGAACCGGCCACCGCGATCACATACGATTTGTCCATCACTCTGTCTCCTCACCGAAATACTTCGCAAACAATCTCCTTGACTCCGCCGCAAGCTCTGCCTCCATCGTCAGATAGTTCCGGAGGAATTCCCTGCACTTTGGCGTAAGCTGCGAAAATCCGCCGTCCGCTCCTCCCGACCGGGTATGCAGGAGCGGAAAGCCCAGCTGCTTTTGCGCATTCCGGACGATCTTCCACCCCTTGCTGTAGGACATATGCATCTGGCGGCACGCGGTCTGCATGGATCCGGTGTGATCCACCAGACGCAGAAACTGGGCGATGCCGGGGCCGAAAAAGATCTCCTCCCCTTCAACGTACAGCCGGCACACACTGTGGAGAGAAATTCGGCTTTCTCTCTTTTCCTCCTCTTCAATGGGAACGATGATGCCCTGATCGTCCACCGGGATCTCTTCCACTAACGCGCGTATCTCTTCCTGCCGCAGCGCCCCCCGAAGGCCGCCGGGGCCGTCATACTCCAGAATGCGCGGGATCAGTTCACCGGAGATCAGCACCGGATGGCCGCGTCTTCCCTGATACACCGGGCAGACGGCCTGGCCGTCACATTGCAGGAGACGTTCTATCGTGTCCGCCAGAAACAGCGGATTCTTTAGCGGCAGGATCAGCACCCTGTCACAGAGCCCTTCGATGTAGCGAAGCCCCATCCCCACGCTGTAGAACATATCCGTCTGCCCGTACTCCTCATTCCGCAGGCAGATGACACCCATCCGCGCGACGTGCTTTTCCAACTGTTCGCCGTCCAAGCCGGTGATGACCACGATCGGATCCACGCCTGCCTGCTGTAAGGTAATGATGATCCTGCGGATGGCCGTCGTCCCGCCTACGGGAAGCAGCGGCCGGAAAACGGGCGATCCGCTCCGGTGCCCGGCTGCCGGTATGATTGCTCCTGTCTTCATCGTTCTCCCCTCCCCTCTCCCTTTCGCCGGCCGGGCTGTTTTCCCTGGCCTTATCTTGTCTGCTCTGCCAATATTGTACCATAAATCTCTTGTCAATGGGCGAATTTCGTCTTATAATGAGCCTGTGTTCGCCAGTTCCGGGAGGAGTGCGGCGAAAGCCGTATAGCCGGTGTCCGGTCTCACACTGTCAATCCCGGGAACACGCGGCTGCTGGCGATCAT
>CAYRMW010000001.1:7267-110834 GCA_964425595.1 uncultured Lachnospiraceae bacterium
TTATCCGGATACGCAAACAGCTCTGAGCGCGGATCACTTTCCGCGGATCAGAGCTGTTTTTCTATTCTCTCAGCAGAAGGATCGCCCCCGGCCGTACAGTAAGCCACTGTGGTATCACCCCTGCGCTGTCATGGGTGTGGATCGTCTTTTCCACCTTCCACCAGAGACCGTTTTCCAGGGTCACATACCATTCAAACGGCATCTCCGTAACCGTGGCATTCCCCACCCGAATCCGATTTATACCATTTTCGTCGGCAGCCGGCCCCAAATCATGGGCCCGGATCCCCACCGCCGTGATCTCCGGCCCCACTTCCCGCTCGGTGATCAGCTCCAGGCCACCCCAGTCCAGCGCCCGGACCATGCGGGTCCCAAGCCGTTCTATCCGGGAAATATTCTTGCATCCGGTGAGACGGGCGGCCTGACAGGTTCCCGGATCCTGAAAGATATCCCTGGTCCGGCCGGCAGCCAGTACGCGCCCGTTGTCCATCAGGATCAGATGATCGCACAGCTGGTATGCTTCATCCCGGTCATGAGTCACCATCACCGAAGCGCCGTCGTAATCCTTTAATACCCGGGCCAGTTCCAGGCGCAGCCCCTCCCGAAGGTAGGCATCCATAGCGGAAAACGGTTCATCCAGCAAAAGCGCCCTGGGGCGGTAGGCAAGGATCCTGGCCAGGGCAGTCCGCTGCTGCTGCCCGCCGGACAGCTGGCCGGGATACCGCTTTTCCAGGCCGGACAGGCGAAACCGCCGGATCATTTCCTCCGTGCGGGCATCCTGCTCCGCCCGGCTTAAGGACCGCTCCCGGAAAAGAAATCCCCGGCTCTCACGGCTTCTTAATCCTGCCCGGATATTTTCTTCTACCGTCATATTGGGAAAAAGGGCGTAATTCTGGAACAGATAGCCCACCCGCCGCTGCTGCGGCTTTTGATTGATCTTTTTCTGACGGTGAAAGAGGATCTGCTCCTGCGCGTTCTCCCCTTCTGCTGTGCGCAGAAGGATCTTCCCGTCATCGGGCGTCACGATCCCGGCAATGGATTTTAGGGTCATGCTCTTCCCGCAGCCGGAGGGCCCCAGGATCCCAAGGCATCCCCCTGCGCAGGAGAACCGGATCTCAAGCGTAAAATCCTTCAGCTGTTTGCGGATGTCCACTTCCATCAGATTCATCGTTTCCCTGTCTTTCATCCTGGCTCTCTCCTGAAAACGCTGCCGTCCGGCAGCAGCGGCGGCTGTTTCTATCTTCTTCGTTTCTCTGTGTACATGGCCGCCCAGTTCATCAGCATGACCGAAAGGAGGGCAATCACCACGATGATCATCACGTAGCGGTTCGCCGCCTCCATATTTCCTGCTGCCACCTCGGAATAGACCGCCATGGGAAGCGTCCTGGTCTTCCCGGCGATATTCCCTGCGATCATGGCCGTAGCGCCGAATTCACCCAGCCCACGGGCGAAGGCAAGGACGCCTCCGCTCACCACGCCGGGAACTGCGTTTGCCAGAAGGACTTTTCGAAAAATCGCCCATTCACTCATGCCAAGTGTACGCGCCGCGGCCGCCAGGTTTTGATCCACCTGCTCAAAGGCCCCCCTCGCCGACCGGTACATCAGAGGAAAGGACATCGTCACCGCCGCAATGACCGTAGCTCCCCAGGAAAACGCGATCTTGATGCTGAAAAAATCCAGAAAAAACTTTCCCAGAGGCCGCTTTACCCCGAACAGATAAAGTAAGAAGTAGCCCGCCACCGTGGGCGGCAGCACCATGGGCAGCGTCAGGATGCCGTCAAGGAGCATCCTGATCCGTCCGTCCCGGATGCTGACCACGAGCCATGCCGCCAGGATGCCCAGAAAAAAGGTAATGAAAATCGAAAGACCTGCCGTCTTCATGGATATAAAGACCGGTGACCAATCCATATGTTTCCCTCCCGTTTTGCTGATATTTCCATGCGCCGGGACGCCTCATACGCAGTAACCCGCAGCGATCAGTCTTCACTGGCAGCGGCAAATCCGTAAGACGCAAATACATCCATCGCTTCCTCCGTCTTCAGGAAATCCACCAGATCGCGGGCGGCTTGCGGATGTGCCGTATCCTTCACCACAGCGACCGGATAGATCACCTTCGACTCCAGGCTGCCCTCCGGCGCCTCCGCGACTACGTCCACCTGATCCGGCATACTGGCCGCATCCGTAGCGTAAACAATACCTGCATCGGCGCTGGCTGCCGCTACCTGGTTCAGCACTTCGGTTACATTCGTGCCGAAGCTGACCCTGCCCTGGATGCTGTCCCAGATGCCCAGACTGGTCAGCGCTTCTTCCGCGTACTGACCTGCCGGAACACTGGCCGGATCGCCAAGCGCGATGCTTTCCGCGCTGACGATATCCGTAAAATCGGTAAACCCGGCCTCATTGCCCGCGGGAACGATCAGGACAATCTTATTCTCCAGAAGATCCGTGATCGTATCGGACTCGATCAGTCCTTCCTCATCCAACGCGTCCATCTGCGTGACGGCAGCGGACATGAAGACATCCGCCTCCAGCCCCTCTTCGATCTGTGTCTGCAGCTTTCCCGAACTGTCATAGGTTCCCGTCACCGTAATATTCGGATACAGCTCCTGAAACATGGGGATCAGCTCATCCTCGAAGACATTCTTTAAGCTGGCGGCAGCGGCAAGCAGGATCTCCTCGCTCTCTCCGTCGGCCGTATCAGCCCCGGCGGCTTCCTCCGTCTCTTCAACGGCTTCCTCCGTATCCTCGGCAGCTTCCCCGTCCTCCTGTCCTTTTGACGCTTCCTCCGCCGCTGTCTCCTGAGATGCTGCGGCTTCCCCGCTCTCCGAAGAGCAGCCGGCCAGCATTCCTGCCGCCAGCGCCGCTGTCATCATCCATGCCAATGTCCTTGTTTTTCTCATCCTTTTTCCTCCGTCTCGTATCAAAATCATACCGGTATTCACCATAAACGCATCACTCCTGCCTGGCGCACTCTGAGGCGCTGCCCCGCAGGATCCGAAGCCCGTGCTCAAGGGGCTCCAAAATAAACGAAAGACTCTCCCTGACGGCCTTCGGGCTGCCCGGAAGGTTTACGATCAGGGTTTTTTTGCGGATCACCGACACCCCACGCCCCAGCATGGCGCGGCTGGTCAGCTCCATGGACCGAAAGCGAATATACTCGGCGATCCCCGGCGCGTTCCGATCCGCCACAGCCATCGTCGCCTCCGGCGTCTGATCCCGCATGGACAAGCCGGTGCCGCCGCTGGTCACGATCAGATCAAGCTGTCTTTCGTCCGTCAGGCGGATCAGCTGTTTCTTCAGCAATTCCGGCTCATCGGGAAGCAGAAGGACTTCCTCTACCTGGTATCCGGCCTGCTCAAGCATCTCCCGCGCCGCCGGGCCGCTCTCATCCTTCCGCTTTCCGGCCGCGCCCTGATCGCTCAGCACGATCACCGCCGCCGAAAACGGCCGTGTTGGGTCAGGCATCACCACTTTCATCCGGTCGCCCGGGCGGACGATGCCCTCCCGGTTCACACGGGCAAAGACGCCCTGGGAAGGCATGATGCACTCGCCCATCCGCCGGTAAATGGCACAATGGCTGTGGCACTCCTTTCCGATCTGGGTGATCTCCAGCTGCGCATCGTTAACAATGAGCCGGGCGCCCACCGGCAGGCCGGAAAAATCGATGCCTTCCACCACCAGGTTTTCTCCGAACGCGCCGTCTTCCACACCCGCGCCGCGGGCATTAAAATCCCGGATCCGGTCATAGGAAAGCAGGCTTACCTGACGATGCCAGTTTCCTCCATGCGCATCCCCTTCGATGCCAAAATGCATGACCAGGCGGCCCTCCGGCACGGCATGCTTTGGGGTGCCGCGTTGTTCGCTGATACAGACCGCCCGGATCCGTCCCTCTGTCCGTTCCCGATCCATGGTTTCATCCTCCTATATCGATCATCTTCCTCTGCTCCGTCATCGCCTGAGGCTGTTCAAAGCAGTGTGCCCCTGGCTTTGCCCATACAGCCTTTTCCATGGCCGCCGAAAGGCGTCTTTGCAGATTTTCCTCTCCGGGGCAACCGGCATACCTCCATTTCCGGCGGCCGTTTTCCCGGACCTCATCCGGCTGGTCCTGCCTAAGCACGGCGCGCAGATCCACCCCATCCGGATAGCACAGGCAGGTCTTTAAAAAGCCGTCGGCAGTCAGGCGAACGCGGCTGCAGTCCGCGCAGAACTTCCCGTGGATGGCGCTGATCAGTCCCAGGCTCCCCTGAAACCCGGGGATCCGGTAATATACCGCCGGCCCGGCTCCATGGCGCCGTCCGTCCGGCTCCATCCCCGGATAGCGCTTCTGCATCTCCCGAAAAAGCGTCTCGTGATCAATGGCCGGATACCGGCGCCCGTATCCGATCGGCATCATTTCGATAAAGCGCACATCCACCGGCAGGCTCCTGGCAAACTCCGCCACAAAAACCCAGTCCGGCGACGCATCCTCTCCGCTGCCCAAACGTCCCGCCCCGGCGAAGCCGGCCCGCTCAAAATCCAGGGATACCGCGTTGACCTTGACCGGGATACCGCATTGGCTTGCCGCTTGTATGGCGGACTCCACCGTTTCCAGCCCGTCCTTGCCGGTGATCTGCCAGTAGCGGAGGTGATCCCTGGTGTCCAGGCTGATGTTGATGCCGCTAATCCCCGCTTCAAGAAGCTCCGGCAGGTTCTCCTTAAGAAGGATTCCGTTCGTCGTAAGCGTCACGGACGCGATTCCCGGCACCGATCTGACCATTCGCACAAACTGCGCGCATCCTCTGCGTACCAGCGGCTCACCCCCGGTGATCTTAATATGGCGGATCCCAAGGCGGGCCCCGCAGATTACCACCGCCAGCATTTCCTCAAAGGTGAGGATCTTTACCGCCGGCTGCTTTTTCGCGCCGTAGGGCATACAGTAGCAGCAGCGCAGATTGCACCGGTCCGTGATCGAGATCCTCATGTAGTCGATCGTTCTTCCGTAAGCGTCTTTCATGGCTCCTTTACCGCTTTCGGGTGGATAAATTCCCCGCTCTTTCCGCCGGACTTATGTTCCAGCCGGATCTCGCCCATCTCCATGGTCTTATCCGCCGCCTTGCACATATCGTAGATCGTCAGGAGGGCCGTCGCCACACCGGTCAGCGCCTCCATTTCCACACCGGTCTTTCCCGTCGTCCTGGCCGTGCAGACCGCTTCGATCCCGCACCGTTCCTCCCTGATGAAAAAATCAAGGGTAAGGCCGGAAAGCGGCAGGGGATGGCATAACGGGATCAGCTCACTGGTCCGCTTGGCCCCCATGATCCCGGCGATCCGCGCCGTACCCAGCACATCGCCCTTTTTTGCCGCCCCCTGCATGACCATGGCAAGACATTCGCGGCTCATAAAAATGATCCCCCTGGCCTCTGCCTCCCGGACGGTGTCCGCCTTCTGTCCCACATCCACCATGCGGGCATTGCCCTGTTCATCAAAATGCGTCAATTCCATCGCCTCCTACCACCCCTTTCCAAAACCGCAGGCCGGCCAGGTACAGACCGGGCAATTCAGGCACAGGCCGCCCTCGCCCAGTGAAGCCAGCTCGTCGGCCGTCACCGGATCATCGGCCATCACCCGTGGGAGCACCAGGTCAAAGATCGTCCGCTTCGCGTACATCACGCAGCCAGGAAGCCCCATGACCGGGACCACGCGCGCCGCGCCGCCTTCTCCTGCCGTCGTATAATAGGCCAGTAAAAACATCGCGCCCGGCAGCACCGGCGCGCCGTAGGCGATCACCCTGGCGCCGGTGTTTTTAATGGCTAGCGGCGTCCGATCATCCGGATCCACGCTCATGCCGCCGGTACAGACAACCAGATCCGCACCCCTGGCGATCATGCGCAGGATCGCTTCCGTCACCTTCTTATCGTCATCGTTCCAGATCTCGTGGCCGATCACTTCCGCGCCGTACTCCGCGAGTTTTTCCCGGACCACCGGCGTAAAGGTGTCCTGTATCCTGCCGTAATATACCTCGTTTCCCGTGGTCACGATGGCCGCCTTCTTTTTCTTAAATGGCAAAAGCCGGAGGATCGGGCTTCCGCCGGTGATCGCCATCACCTTTTTCCTGGCCGCCTCCATCCGCTCTTCTTCGATCACCAGGGGAATGATCCGCGTACCCGCCAGCTTATCTCCCGCCTTCACCGGAATGTTCCCGTGCCGGGCGGCGATCATCATCCGGCCCATGCCGTTTACGGCCCTGAGCGCCTCTTTATTCACCTTAAACAGGCCGCCGCATGCCGCCGTCAGCTCGATCTTTCCCTCTTTCGGCGCAGAGCGATCCATCTGTTCGCCCTGGCACATAGCGCAGAGGATCTCGGCCGCCTCGTCTTCATGGAGCATCCCCTCTGTCTTTTCCCAGACGTAAAGCTGGTCTTTCCCCAGGCTTAAGAGCACCGGGATATCCTCCTTCGTCACCATATGGCCTTTCCGAAACCGGGCGTCCTTGGTAACGCCCCGAATGATCTGCGTGATATCATGGCACAGTATCGCGCCCTCTGCCTGCGTCGTGCGAATCAGCTTCATCTCCTGCTGCCTCCTACCGTTATTTTTTTGCAAGAATAACGCTATGGAAAGCATATACGATTTCTGCCGGTTTGTAAATAGCATCCGGCAAAAAAAGCAGGTCGCCGCACCACGCATTTTTTTCGGGCATAAAAACGGAGCCGCCGCACCGCAGATGATCGCTCATCTGTGATGCAGCGGCTCCCTGAATCCGCTTTCGCCGTCTGCTTACCGCTCCTGTCCCGCTTCCGACCGCGGGGCGGCTTAAGAAACCGCCTGCCGTTTGATCTGTGTCAGCGCTTTGGATACCGACGGAATGGAAATCACGATCACTGTCAGCACGCCTTCCGCCAGGATATAAGAATAATTGTAAATGATGGGATAAAGGGCGGTCAGCGACTGCGGGAAATCTTCCGGCATGTAATCCATCCAGTAAAGATAGCCACCGAGGGCGTGAAACGCGCCGCGTACGAGGATACCCAGGATATAGCCCTTGCGCAGCCCGTTTTTCGACCTGGAAAACAGGCCGGACAAACCCAGGGCCGAAAACGCCAGGATGTAATCACAGCATACCTGAAAAAAGGACAGGACATACGGTTCCTGAAGGAACTGCAGGATGCCATAGGCCAGGCCGGTCATGATGCCCGTACGCAGGCCGTACCAGTAGCCGATCAGGCAGATAAACAGCATACTGAACAGCGTCACGGAGCCTCCATAGGGCAGAGCAAAAAGTTTCATATACGAAGTGAGAAAGGACAGCGCCATGGCCGCCGCGCAGAATACCAGCTGTTTTGTGGAAAGCGCCCGGGAAACGCCGCTTTTGGCGCGGCACAGAGCCGCTCCAAGCAAAAGAAGCAGGATGGCTGCCGCGCACAGCGCGTACCCTGCAGGAGCCAGTCCGCCTTCTAACGTAATGATTGACATCTTCTTTTTCCTCCTTATGCATCGTAACCGTCCTGCCGCCGGACAGGCGTTTTCTTTTTATCCGGCGGGACGCGCCGGTTAACCATCCTTCCTCTGCCGCAGATACTCCCCGCGCCCCTGTTCATACAGATTATTCCCCTGGCTGTCGATGATGACCACCAACGGCATGTCCTCCACTTCCAGCCTGCGCAGGGCCTCCGCACCCAGATCTTCGTAGGCGACTAGCTCACATTTTTTGATGGTTTTGGCCAGAAGCGCTCCTGCTCCGCCGATGGCGCCGAAATAGACGCCTTCATATGTCCGGATGGCGTCGATCACTTCCGGAAGCCTGGCGCCTTTCCCGATCATCCCCCTCGCTCCCGCCTCCATCATCCGCGGAGCGTAAGCATCCATCCGCCCGCTGGTCGTGGGGCCTGCGGAGCCGATGACCTGTCCCGGCTTCGCCGGCGTGGGGCCAACGTAATAAATGGTGGCATCCTCGGCATCAAAAGGCAGCGCCTCGCCGCGCGCCAGCGCTTCGCACATCCGCTTATGACCCGCATCCCGCGAAGTGTAGATCGTTCCGGATAAAAGCACCTGATCTCCCGCATGAAGGGTCCGGGCCAGTTCCCTGGTCAGAGGAAGCCGGATCCGTCTCGCCATTTATATCACCTCCGTCTTATGCCGTGTCACATGGCAGCTAATGTTGATGGCGCAGGGCATTCCCGCGATATGGGTGGGCATCGTCTCGATATTTAAGCCGATGGCCGTCGTCCGCCCGCCAAAGCCCTGCGGTCCGATGCCCAGACGGTTCACCTTCTTAAGCATCTCTTCCTCCAGCGCGGCGTAATAGGGATCCGGGTTTCTTGATCCCAGTTTTCGCAAAAGCGCCTTCTTGGCCAGAAGGGCAGCCTTATCAAAAGTGCCGCCGATCCCCACGCCGATAACGATGGGTGGACAGGGGTTCGGTCCCGCCGCCTCCACCGTTTCCAGGATAAAGTCCTTGATGCCCTCGATACCGGCCGATGGCTTGAACATCCGCACGGCGCTCATGTTCTCGCTCCCAAAGCCCTTCGGCGCCACCGTAACGCGGATCTTCTCCCCCGGCACGATCTCGACATAAAGCATGGCCGGTGTATTATCCCCCGTGTTTCCCCGGCGCACCGGATCACGGACCACGGATTTGCGCAGATAGCCGTTTGTATAGCCTCTGCGCACGCCTTCATCCACCGCTTCACGCAGACTCCCCCCGGCGATATGCACATCCTGTCCGATCTCCAGAAACACACAGGCCATCCCCGTATCCTGACAGATGGGCACCTGCTCCTGCCCGGCGATCGTGAAGTTTTCGATGATGTTATCCAAAACGCCCCGGGCAATCGCCCAGTCCTCTTCTTCTCTGTACTGCCGGATCGCCGCCTTTACGTCTTCCGGCAGATACAGGCAGGCCTCGACGCACAGCCGTTCAACCACATCCGTGATCTGTGATGCCGCAATTTCCCTCATGGAATCCTCCTTTATTTCTCCTGCTGTTCCTGCCATTATCCGGTCCGCGGCGTCCTCACCCCTCATACCGGTTCGACCGGAACACCACATCGGCGAGATGACCGATACTCCGCTTAAGCTCCTGTTGCGTAAGGGTTCCCTCAGCAAGCTCCCGGCGCATGTTCTCATGATCCTGCGGGATGCCCGGCATGACCAGATCATTTCCCGCCCGCATGCAGCCTGACGCGGTGCACCAGGGTCCATCATGGGTGGTCGTCCAGTCCGTCATGATCACGCCGTCAAATCCCCACTCACACCTGGCCGCCATGGTACACAGATCAAAACTGTTGGCCGCGTGAACGCCGTTGATCCGATTGTAGCTGGTCATCAGCGCCATGGGACGGGCCTTTCTGACAGCAATCTCAAATCCCTTCAGGTAAATCTCCCGCAGCGTCCTCTCCGACACGATGGAATCCGATCCCTTGCGGTTATCCTCCTGGTTATTGCAGGCGAAGTGCTTGATCGTCACGCCGCAGCCCTTCCTGCTCTGGACACCCTCCGTTATGGCTGCTGCCATCATGCCGGTAAGGTAGGGATCCTCAGAGTAATACTCAAAATTTCTTCCGCACAGAGGATTTCGGTGTATATTCATGCCGGGCGCCAGCCACAGGGTGATCTGGAAGCGGTCCATCTCCTCCGCCACGGCTTCGCCTACCTGACGCAGGATCTGCGGATCCCAGGTCTGCGCCAGGAGCGTGCCGACCGGGAATGCCGTACAGTACTGGTAGCGGATCTCACCGTCCGGTTTCATCTTTTCTCTGCATAAAAAGCCATTTTCCAGCGCCATTTCAAAGGGCAGGCTTTCCGCACTTCCGTCCTTTACCGGATACCAGCGGCTGAGCCGCAGCCCTGCCGGGCCGTCCGCCAGGACGATGGAGGCAAGCCCGTCTTTCTCGGCGCAGGAGCTGGTCTGCGCCGCCGAACCCGGAACGGAAAATCCGGAGCTTCCCAGATTGCTCCCCTGGCCTTTCCCGGGATCGCCCGTCGCCAGAAGAATAAGCTGCTCCAGGGAAAGCCCATCCACAAATTCCCTGGCTTTGTCGGAGATCCCGTCTACGCCGTCGCCGTAGACGTCAGTCTTTCCGATCACATCGGATGCCTGGATATGGATGACGGGGTACTCTCCTGTCTCCCATGCATCTCTTCTTTTCCGGATCATCTCCGCGTCGGGACTGATCTCGCAAAGCGGCTCCCTGACAGGACAAATGGATCTGGTCCTCTCCAGGATGATTTCCTGCGGCAGCGCCAGTGAGCCGCAGAACGCAGCGGAATCCAGGCTGTTTCCCGTAAAGATCCCGTAGGTTCCTTCCTCCAGCACCCATCCGGGAAGGCTTTCCTGATAGGAAGACAGTCCGGCCAGGGGAAAACGGACCACTACCTCTTCCATCTCACCGGGCGCCAGAAGCCGGGTCTTTTTAAAACCGGCCAGGCGGCGGTATTCTTTCGCCAGCTTCCCCTGCGGGCAGGATACGTACACCTGCACCACTTCCCGGCCGGAGAAACGGCTCCCTACATTGGTCACCTGCACCTTCACCCCGATCTCCGGATGATCCGTTCCCAGATCAAAATGCTCTATCCCCATGACCCTGAGAGAAAATGTCGTATAGGAAAGGCCATAACCAAAGCCGTATCGCACCGGCACCTGGAAGGTATCAAAATACCGGTAGCCAACGTAGATCCCCTCTTCGTACCGTTCCTGCTCAACGTTTCCGTTGTTATGGGAGAAGGAAGCGGCGCTGGGATAATCGCCGTAATCGCAGGCCCAGGAATCGGTCAGCTTTCCGCCTGGCGTTACCTTGCCCGACAGCACGTCCGCCACGGCGCGGCCGCCCTCCATGCCGGGCTGTACGATATATAACAGGCCGTCGATATGCGCAAATGCGTCCATGAAGGAAAGCTCCACCTGGCTGCCCGTGTTGATCAGGACAATCACATGGGCATGATCCCTGCAGATGGCCTGCAGGATCTGCTCTTCTTCCTCCGAAAGCTGGTAGTCGCCCGCCCGGTTCCACCGATCCGCTCCCTCCCCGGCGATCCGGCTGAGCACATAGATGGCCGTGTCTGCTTCGGTCTTTTCCGGCACCGGTCCGGCCGGGAGCGCAAAGGGTGTCGTGCTGTACGCGCCGAACATGTCGTCCGAGCGGCCGCCTTCTTCCAGAGCATCCATCTTTTTCCAGATCTCCTCTCTCCAGCTTTCCCTGGCCTGGCGGTAGATCTGATCGTACGCCCTGATCCAGTCCTTTGTGGTGATCTCATACCCGGCCTCCTCAAGGCCCTGGCAGATCCCCACTACAGCACGCTCGTTTACATCGCCGGAGCCCGTCCCGCCCTTTACCATATGCGAAGCGCCGGCCCCGTAAAGCGCGATCTTCTTTCCTTTCGGCAAGGGAAGAACCTGATTTTCATTTTTCAGCAGCACCATCCCCTCCGCTGCCGCCATCCTGGAAATCTTCCGGTGTTCCTTTTCATAGGGCTGCTCCGTCTGATCCGTAATCCCGGTAAGCTGCACCTTGCTGATCTTCATCACGCCATACCTCCTGTTCTTCCTGATCTCCCCGCTTCATTTCGCTTATCTGTTCCCCCGTTGAAGCGGCGCAGGGCCCGCGCCGCCCTTTCCACCTGCTCCATGGTGTTGAACCGGCTGAAGCTGAAGCGTACCGCTCCCTGATCCCCGGTCCCCAGGGCTTCGTGCATCAGCGGAGCGCAGTGTCCGCCGGAGCGGGTATAGATCCCATGCTCCCGGGCCAGCCAGTCGCTGACTTCTCCGGAATCCGCATCCCCCAGATTGACGGTGACAATGGGCACGCGCACTTCCGCTTCCAGATCACCGTAAAGCCGGATTCCCGGAATCTCTCTCACTCTTTCATAAAAGGCATCCGCCAGCTCCCGCTCTATCCGGCAGGACTCCTCTGGCCCGCCGTTTGCCTCAAGCCAGGAAAGCGCCGCCCGAAGCCCCGCGATGCCGTGACCATTCAGGGTGCCGGCCTCCAAGGCTTCCGGCATGACGGCGGGATGTGTCCGGGAATACGTCTTAATGCCGCTCCCCCCGGTCAGAAGCGGCCGGATGGAAAGGCCCTTGCGCACGCAGAGCCCTCCGGTCCCCTGTGGCCCCAAAAGGCCCTTATGACCGGTAAAGCACAGCACATCGATCTGATCTTCCTTCATCGAGATCGGAAGGATGCCCGCGCTCTGGGAAGCATCCACCACAAACCACGCGCCTGCCTGGCGGCACCATTTCCCGATGGTCCGGATATCCTGCACATTCCCTGTCAGATTCGAAGCGTGGCTCACCACCACGCCCTTTACCCCCGGCCGGATCGTCCGGCGCAGCGCTTCCATATCCAGGCATCCCCGCTCTCCCTCACAGCCGACCCGTACCACCGTCGTCCCCGCCTGCTCCAGCTCATAGAGCGGCCGAAGGACGCTGTTATGCTCCAGGACCGTGGTAACCACACGGTCGCCCGGACCGAACAGGCCCTTGATCGCGATATTCAGGCTCGCTGTGGCGTTCGCCGTAAACGCAGTCCGGTCCGGCCCATAGCCGTCAAACAGCCGGTCAGCCAGCTGTCTGGCCGCGAAGATCACGCGGGCGCTCTCCATAGCCGCCTGATGGACGCCGCGCCCGCAGTTTCCCATGGTCCGGATCGCCTCAGCCACGGCCTCAGCCACCTGTGGCGGCCGGTAAAAGCTTGTGGCGCTGCTGTCCAGATAGATCATGTCCATTCCTGTTTTGCCTCCAGATAGAGAAGTCCCTCCAGCACCGAACCGGCGATGCATCTGGCTTTATCCGATATGGTAAAGCAGTTGGCAAACTCGCTCACCCGCGGGTCGATGTCGGCGATCTTAAGCCCTTTTGTCACCGGAAAGCCCGGCCGGATCAACCCGCGGACCAGTCCGTCCAGCGTCGCCTCCACCGCCACTTCTCCCTGCCCGGTCACAATGACGGCTATGGGCTGGCCCTTCTTGACCTGGTCGCCGATCTGTACCCTGTTAAGGAGGATCCCCCCTGCCGGGCTGTGGATCACCCTCTCCTTTCCGTATCCGGCAATGATGCCTGGTACGCCGGTATTGGCCCGGGCCTCGCCGTTTCCGATGAGACGGCCAAGGTCATGGCCCCGCATGGTCTCCACCACCAGATCCACATCCCGTCCGGCACAAAATCCCGGCCCGAGAGCGATGGTCTTATCCGCCATCTGTCTGGTCGTCCCCAGGTTTCGCTTGGCTAAAATGGCGTCAACCAGGGCCCAGGGGCGGACCTCCTTCAACACGGCGCAATCCGGATCCACCATCAGGGGCACGTCCCCCTCTTCCATGATCTTGCGTGCCTGCGCAAGATCCTTCACCCGGACGCACATCATCCCCTCTACCTCGCTCGTCCCGTCATAAACCGCCTCAGAAAAGGCCACATGCCGCCGAATTGCCGTAGGATACCCGGTCTCCAGTGCCAGCACCGGGTACCCGCACCGGCGGAGGCGGTGTATGGTTCCCGTAGCGATATCTCCGGCGCCCCGGACGATGACCAGCTGTTCTCTTCGATTCGCCATTTCCTGTTTTCTCCTGTTTTTTGCCGGTCCATTTCACCGGCAGTCTTTTTCCGGCACTCCCGCTTTTTTGCGGTCCGCCCGGCTTAAGGCCGGATCGTCTTTCCGGCTGCCGCCATCCGCTCGACGATCTCGTACATATTTGTCACCTGACCTACGGCCAGTTTCTCCCTGAGCCCGTAAAAATCCAGGCAGGTGCCGCAGGTAAGGATCTGACAGCCCGCCTGTTCCATCTCCCGCAGATCCTCAAGGCACGCCGAACCCGCGCAGGAAAGCCTGGCGCCGCCGTTAAAGAAAAGGACAGCCTCCGGAAGGGAATCCTGCCGGCTCACCGCATAGAGAAAGGATTTCATCAGGATATGTCCTAATTCTTCATCTCCCTGACCCATCTGATCCGACCCCACGACCAGGATCATCCCCTTTTTGATGGGGACATCTTCATCGGCCGCCGTATCCGCCGGCCGGCCGCCTTCCGCCTCCGTAAGACCGCCGCCGGAAACGGTCTCCTCCGTTTTTCCGTTTTCCGGCGTCTTCCCGGTTTCCTCCCTGCCGCCGGAAGCGAAGATCCGCACCGCGTACTCCTGTTCGCCGCGTTTCTCTTCCTCCGCCCTGAGGCCTTTATGTGAAGCTAGCTTCTGCAGATTCTGCACAGCAATGGCATTATCCACCAAAATCTCCACCCAGGTCCCGGCCTCTGCCGACTCCAGGGCCTTCTTCGCCTCGACCACGGGGATCGGGCAGGGACAACCTCTTTTATCTAACCGGATCATTGCCTCTTTCTCGTTCATCGTACACATCCTTTCTCGTATGGCGCGGGCAGACGCGCTGCCCGCCCTCTCCCTTTTTCCGCGATCCTTTCACCTACCGGACGATCACGGCCAGGTTACCTTCCCTCTTCCCGATCCGTCCGACGATCCCGCAGGGAAGCCCCAGCTTCCGGATCTGCGCGATCGCTGCCGGGCCGTCCTGCGCGTCCACACTGGCCAGGAGGCCGCCGGAGGTCTGCGGGTCAAAGAGGATCTCTTCCATCGCAAAAGAAACCGCCCTAAATTCCACCTTCTGCTGCACATGGTTGCGGTTGCGCTGCCCGGCCGCGGTCAGATAGAACCCTTCTGCGTAATCCGGGCAGCCGGGAATCAGCGGAATGCCCGCCTGATCCACAAAAGCGGTGTACCGGTCGCCGACCATCTCACACAGATGCGCCAGGAAACCGAATCCGGTCACATCCGTGCATCCGTGGACGCGGTATTGTTTCAGCACTTCGGCTCCGTATTTATTCAGCGTGGTCATGGAACGGACCGCCAGCTCCATATCCGCGTCCCTCGCCGCCGCCATCCGCGCGGCCGTACACACTAACCCGACGCCCAGCGGTTTGGTCAGGATCAGCACATCGCCCTCCCGGCAGCCTTCGTTGCTCCAGATCCGTTCCGGATGGACAGTCCCCGTCACGGAAAGGCCGTATTTTACGTCCGCATCCGCGATCGAATGTCCGCCGGCCAGGACGCCGCCGGCCTCCCGCACCTTCTCGCTCCCGCCCAGCAGGATATCACCCAGAATATTCAGATCCATCGTCTCCGGGAAGCAGACGATATTCAGCGCCGTCTTTACGTCGCCGCCCATGGCATACACATCACTGAGCGCATTGGCCGCCGCGATCTGTCCGAACAGGTGAGGATCTTCCACCATCGGCGGAAAGAAGTCCAGTGTCTGCACGATTGCCAGATCGTCTGTCAGCCGGTATACTGCCCCGTCGTCACAGCCGCCAAACCCCACCAGAAGATTCGGATCCTCCGGCTTCGGCAGCTTCTGAAGGACCCGGTTTAACGCCGCAGGCCCCAGTTTGGCCGTGCAGCCTCCGCCCCGGCAGAATGTGATCTTCTCCCCGCTCATCCGATCGTCTCCTTTCTGCTCCTGTTTTCGGAGCTGTCCGTCCCGGGCAGCCGCCCGGCCGGGTTTTTCCGGAACGCTGCCGGCACCGACGGCTCTTTCCTCGCAATATATCTTCCGGACAGCTCCCGGATCAGCTCTCCGTTTTCCACGACCAGCTCTCCCCGCAGATATACCTGCCGGATCTGTCCCCTGACCTTAAGCCCCTCAAACGGCGCGTAG
This sequence comes from uncultured Lachnospiraceae bacterium, assembly GCA_964425595.1. Taxonomy (GTDB): domain Bacteria; phylum Bacillota; class Clostridia; order Lachnospirales; family Lachnospiraceae; genus Caccovicinus. The sequence goes on from CAYRMW010000001.1 coordinate 22,891, forward strand.
TCCACATTCTGGAGCTGATCCACCCCGCGGATCACCCCCTCCGCTTCCGGATCCAGGATCACCAGATCCGCCTGGCTTCCCGGACGGATCACCCCCTTTTCCGGATACATGCCGTACAGCCTGGCCGGATTTTCCGCCAGCAGCCTGCACATATCCTCCGGCCCGATCCGCCCGGCGGCCACACCCTCGCTGTACATAAGGATCCCCCGGGTCTCCACACCCGGCATCCCGCCGGGGATCCTGCGGAAATCCGCCTCGCCCAGGCGCTTCTGCTCCAGAGTAAAGCTGCAGTGATCCGTGGAGACGGTCTGGATCTCTCCGGCCGCCAGCGCTTCCCACAAAGCCTCCCGGTCCCGCTTCGTCCTGAGCGGCGGCGCGACCACATACCGCGCCCCCTCGAAACCGGGCAGCGCGTAAAGACCCTCGTCCATCAGCAGATACTGCGGACAGGTCTCGGCGTAGACGACCTGTCCCCTCTCCCTTGCCCTGCGGATCTCCTTCAGGCCCTCCTCGCAGGTCAGGTGCACGACCATCACTGGCGCGTCCGCCGCCTCCGCCAGACGGAGGAGACGGGAAATGGCCTCCGCCTCCGCCCCGGCAGGACGGGTCGCCGGATGGCTGGAAACGCCCATTTTGCCCCGGCTTACCGCTTCTTCCTGCAAAGCCTCGATCAGCCCGCTGTTTTCACAGTGGACGCCCGTCATCCCGCCCGCTTCATCCAGGCGCCTTAAGATCTGGTAAATGGTCCTGTCATCCACCCGGGTATCGTACGTCATGTAAAGCTTGAAGGTACTGACGCCCTCCTCCATCATCCGGTCGATCTCCCTGCTTGTTTCCGGCTTCCAGTCCGTGATGGACATGTGGAAACCGTAGTCGCATGAGCATTTCCCATCGGCTTTCTGATGCCAGTTGGAAAGCCCTTCCATCAGGGTCTCACCCGGATACTGCGTCGCGAAATCGACGATCGTGGTCGTCCCTCCGCGCACGGCCGCCTTCGTCCCCGTATAAAAATCATCCGCGGTCACCGTCCCGGCTACATGCAGATCAAAATGAGTATGCACGTCAATAAATCCGGGGAAAATGAGCATCCCGGACGCATCCGTCACCTGGCAGTCCTCCGTGAAAAACTGCCCGTCGATCTCGCCCACTTCTTTTATGATCCCATCCTCGATCCGGATATCCGCCTTCCTCACCCCCTGTGAGGAAACCACCCGGCCGCCTTTTATGATCCTCTTCACTCTTTTGGCCTCCTGCTTTCTTTCCTTCTTTGCAGCCCGGCTGCGGGCCTTCATCCCCCGGCAGGCATCAACGTTTCCTGCTGTACGGCGTCCCTTCTAACGGCAGCGCCGTCTGGAACACGCCGTTCCAGCGGTAATACGCTCCCTGGACCGCCGGCGCCGTGGGGATCGAGGTGATCTCGCCCACGCCGATCGCACCGTAAGCCTGGCCGATGCCCGGCTTTTCCACAATAATGCTCTCCACATCCGGTGTTTTATCTGCCCGGAAAAGCCCCAGGGTGCCGAACCTGGCCGTAGGGACGCAGTTTTTGATCGGATACTGCTCCGTCAGGGCATAGCCGAGTCCCATGACGACGCCGCCCTCGATCTGTCCCTCCACGCTTTTGGGGTTTACCGCCCTGCCCACATCATGGGCAGCCACAACCTTCTGCACCGTCCCGTCTTCATTGAGGATGCAGACCTGCGTCGCGTAGCCATACGCCACATGGGATACCGGATTGGGGACCGGCGCGCCCATCCTGTCCGTCTTTGCCAGATATTCGCCGTATACCTCCCGGCCCTCCAGCGCCTCCCAGTCGCCTCCTGCCTCATCCAGAAGGGCCTTCAGCTCTTCTGCCGCCCTCCTGGCCGCCTCGCCGGTCACCAGCGTCTGCCGGGAACCGGAGGTCGTGCCGGAATCCGGGGCCATGGCCGTATTCGGCTGATGGTATTCCACCCGCCCCATCCCTTCATCCAGCGCCTGGCAGACGATCTGGGTCAGCACCGTGCCCATGCCCTGGCCGATGCCCGAAGCGCCGGTATGGATATGGACCTTTCCGCCCTCCACCAGAAGACGCACCCTGCCCGTATCCGGGAGGCCCACGCCGACGCCGGCATTCTTCATCGCGCAGGCGATCCCCGCGAAGGGACTGCTCTCATAAATTGCCTTCACGCGCTCCAGCGTCTCCGCAAGCCCGGTGGATGCGTCGGCGATCTGGCCGTTCGGCAGCACCTGGCCCGGGCGGATGGCATTGCGGTAGCGGAATTCCCATGGGCTGATCCCCACCATCTCCGCCAGAAGGTTAAGATTGCATTCCGTGGCAAAGCAGGTCTGGGTCACCCCGAAGCCACGGAAGGCCCCGGCCGGCGGATTGTTCGTGTAAACCGCCATCCCGTCGATGTCGATCACCTGATAATGATACGGTCCGGCCGCGTGCGTGCAGGCTCGCTGAAGGACAGGGCCGCCCAGGGACGCGTAAGCGCCGGTATCCGCCACCACCACCGCCTTCATGGCGGTCAGCCTGCCGTTCTCGTCGCAGGCTGTCGTCATATCAATACTCATGGGATGCCGTTTGGGATGGACCAGGATGCTTTCTTTTCTGGTCAGCTTGCACTTCACCGGCCGCTTCGTCAGATAAGCGACCAGGGCCGCGTGGTGCTGCACCGTCACATCCTCTTTTCCGCCAAAGCCGCCGCCGACCAGCTTATTCTCTACGACCACCTTCTCCGGCGCAAGTCCAAGAAGGAGCGACGTCTCATGGCGGGTATCATACGTCCCCTGATCGGAAGAATAGATAAAAACCCCGTCATCCAGGGGAAAGGCAACGGCTGCCTCCGGCTCCAGGAAAGCATGCTCTGTCCACGGCGTCTCGTAGTGGCGGGTCACTTGATAGCGCGACTTGGCGATTACCTCATCCGCGTTTCCCCGCACCAGATGCTCCCGGCTTAAGATATTTCCGTCCTGATGCAGAAGAGGCGCCCCTTCCGCCAGGCTGTCCGCCGGGCAGGTCATGGGCGTCAGTTCCTCATACTCTACTTCCACCAGGGCTTTCGCCTGTTCCAGGATCTCCATGGACTCCGCCGCCACGATGGCGATGGCATCGCCCAGGTAGCGGGTCACATCGCCCACGGCGATCATGGTGTCCCAGTCCTGCTTCAGATGCCCCACCTTGTTCTGTCCGGGGATGTCCTTTGCGGTCAGCACGCAGACCACGCCGGGAAGCGCCTTTGCCGCTTCTGTGCGGATAGCCAGCACCCTGGCTCTGGGATAGCGGCTGCGCACTGCGCTCGCGAAGATCATGCCGGGGATCTCCACATCATCCACGTATTCGCCTGTCCCCAGCACCTTGGCTTCCGCGTCGATGCGCCGGATGGCATCGCCCACGCGGACCTTATCCGTTTCCCCGGCCTTCAGTTCCGCAACGGAAAGATCTTCCCGTAAGATCCGACCCGCCAGCTCGATGGCGTCAATGATCTTTTTGTATCCGGTGCACCGGCAGTAATTATTCCGGATGGCAAACGCGATCTCCGCCCGATTCGGCGCGGGCTTTTCATCCAGCAGCGCTTTGGCGCAGATGACCATGCCGGGGATGCAGAATCCGCACTGGACCGCTCCGGCCTGGCCGAAAGCATAAGCATAGACCTCTTTTTCCCGGTCGGAAAAGCCCTCTACCGTAAGGATCCGCTTTCCCTCCAGCCTCTTCATCTTCTGTACGCAGGCTTTTACGGCCTTTCCGTCGATCAGGACCGTACAGGTGCCGCAGGCGCCCTCGCTGCAGCCGTCTTTGACGGATTTGCACCCGCAGTCCCGGCGGAGTACATCCAGAAGGGTTCTCTCCGGATCCACGCGCACTTCTTGTCCATTGATCCACACCTTACAAAAGGAGTTCATACACACCCTCCACTTCCACCCCATAGTTCTCGGCCATCTGCATCAGCGACTCCCTTGCCTGTACCGGCGCGCACCAGGCCATTCCGCACTCTGCCGAGATCTCCCTTGGCAGCGGGATCATGCGCCCGGGGGCATGGTCCTTTCCCGCGCACTGCTCCATATAGAGGGCCTGGGCGGTGCCGGCAAATGCGAATACCACCTTTTTTGACTTCTTTCTTGCCATATCCACCGCCCTTTTTCTTTATCCGCGGTATAGAAGATACGGATAATCCCTGACCACGGTATCGATTATCTGCCGGATGCCTTCCGGAATGGACTCGCACCTCTCACCGCAGCGGTAATCCACCGTTTCGCCCAGAAGACGCACGCGGATCCGCCCTTCTTCATCCGGCACGGCAAATCCCTGATTCCTGCTGTTTTCCATATCCGCTACATTGGCAAACAGGGTCAATTTGTCCCGATACGGCGCGCTGTCGTAAGGGCAGAAACTGCTGCAGTTTCCACATTCGTTGCACAGATAATCCACGTGGATGATCTGGCGCATGGGTCTTTCCGGAACACAGAGGGAAATGTTCGCCCGGTTGGGACAGACATCCGCGCAGTTTTCACAGACGGACGAACAGGCCAGGCAGCGGCTGCTCTCCGGCTTCCGGCTCTCGCTCACCAGCCTGCCTTTCTTTTCCAGGATGGCGCTGCGCTCTCCGCAGCTGACCATATCCTCTGCCAGCAGACGTCCCGCGATGGCTTCCGCCGCCTTCTTTCCGTCCCGGATCCCTTCTGCCACGGTAGCCGGGCCCCGCGCGCCGTCGCCTGCCACATAGATCCCCGGCACGCTGCTCTCCAGCGTATCCGGATCCACCACGGCCCGGCCCCGCGCATCCACGGCGAGCCCGTTCTCCTCATAAAACCCGGTTGGCACCTTCTCACCCACCGCGGCGATCACCACATCGGCCGGGATCTTCACGATCGCATCGGTCTCCGTCACGCTTCGCCTGCCTCCGGCCTCATAATCCCCAAGCGTCATCTTCCGGCAGGATAAGAACCCGTCTTCCAAAGCCACCGGCGATAACAGTTCGGCAAACTCCACGCCGTCCTCCATCGCCATCCGCAGTTCTTCCTCGTCCGCCGGCATATACCGCCTGGTACGCCGGTAAACCAGAGAAACCGTTTCCACGCCCCGGCTGCGTTTCGCCGCCCTGGCCGTGTCCATGGCCGTATTTCCGCCGCCGATGACCACCACATGCCTTCCCGGGGAAATCTCCCCTTTCGTCGCTTTATATTCACGAAGGAAATCCAGGGCATTGACCGCCTCTCCCTTTTCCAGGCGCAGCTTTCCCGGCTCGCAGGCGCCCACGGCCGCCACTACCGCGTCATACCGGCTCTTTAACGCCCGAAGATCCCGGATCTCCACGCCGGTATAAATGGCAGCGCCCATGGCCTTCACTAACGCCACATCCTTTTCCACCGCCTCCGGACGGATGCGAAAGTCCGGGATCACCGACACGGGAACGCCGCCGGCCTTCTCTTCTTTTTCAAACAGGCTTACCGCGAAACCGGCGCGGGCCAGAAAGTAAGCCGCGGAAAGCCCGGCCGGGCCGCCGCCCACGACCGCCGCTTTCTTTCCGTTTTCTTCCGGCTTCGTCATGCCGGATAACAGCGCCGCGTATCCGCCCTCCGCCGCGCGCAGCTTCTCTCTGCGGATATTGACCGGATCTTCATAGAAATTCCGGGTGCACTTGCTCATGCAGCTGTGCGCGCAGATGGTCCCTGTCGTAAAGGGAAGCGGGTTCTTTTCGGTGATCACCCGGAGCGCCTCTTCGTACCGTTCCTCGCCCACCAGCGCAAGGTAAGCCGTAATATCCTGATGAATGGGACATCCTTCCATGCAGGGCGCGATAAAGCAGTCCACCAGCGGCACCTGCCTCTTCATCTTCCTGGAAGGAAGCTGCCTGGCTGCCTTAACATGATAAGGATTCGTCTTCACCGCCCGCACCAGACCGCTCACCTTCTCCACATCCACGCCCGTAAAGTCCGCCGCCGGCCGACCGGCGAAGATCCCGCCGATCTGCGAGAGACGCTGATAGCCGCCCGGCTTTAACAGGGTGGTGGCCATCGTCACCGGCCAGATCCCCGCGTCCACGATATCCGCGATATTCAGCGCGTCCGCGCCGCCGGAATACGAGATCCGCAGCACTCCGCCAAAATCCCGGGAAAGCTTCTCCGCCACGGACATGGACAGGGCATAGAGGGACTTTCCCGACATGTACATCTCGGTCCCGGGAAGCTCCCCCGCCTTGATGTCGACGGGGAACGTATTGGTGATCTTTACGCCAAACTCCAGTCCCCGTTCCCCGGCCAGCGCCATGAGGCGATTCAGCATGGGAACCGCATCAGCATACTGCAGATCGTCCCGGAAATGGAAGTCTCCGAAGGCCACATAGTCATAGCCCATCGCATCCAGGATTTTCCGGGCATACGCGTAGCCCAAAAGAGTAGGATTGCATTTGATAAAGGTATGGAGCCCCTTTTCCGTCAGGAGGTACGCCGCGATCCGCTCGATCTCTTCCGGCGGACATCCGTGAAGAGTAGAGAGGGTCACGCTGTTGCAGATCTCTGCCGGGATCCCCAGGACGTCTTCCTCCGTCAGCTTCGTAAACCGGTCGATGTTCTCCAGAAGCCACGCTCTGCATTCCCGGAAAATGGCTGTCCGGGACGCGTCGCGCATCCCCTCGATAAAGCGGTCCACCTTCTCCGTCCGGATCCCCTCCAGATCATAGCCCACGCTCATATTGAACTGGAACCCGTCCATAGCGCCCAGACCGAACTCCCTGGCCATCACCTGGCACAAAAACCATGCTTTCACGTACTCATCAAAAGCCTGAGGCACCCTAAGTTCCGTCGACCACTCCACGTTATAGCACTCATCATCCGCTCTAATGCAGGGCTTGGCCACCGGCAGGTCCTCGCCGTCGATCACCTGAACCGTCTTAAGCTCAAAAAAACGGCTCCCGGCGTAATAAGCGGCCGCGATATTCTGCGCCAGCTGCGTATGCGGCCCGGCCGCCGGGCCGAAGGGCGTCTCCAGTTTCCGGCCGAATATCCGCCGCGTCGGACAGTTCGCCGCCATGAATGGTCTGGATACACCAAACACACTGCCTTTTTCATGTTCCTCCAATATCCACTCCATCAAATGCGAAAAGGGAATGGGGGTCATCCTGTCTCCCATACGATACCTTCCTTTCTTCTGCCCGCAGGCTGCTGCGCCTATCCGTTGATGCTCTTCCAGAGCTGTTCTGCTCCCTGACGGATGTCCGCCAGTTCTTTCTCCTCATCGATGCCGGTCAGCACCCGGTTTTCCATGAGGATCTTTCCGTTGCACATGGTCGTTACTACGCTGCGCCCATTCATACCGAATAAAATATGGCTGTTAATGTTTCCCGCGTCCATCGGCGTCACGGGAATATAATCCAGTACGATCACATCGGCCGCCGCGCCTTCTTTCAGCACGCCAAGCGGCTTGCGAAAATAACGTCCCGCGATCTTTGCGTTCCCTTCAAACAGCATCCTAGGCACCTCGCTCCAGGCCGCGTTCGGGTCCTTTAAATGGTGCTTGTGCAGGACGTTGGCCACCTTCCAGGATTCCAGCATATCATGCGTATAGCCATCCGTTCCCAGGCCGGTCACAATGCCGTGATGAATGATATCCATGGTGGGCGGACAGCCGCAGGCATTGCCCATATTGGATTCCGGGTTGTGGACCACGCAGGTATCCGTCTCCTTCAGCAGATCCATCTCATGCCCGTCAATGTAAATGCAATGGGCGGCAATGGTCTTCGGGCCAAGGATGCCCCAATCGTTAAGCCGCTCCAGGATCCGCTTCCCGTAATGTTCCCGGCAGTGGAGCAGATCTTCTATGCCTTCCGCTACATGGATATGATAACCGGCTCCGTCCGGGCAGTGCTCCCGGCACAGCTCCATGGTCTCGTCGGATATGGTAAACGACGCATGCATCCCCATCATTCCGGCGATCATCCCGCCATCATCCTCCATGGCGCATCGGATAAAGCGCTCATTCTCCAGCACAGACTGCCTGGCCTTTTCCTTCCCGTCCCGGTCGGAGATCTCATAACAGAGACAGGTACGGATTCCCAGTACCTTCGCCGCCTCCGCGATAGCCGAAAGGCTGTCCGGTATGCAGCCGAAGCTGGCGTGATGGTCAAAAACCGTGGTCACGCCGTTTTTAATGCTGTCAATATACGTAGCCATGGCGCTCAGCCGGATCTGCTCCATGGTCAGATGGCGGTCGATCGTCCACCACATGCCATCAAGAATATCCAGAAAGCCGTGGGGATCATAGCCGCGGATGCTTAAGCCTCTGGCCATGGCGCTGTAAATGTGCTCATGGGTATTGATCAGTGCAGGCATGATGACGCCGCCCCTCGCATCAACAAAGCGGGCCTCGGGAAATGCCGCCCTTAACGCCTCCGTGTTTCCTACCTTCGCGATCACTTCACCGTCCGTCGCAACTGCGCCGTTTTCGATGAAGGGGTCTCCTGCTTCACGGGTCACCAGACGTCCGTTTCCGATAATGATCATCGTATCCCTCCTCTTTTCTCTGTCTGAATTTTCTGCCGTATTATCCGCAAACTTTCGATTTGAGACTATACTATCACCATACAGGGCAGATTGCAAGCAAGAAATACAATTTCTTTGAGACTGTCTAAAAAATTTTGTATTTTTCTCTTGCATTTCCCGTTTTTTATGCTATGATGGATGCAGGAGGAACCAGAAAAACACCTCATGCCCGTCCCGGTCATCCCGCGGGGAATGCCGGCGTACGAAACGGGCGGGGGCGCAGGATATCGTCACATTAAGGAGGAATTACGATGAAATATCCGCTGGAACTGCTGATCCAAATCGCCCGCGGCTTTGCGAAGCAATTCGGTCCCGACTGCGAGATCCTCATTCACGATCTGACCGCAGGCAGCCTGGAAGGCTCCATCGTTTATATCGAAAACGGACATGTCACGCACCGGCAGACCGGCGACGGCCCGTCCAGGATCGTGCTGGAGGCTGCCGAAGCCCTGCAGGATCACCCGGATACCCTGCAGGATCAGCTGGGATATCTGACGAAAACTTCTGACGGGCGCATTCTTCGCTCAAGCACCATGTATATTCGGGACGAAACCGGACAGATCTGCTATCTGTTGTCCGTGAACTATGACATCACCGGACTGATCGCCCTGGAGCATACGATCCGGGCGCTGACCGAAACCGAAAATCTCCCCCGCACTTCCGGTCCGGAGCCCATTGTCACCAATGTAACCGATCTTCTGGATACGCTGATCGAGCAGTCGGTACGGCTGGCCGGCAAGCCGGCCGCCCTGATGAATAAGGAAGAAAAGATCCGGGCGATCCAGTTCTTAAACGATGCCGGCGCCTTCCTGATCACCAAGTCCGGAGACAAGATCGCCAAATACTTCGGAATCTCCAAATTTACCCTTTACAGCTACATTGACGTAAACAATCACAGCCGCCGCGACGAGCACGGCGAAAAAAAGCACGCTTAACCGGCGTTTCCCAAACGCCAGAACAGGAGGATCTCCCGCTATGAACCAGCAGATCAAATGGGTGGAAAACCATATGCCCAAATCCGATGATGCCCGCCTTTCGGTGATGGCTCTGAATGAGGTCAGAAAAGCCAGGGCCTTCCATGAAAGTTTTCCTCAGTACGAAAAAACACCGCTCCGGAAATTGGAGGAAATGTCCCGCTACCTCGGCCTGGGCGCGGTATACGTCAAGGATGAGTCCTACCGCTTCGGCCTGAATGCCTTTAAAGTACTGGGCGGCTCCTTTGCCATGGCGCGCTGCATCGCGAAGGAAACCGGCCGGGATGTTTCCCAGCTTCCCTATCCCGTCCTTACTTCAGACGCCCTCAGGGAGGAATTCGGCCAGGCGACCTTTTTTACCGCCACAGACGGAAACCATGGCCGCGGCGTAGCCTGGGCAGCCGGCAAACTCCGCCAGAAAGCGGTAATCTACATGCCGAAGGGCACCACCCCGGCCAGGCTTGAAAATATCCGCAAGGAAGGGGCGCAGGCCACCATCGAGGAAGCCAATTACGATGAATGCGTCCGCATGGCGGCCGCAGCCGCGCAGAAGACGCCCCGGGGCGTCGTGGTGCAGGATACCGCCTGGGACGGTTACGAGGAGATCCCCTCCTGGATCATGCAGGGCTACGGAACCATGGCGATGGAAGCCGATGAGCAGTTAGCGGCTTTCGGCTGCGAACGGCCCACGCATATCTTTATCCAGGCCGGTGTCGGCTCTTTAGCCGGCGCGGTACAGGGGTACTTTGCCAATCGCTATCCGGACGATCCGCCTGTGGTCGTCGTGGTCGAGGCCGATGAGGCGGCCTGCCTGTACAAGGGCGCGCTGGCCGGAGACGGCGATCCCCGCATCGTAGACGGCGATATGCCCACCATCATGGCGGGACTTGCCTGCGGCGAGCCAAACACCATCTCCTGGGATATCCTCCGCAACCACGCAAGGGTATTCATCGCCGTCCCGGACTGGGTTGCCGTAAAGGGCATGCGGATGCTGGCCGCCCCCATCAAGGGCGATGCCCCGGTGACCAGCGGAGAATCCGGCGCCGCCCCATTCGGCGCTCTGGCCGCCATCATGACCATGGAAGAATACAAAGACCTGCGAGGTGCCATCGGTCTGGACGCGGACTCCCGTGTACTTCTCTTTTCCACTGAAGGAGACACCGATCCGGTCCGCTATCAACACATCGTCTGGGAGGGGAAAGAACGCTGACAGGCCGCACCCTGTCCCCAACAGAAAGAAAGGATGAAAACGCTATGGATTTCAATCAGATCAGAGAGGCCGCGAAAGGCTACGAAAAGGACATGACCCGCTTTCTCCGGGATATCGTCCGCTTCCCGGGAGAAAGCTGCGGCGAGAAGGAGCACATCCGGCGGATCGCCGAGGAAATGCGGAAACTGGAATTTGACCGTGTGGATATCGACCCCATGGGAAACATTCTCGGATACATGGGCAGCGGAAAGACGCTCATCGCCTTCGACGCACACATCGATACGGTAGGGATCGGGAACCGGGACAACTGGAGCTTCGACCCTTACGAGGGATATGAAAATGACCTGGAGATCGGCGGCCGCGGTACTTCCGACCAGCTGGGCGGCATCGTATCCGCCGTATACGGCGCGCGAATCATGAAAGATCTGGGATTGCTGAGCGATAAGTACACGGTGCTGGTGACCGGCACCGTCCAGGAAGAAGACTGCGACGGCTTATGCTGGCAATATATCATCAACGAAGACAAGGTGCGTCCGGAATTTGTGGTTTCCACGGAACCCACCGACGGCGGCATCTACCGCGGACAGCGGGGGCGGATGGAGATCCGTGTGGATGTGTCCGGCGTTTCCTGCCACGGCTCAGCCCCGGAGCGCGGAGACAATGCCATCTACAAGATGGCCGATATCCTCCAGGATATCCGCGCCCTGAACGAAAATGACGCCGAAGAAGGCACCGCGATCAAGGGCCTGGTAAAGATGCTGGATGAAAAGTACAATCCTCAGTGGAAGGAAGCCCGCTTCCTTGGACGCGGCACCGTGACCACCTCCGAGATCTTCTTTACCTCTCCCAGCCGCTGCGCGGTGGCGGACTCCTGCTCCGTCTCTCTTGACCGCCGCATGACAGCCGGAGAAACCTGGGAAAGCTGCCTGGATGAGATCCGCGCTCTCCCCAGCGTCAGAAAATACGCTTCCGACGTCAGAGTGTCCATGTACGAGTACGCCCGCCCTTCCTATACCGGGCTGACCTACCCCATTGAATGTTACTTCCCCACCTGGGTGATCTCTGAAGAGCACAAGGTGACAAAAGCGCTGGAAACGGCCCACAGGGAACTGTTCGGCGACGCGCGCTGCGGAAATGAAGAGACCATGGCTGTCCGCAGGGACCGTCCCCTGACCGATAAGTGGACCTTCTCCACCAACGGCGTCTCCATCATGGGCCGCAACGGCATCCCCTGCATCGGCTTCGGCCCCGGTGCGGAAGCACAGGCCCACGCGCCGAATGAAAAGACCTGGAAGGATGATCTGGTGCGGTGCGCCGCAGTCTACGCCGCCCTTCCTAGTATTTACTGTGAATGATTGAAAAACAGAGGAGAATAAAAGCATATGAAAACCCTTCAGGATTATATCGATAAGCTGAACGCATTAAACTTCAGGGAAATGTACAACGGCGACTTCTTCCTTACCTGGGAAAAGACCGACGAGGAGCTTGAGGCCGTCTTCACCGTGGCGGATGCCCTCCGCTTCCTGCGCGAACACAACATTTCCACCAGGGTATTTGAGAGCGGTCTCGGCATTTCCCTGTTCCGGGACAACTCCACCCGCACCCGCTTCTCCTTCACCTCCGCCTGCAATCTTCTGGGCCTGGCGGTGCAGGACCTGGATGAGGGAAAATCCCAGATCGCCCATGGCGAGACAGTCCGCGAGACAGCCAATATGATCTCCTTCATGGCTGACGTGATCGGCATCCGCGACGATATGTACATCGGCAAGGGAAATCAGTATATGCATGATGTGGTAAACGCGGTGACCGAAGGAAACCGGGCCGGAATCCTGGAGCAGAAGCCCACCCTGGTAAACCTCCAGTGCGACATCGACCATCCCACCCAGTGTATGGCCGACATGCTCCACATCATCCATGAGTTCGGCGGAGTGGAAAAGTTAAAAGGCAAGAAGCTGGCCATGACCTGGGCCTACTCTCCTTCCTACGGAAAGCCCCTGTCCGTGCCCCAGGGCGTGATCGGCCTGATGACCCGCTTCGGCATGGATGTCGTGCTGGCGCATCCCGAGGGCTACGAGGTCATGCCCGAGGTGGAGGAAGTGGCGAGAAAAAATGCCGCGGCATCCGGCGGTTCCTACCGCAAGGTCAACTCCATGGATGAGGCCTTTAAGGACGCCGATATCGTTTATCCCAAGAGCTGGGCCCCCTTTGCGGCCATGGAAAAGAGGACCGACCTTTACGGAAAGGGCGATTTCGACGGCATCAAGGCGCTGGAAAAAGAACTTCTTGCCCAGAACGCACAACATAAGGACTGGGCCTGCACGGAAGAACGGATGAAAAACACCAGGGATGGAAAGGCTTTGTATCTTCACTGCCTGCCGGCCGACATCAGCGGCGTAAGCTGCGAGACCGGCGAAGTGGACGCCTCCGTCTTCGACCGCTACCGCGACCCGCTCTACAAGGAAGCCAGCTATAAGCCCTACATCATCGCCGCCATGATCTTCCTGGCCAAATTCCGGAATCCCCAGGAGATCTTAAAGAAGTTAGAAGAGCGGAATATCCCCCGCATCCTGAAATAGATCCGGAAGATGAACCATTGACCGCCGGCCAGACGATCCTGGCCGGCTTACTTGCGGCCGAGGGGACGGCCTGCCAACACGTTCCGGCACCTACCCCTCCCGCCATCGTCTGATCTGCTCCAGCTTTTTCTTCAGCTCCTTTTCCGCTCCCTCCCCGGTGGGGCGGTAATACTGCCTGTCCTTCAGATTTTCCGGGAGGCACTGCATCCGCGCGATCCGATCCGGGCAGTCATGCGCGTATTGATACCCTTTTCCGTAATCCAGCTCTTTCAGCAGTGTTGTCGGCGCGTTGCGTATCAAAAGGGGGACCGGCTCCGCCAGCGTATGCTGCGCGTCTTCCCTGCAGGCTTCGTACGCTACATATGCCGAATTGGATTTCGGCGCCATGGACAGATAGATCACCGTCTGCGCGAGGTTTACGCTGCACTCCGGCATCCCGATCAGATGGCATGCCTGAAAAGCCGCTACCGCCAGAGAAAGGGCCTGCGGATCCGCAAGCCCCACATCCTCACTGGCAAAACGGATCAGCCGCCTGGCGACATAAAGCGGATCCTCTCCGGCCTCCAGCATCCGCGCCAGCCAGTAAACGGCCGCATCCGGATCGCTGTTGCGCATGGATTTGTGCAGGGCGGAGATCAGGTTATAATGCTCTTCGCCCTTCTTATCATAAAGGAGTGATTTCCGGCTGACGCACTGTGCCAGCACTTCCCTGGTCACCACCGTGCGCCCGTCCTCCTGGATACGGCCATTTAACACGGCCATTTCCAGCGTATTCAGCGCGGAGCGCCCATCGCCATTGGCAAATTCAGCGATCTGCGCCAGAAGCTCATCCGCGATCTCGATCTGCAGGTGGCCAAATCCCCTGGGACTTCGCAGCGCCCGCTCAAGAAGGGCAGTCAGATCTTCCCGTGAAAGGGGCTGCAGCAGGAATACCTTGCACCGGGACAAAAGCGCGGAATTGATCTCAAACGAAGGATTTTCCGTGGTCGCGCCGATCAGCGTGATGCTCCCTTTTTCCACAAAGGGAAGGAAGGCGTCCTGCTGCGCCTTATTAAAACGGTGGATCTCGTCGACAAAAAGGACCGTCTTGCGTCCCATCCGCCGTCCATCTTCCGCCCTGGCCATCACTTCTTTGATCTCACGGATACCGCTGGTGACCGCGCTGAAATTGATAAACTCCGCATGTGTCGTCCGGGCTATGATGCTTGCCAGGGTAGTCTTTCCCACGCCGGGAGGACCCCAGAAGATCATGGACGGGATCTGATCCCGGTCGATGAGACGGCGCAGTACGGCGCCCTCTCCCACCAGCTGCTTCTGTCCCACAAACTCATCCAGTGTTTCCGGTCTTAACCGGCTGGCAAGGGGCGCCGTATGCTCCTTTTCTTCCATCACATCAAAGATTGATATCTGTTCCATTTATCCTGCCTCATTTCTCTCTAACGCGTGACCGAAGGCAGCTCACCGGATTCGCTCCGGAACAAATTGCAGATAGTCTGACGATACCAGTTTATATTCGATCCCGTTCCGATACCCGCGGATGCTGTCCCCGTAGCGGTCCCTGCCATGGCAATGGGAATATACCACGGCCTCCGCGCCATATTCTTCAGCCATCCTGGTAAAGCGGCTTTCCTTCTCACCAATGCTGGTCGGCGGATAATGGAGAAACAGGATAAAACGCCGGTACCCCGCCGCCCGGGCCATCACAAAGGAAGTCCGCAGTCGATCCTCCTCCCGGGAGAGCAGCTTTTCCAGCTGCTTCGGCGTATCCCGCCCCTCGTCGCAGTACCCCTTTGTCCCCACCAGGGCAATGTCCTCATAGACATAGAAATTATTCTGGAGGAATTCCAGCCTGCCGGCAAACGCTTCATTCAGCCTTTTTGTTTTTTTCGCGTTCCAGAACATATCGTGATTGCCCCGAAGCAGGATCTTGCGCCCCGGAAGCGCCGCGATAAATTCCAGATCCGGCCTGCTGGCCTCCAGGTTCCGTCCCCAGGAGTGGTCCCCCGTGATCACCACCGTGTCTTCCGGTTTCACCGTCTTAAGCCAGTTTTCCCTGATCCGTTCTACATGATTCTTCCATATCGGTCCGAACACATCCATCGGCTTATCCGCCGAAAAGGATAAATGAAGATCGCCAATCGCATATAATGCCATACGCTTCCCCTTTCTCTGCCCTTCCGTCTCCGATTTTTCAAACGGACCGATGCAGAAAACACCGTGGCTCATGGGCGTTGATCACGCCCGCGGCCTGCAGATAGGAGTAGACGATCACCGTCCCCACGAATTTCATTCCCCGTTTTTTCAGATCCTCCGACACGGCATCCGACAGCGGCGAGCTGGTCCGTCCCGTCTCTGCGATCACCTGTCCATCGGTCCAGTGCCAGAGGTATCGCGCGAAGCTGCCCCACTCTTGCTGTATCCGTCGAAAAACCCTGGCATTCGTCACGGCCGCTTTGATCTTCAGCCGGTTGCGGATGATCCCCGGATCCCGGCGCAGCGCTTCGCGCTTTTCCTCATCGAACGCGCATATCCGGTTCAGATCAAAGCCATCGAACGCCCTGCGGAATTCTTCCCGCTTATTCAGCACACATTCCCAGGAAAGGCCCGCCTGAAAATTTTCCAGGATCAGCAGCTCAAACAGGCGCTGGTCATCATAAAGAGGGATTCCCCACTCTTCATCATGATACCGAAGATAACGCGGATTGGCCGGATTGGCCCAGCGACAGCGTGTTCTTCCGTCTTTCCACTCCATCAGCTACTCCTCCTTTGCTTTCAGCGCGTAGATCACCGCCCCGGCAGCACCCGCGATCGCCGGATCCGGTCACGCCCGGTACACGCAGCTTCCCCCTACATAAGTCGCTTCCACAGGGATCTCGCGCAGCTTCTCCGGCTCTGTTTCAAAGGGATCCTGCCCCAGGATCACAAAATCCGCAGCCATGCCCGGCGCGATGCGTCCCTTAAACTCCTCCTCGAAACTTGCCCTGGCACCCGCGATCGTGTAGCTGTCCAGGGCCTCCTGAACCGTGAAGGCTTCCTCCGGGAGATACGGTCCTACGTCACCGTTCAGCGTCTTCCTTGTGACCGCGCACTGGATGCCGGCCAGGGCATCCGGCCGCTCGACCGGGCAGTCTGTGCCGTTGCTGACCGTAACGCCGTCTTTCATCAGGGTCTTCCAGCTATAGCTGGTAGAGGCTAACTCTTCTCCTACCCGTGCCCTGACCATGCGGATGTCATAATCCAGGAAGATGCTCTGAGCATAAACGTGAAGCTTCATCGCGGCGATCTTCTTCAGCTGGTCCGGCCTGGTGATCTGGCAGTGAACGATGCCATGGCGGTGATCCTCTCTCGGGCATGCCGCCAATGCCTTCTCACAGGCGCCAAGCACCCGATCCAGGCAGGCGTCGCCGATCGCGTGAACGGCCACCTGCATCCCCTGTTCGTTGGCATAACCGATCATCTCATCCATCGTCTCCTGACTAAACACCGGAAGGCCGCAGGCGGAAGGATCATCCGCATAAGGGCGGCTCAAATAAGCCGTTCTGGCGCCCAGCGCGCCGTCCCCCAGCATTTTCAGGGGGCCGATCTTGAATCGGCTGCTCCCGGTTCCCGTCCGGTTTCCGGCTTCCACAAACGCCTTCAGCTCCCTGAGAGAAGTAAAATTGCTCTGCTCATATACACGCACGGTAAGCCTGCCTTCCTGCTCAAGTTCCCGGTAAGCCTCATTGACCACCGCCCAGGGAACCGCCCGGAAAGCGCTGTAATCATCACTCTGGCAGCTGGTCACCCCGCAGGCATTCAGGGCTCGGCAGCCCTCCACCAGCATCGCCTTGATATCCTCCTTATCCGGAACCGGAATGGCGTCGTAGACCTGATCCATGGCATTATCGAAAAACCGGCCGTCCGGCTGACCGTTTTCCATGCCGATCTGCCCGCCGTCCGGCTGCGGCGTGTCCCCATTTACGCCGAGAAGTTCTAACGCCCGGCTGTTCACCACCAGGCAATGCCCGCAGGCCCTTACCGCGCACACCGGCACATCCCGGGAAACCTGATCTAAGTCATGCCGGTCCGGCATCCTCTTTTCGTCGGAAAAATAGTCCTGGTTCCATCCCCTGCCCATGATCCAGGTATTCTCCCGGATCACACGGCTCTCCTTAAACTCCCGCAGACAATCAAGCATCTCCCGGAGACTTCCGGTATGGGATTCCAGCCGCGCGGAATTTAACGCGTTTCCGAAGCCCAGCAGATGCATATGGCTGTCATTAAAGCCGCTGCAGACAAAGCGTCCGTCCAGATCGATGAGGCGATCTTCGTCCCTCTTTTGCTCCAGCGCCTTTTCGCTCGTTCCGGCAAACGTAAACTTACCGTCTTCCTCAATAAATGCCTCCGCCAGGGGGAGACTTCCGGTATACACCCTTCCGTTGTAATAAATCGTCTTCATCTGCTTACCTCTTTTCTTTTATGCCGTCCCCTTAATCCATGCGGACAGCCTTGGAAATGGAAAAAGCAGCGGTGTCAAACATACCGCCGCTCATCATACGTTCATCGTCAGGAACCTGCAGGTCCGGCAGACATCAAATCCCCCAGACCAGCCAGATATAGATATACCCGGTCAGCACGGCCGCCATCGTAAAGGGGATCCCGATCCGCAGGAAATCTCTGGTTTTCACCGTCTCCCCGTTCTTTCGCAGGATCCCGATCGCCGCGATGTTCGCGGAAGCGCCGATGGGCGTCAGGTTCCCTCCCAGCGTGGCCCCGGTCAGAAGGCCAAAGTAAAAAACATAAGGCTCTACACCCAGTATGTAGGAAATGCTCTCCACCACCGGAAGCATCGTGGCTACATAGGGGATATTGTCAATGAATGCGGACAGCACCACGGAGGCAAATACAATCAGCGTGTACAGAAGGAAAGGACTGTCCCCCGCCAGCTGATAGAACAGCTGCGCAACCGCGTCGATCACGCCAGCCTGCTTGATGCCTTCGATCACCATAAACAGACCGAACAAAAGCAGCAGCGTGTCCCGGTCCAGATCCTGAATCACTTTTTTCACGATGGCGCCGGAACCCGTACGGATACAGGTATAGACCACGCCTGCGATACAGATCGCAAGGCAGATCAGACCGCTCCGTAATTCATAGATCACAGCCGCGACGCCCCCGGCCGGCTCCGGGATGAAGGACGCACAGATCAAAAGCAATACGGTGGCGATCATCAGATAGGAAGGGATCATATCCGTCACTTCCGTTTCCACCACAGCGCTAACCCTCTGTGTCTCGTTTCTAAACAGGATCAGCAGGGCAATCAGGGAGGCAAGGGCCCCCAGCTCCACGCCCCAGAAGATGCCCGGCTTCCCCAGCATCCAGAAGAAGTCCAGGAAATTCATATCGGCATATCCGCCGAGCAAGATACTGGTCGTATCTCCCACCAGCGTCGCCGCTCCCTGAAGATTAGAGGATACCGCGATGGCGATCAGGACCGGAACCGGCGAGATCTTCAGTTTCCTGGAGATTGCCAGTCCCACAGGCGCCACCATCAAAACCGTAGCCACATTATCCACAAACGCGCTGATCACGCCGGAAAAAAGAGCCAGGGCGGTCACCGCCCACTTCACATCCGGCACCCTGGTGATCAGAAGCTCCGCCAGCCGAGCCGGCATCCGGCTCTCAATAAACAGGGTCACCGTCCCCATCGTGCCGCCGATCATCAGCAGGACATTGTAATCCACCGAAGCCAGCGCCGCCGGCAGCGTAAGCGCGTACAGGCCCGCATAGCCCAGAATGATAAAAACGATAGCGGAAAACAACGCGATCCAGGGACGATACTGCTGAAACGTCAGCATCAGCGCATACGTAATCAGAAAAATAACCAACGCAATAACCATACACACACTCCCCACCTGATTTTTGCCGCGCGCCAAACGTCTGCCGCCGGGCAGGCGGCCCTGATACCGGAATGCCTCCTTGCGGCTTTTCCTTTGATGGACGGCGGCGCGCCGCTCATACGGATTGGATTATACATGATTTTTCTTTATCTCGCAATAAATTTGTGCAGATTTTATGATATTTTGTCTTCACGCTGAACATTCTGCCGGTATATGCCGCCCCTTCTAATAGCAAAGAGCGATCAGGACGGGAACACAGAAAGAACAGATCATCCCGTTCAAGACCGAAAGAACCACGGTTTCCTCATTCGTGTAGCGGATCATCATGGGAAGCGTTGTATCCTCGCTGGTAGCCGCCGCCGAAGCGATGCAGGCATAGAAATTCAAATGCCGGGAAAGGTAGGGAATCAAAAAAAACGCGCCGATCTCCCGCATCAGATTGCTCAGAAAAGCGACGCTCCCAAGCCTTGCCCCGGCCAGGTTTCCGATCGTCACGCCAGCGAGGCTGTACCAGCCGAGTCCGCTGGCTATGGACACCGCCTGACGGACCGGATAATCCATCAGGAAGCTGCACAAAACGCTACCGGCCAGCGACCCGGCGATAATCCCCGCGGGGATCACCAGAATCTTCACATGATACCGGCGGATCTTCTCCAGCACACCTCTGTGCAGGCCTACGCTGATGCCGACCGAAAACATCAGAAGCGCCAGGAGCTGCTGACTGTGCGCGGCAAGCGGCGCCAGAAAACGCGCTGCGGCCGGAAGCGCTCCGCTGCCGATCCCGAGGTTCAGCGCAGCCAGAGCCATAAAAACCATCGGATCCTGCTTTTCTTCCGTCTCTGCATCGGGCCGCGCGCTTTCCTGTATAACCGGATTTACGGGTTCAGACAACAGGCGCCTGGTCAGCAAATAGACTGCCGCAATGGAAAACAGCGTGGGAACCAGAAAAAACAGAAAGCTCTGCGCGCCAAGGAACGCGATTTCCGAAAAGAATCCTTCCCGCTGTCCCAGACCCACGCCCATAGAAAAGATCAGGAGCAAAGTGCAGCAAAGCTGCAGTTTTTCATTCACACCCCCGTATTTTTCCGGAAAAACACGGCCAGCCGCAATTCCCAGAATCATGATGATGATCGTCTCCATCATTACCTCCTAACGCCTGCCGGGCCGGTATGCATCACAGGACTCCCGCCCCCGCGGCCCATCCCGTAGACCAGGCGATCTGCAGATTAAACCCGCCGGTTACCGCGTCCAGATCCAGCACTTCGCCGGCAAATGAGAGCCCGTTTATTTTCTTTGATCCCATGGTGGAGGGATCGATCTCTTTCACGGACACGCCGCCCTGGGTGATGATGGCTTCCTTAAAACCGCGAAGCCCGGTCAGGGTCAGCGTAAAGTCCTTTAGAAGACCCGTCAGGCCCAACCTCTCCTCCCGGGTGATCTGGTTTACCGGCTTGTCCGGTTCGATCCCGCTTCGCTGTACGATGACCGGGATCATCTTTGCAGGAAGGAGACTGGACAGGGAATTTTTAAACTGTTTATTCTGCTCCCCGGCAAAATCCCGGAGGATCCGCTCATCCAGCTGCTCCGGCTTTAACGCCGGTTTTAAATCAATGGAAAGATGCAGCGGATGCCTTTGCAGTTCCTTTCCCACACGGCTGCTGGCCGAAAGGATCACCGGCCCGCTGACACCGAAATGCGTAAAAAGCATCTCACCGAATTCCTGATACAGGACCTTCCTGCCGTTTCGGATGGTGATCCGGATGTTTTTCAGCGAAAGGCCCTGGAGAGCTTTTCCGTACTCTTCTTTTATGGTAAAGGGCACCAGGGCCGGAAGAAGCGCCGTCACGTTGTGGCCGCTTTCCCTTGCCCAGGCGTAACCGTCTCCGGTGGAGCCGGTGGCCGGATAGGAAAGGCCGCCGGTGGCGACGATCACGTGATCCGCCGCAGCCGTACGGCTTTGGCCGCCGTTTTCTCCCCGGATCAGCACGCCCGTGCACCGGTCTTTGCGGATCAAAAGCCCCGCAATCTCCGTGCACAGATGAATGTCCACCCCAGTATCCCGCAAAGCCCGGCTCATGGCTGCGATCACATCGGAGGATTTATCCGACACAGGAAACACCCGGTTTCCCCGCTCGGTTTTCAGACGGCATCCGTAACGTTCCAGAAAATCCATCATATCCGCGTTGGTAAACCCGTAAAAGCTGCTGAATAAAAACTTCCGGTTCGTGACGATCCCGTCAAATAGCTCCTCGACCGCACAGGCATTAGTCACATTGCACCGGCCTTTTCCGGTGATGTAGACCTTTTTGCCCAGCTTTTCATTTTTTTCATATAAGGCCACGCGATGACCCGCCACAGCAGCAGAAACGGCAGCCATCATGCCTGCCGCTCCGCCGCCGATTACAATAACCCTGCTCATCTTATTTTATTTCCGTCATAACAAAAATATCATAAATTGCCCGGATCGCCGTCTCAAAATCAGCGTCCTTCACGCCAATGATAATGTTCAGTTCACTGGAACCCTGATCGATCATCTTGACATTGACTCTGGCATGGGCCAGAGCGGAAAAGATCCGGCCGGCCGTCCCGCGGGAGGCCTTCATCCCCCTTCCAACGACCGCGATCAGCGCCAGATCGGCCTCCATCTCCACAAAGTCCGGATTTACCGACCGGTGGATCCCGGCGATCACCGCCTGTTCATGCTCTTCAAATTCCGACTGATGGACCAGGATGGTCATGGTGTCAATGCCGGAAGGCATATGCTCAAACGAAATGCCATTGCGCTCAAACACCTCCAGCACCTTTCTCCCAAACCCAACCTCTGCGTTCATCATCGCTTTTTCGATATTGATGGAGCAGAAGCCTTTCTTTCCGGCGATCCCCGTAATGGTATAGCGCGGCTTGCGGCAGGTGCTCTCCACGATCAGTGTGCCTTTATCCTCCGGGCGGTTCGTATTGCGGATATTGATGGGGATGCCTTCCTTGCGCACCGGGAAGATCGCGTCTTCGTGGAGGACGCTGGCTCCCATGTAAGCCAGCTCTCTGAGTTCCTTGTAGGTAATGGTCTCGATCACCTGAGGTTTTTTCACGATCCGCGGATCGGCCACCAGAAAGCCGGACACATCCGTCCAGTTCTCATACATATCCGCATGGATCGCTTTCGCCACGATGGAGCCGGTCACATCGGAACCGCCCCGGGAAAAGGTCTTGATGGTGCCGTCCGGCTTCACGCCGTAAAATCCGGGGATCACCGCCCGCTCCACACGCTCCAGCCGCTCCCGCAGCTCCCTGTCCGTGGTGTCCGCGTCAAAATTTCCCTTTTCATCAAAGAAGACCACTTCCGCCGCGTCGATAAACTCATAGCCAAGATAAGCCGCCATCACCATGCCGTTTAAGTACTCGCCGCGCGAGGCCGCGTAATCCCTGCCGGCCTTTTTCAGAAAATCCGCCTCGATCCGGTCAAACGCGTAGTCCAGGTTCAGATCGATCTCCAGGCCGTCGATAATCTCTTCGTACCGCTTTTTGATCTTTTCCAGGATCTTTTTGTAGCCCTTCTCCTCTACCGCAGCATCGTAGCACTGGTATAAAAGGTCGGTCACCTTCTCATCTTTATCATTTCGCTTTCCCGGCGCGGAAGGCACTACATATCTCCTGGCTTTATCTGAACGGATGATCTCGCCTACCTTCTTAAACTGCCTGGCGCTGGCCAAAGAACTTCCGCCGAATTTCACAACCTTTTTCATCACCAATTATCTCCTCATCTTTTCTGTCTTTTCACGGTCATGGCAGTGTTTTTCCTATTTAAAGTACCGTACACCTGCTTCAAAGATCTTCATGTCCTGCTCGCCGTAAATATTGATCGCGACCGCATCGCCGCGGCGCTCCGCGTGCGCCATCTTGCCAAGGATCCTTCCGTCCGGACTGGTGATCCCTTCGATCGCCATATAGGAACCATTGGGATTCCAGAACTCATCCATGGTCGGCTCGCCCCGGTCATCCACATACTGGGTGGCCACCTGGCCGTTGGCAAACAGACGCGCAAGCCACGCGTCACTGGCCACAAAACGTCCCTCGCCGTGAGAAGCCGGATTGCAGTAGACGCCGCCAAGTTCCGTCAGCGCAAGCCACGGGGAGCGATTGGAAACCACCCTGGTATAAACCATCTTGGACACATGACGTCCGATGGTATTCATCGCCAGCGTGGGCGAATCCGCGCTCTGCTCGCTGATGCTTCCCCCGGGCACCAGGCCAAGCTTGATCAGCGCCTGGAATCCGTTGCAGATGCCGAGCATCAGCCCGTCCCGCTCGTTTAACAGTTTCTCCACCGCTTCCTTGATCGCGCTGTTTCGGAAGACCGCGGCAAAGAATTTTGCCGAACCCTCCGGCTCATCACCGGCAGAGAAGCCGCCCGGGAACATCACGATCTGCGCCTTTCCGACCTCCTTGCGGTAGATTTCCGCCGAATCGCGGATATCCTGGGCAGAAAGGTTCCTGAATACTTTCGTGGAAACCAGCGCGCCGGCCCGCTCAAAGGCCTTTGTGCTGTCATACTCGCAGTTGGTGCCGGGAAATACCGGAATAAACACCCTGGGCTGGGCCAGCTTATGGCCGCACACATAGATGCTGTCCGGCTCCGCCTTAAACACCTCCCGGACAACCGGCGTCTGCTCCACACCGGAGACCGTCGGGAAGACGGGCTCCAGCGTCTTCATCCAGGCATGGATGGCCTCGTCCATGGAGATGGATACCGGGCCGTACTCGAGCACGCCGCTGTCCGTCACCTGACCGATCAGCGTATAGGAAATGGCGAGCTCGCCCACCTTGCCGTCCGCCACCTCGCAGAGGATGGAACCCCAGTCCGGCGCGAAAAAGTCCCGCGGATCGACGCTATGCTCCACGCGGACGCCAAGCTTGTTTCCGAACGCCATCTTGCTGACCGCTTCAGCCAGGCCATGGCCTTCCACCGCATAAGCGGACAGGATCCGTCCGGCCCGGATATCCTCATGAAGTTTCCCGTAGCCGTCCATTAACTGCGCGTAATCCGGCAGATCATATGCATTTCTCCGGATCTTAAAGACCACCAGCTTGCTTCCCGGATGCTTTAACTCCGGCGTGATGATGGTCCTGCTGCTGGCCACATCCACCGCGAAGGAGACTAACGTCGGCGGAACATTGATCTCACCGTGCGCCGCGTCATCAAACGTGCCGGACATGGAGTCCTTGCCGCCGATCGAAGGCAGCCCGAAACCAAGCTGCGCCTCGTACGCGCCTAAAAGCGCGCAAAACGGCTGGCTCCACCGCGACGGATCGCCGGTCATGCGCTGGAAATACTCCTGGAAGGTAAAACGGATCCTGGAGAAATCGCCGCCGGCAGCCACGATCCTCGCCACGGAGGAGACCACCGCGTAGACTGCCCCGTGATAGGGGCTCCAGCTGGACAAATAGGGATCGAAGCCGTAGCTCATCATGGTCACCGTATCGGTGCTGCCCTCCGGCACAGGAAGCTTTGCCACCATGGACTGCGTTTCCGTCAGCTGGTACTTTCCGCCGTAAGGCATATATACGCTTCCCGCGCCGATGGAGCCATCAAACATCTCCACCAGGCCCTTCTGAGAGCAAACATTTAGGGAAGACAACAGCCGCATCCACGTCTCCCGCACATCGCCGGCCTCCCGGCGCGTAAACGGATTCCCCTCGCGCGACGGGATGGAGACTGAAACGTCAGCCTCCTGATGGGCGCCGTTGGTGTCCAGGAAGGCGCGGCTTAAATCAACGATGGTCTTTCCCCGCCAGCGCATGACCAGCCGCGGAACCTCCGTAACTACCGCGACGCAGACTGCCTCCAGGTTCTCCTCAGCCGCGTAAGCCAGAAAACGCTCCTCATCCTTCGGCTCCACGACCACCGCCATCCTCTCCTGGGACTCGGAAATGGCGATCTCCGTTCCATCCAGTCCGGCGTACTTCTTCGGCACCTTGTCCAGATCGATCGCAAGCCCGGGAGCCAGTTCACCGATCGCCACCGATACGCCGCCCGCGCCGAAATCGTTGCACTTTTTGATGATGCGGGACACCTCGGGGCGGCGGAACATCCTCTGGATCTTCCGTTCTGTCGGCGCATTCCCCTTCTGCACCTCCGCGCCGCACACTTCGATGGAGGCCTCCGTATGCACCTTGGACGAGCCGGTGGCGCCGCCGATGCCGTCACGGCCGGTACGTCCGCCCAACAGGATGATCACATCACCAGGGTCCGCGGTTTCCCGGATCACATTCTTGCGCGGGGCCGCGCCCATGACGGCGCCGATCTCCATGCGCTTGGCCGCATAGCCGGGATGATAGATTTCTTTAACATAGCCGGTCGCCAGGCCGATCTGATTCCCGTAGGAACTGTAGCCGTGAGCCGCCTCGGTTACGATCTTTTTCTGCGGGAGCTTCCCGTGGAGCGTCTCGCTTAAGGAACGGGTCGGATCTGCCGCGCCGGTGACCCGCATGGCCTGATAAACGTAAGTCCGGCCGGATAACGGATCGCGGATTGCGCCGCCAAGACAGGTGGCCGCGCCGCCGAAGGGTTCGATCTCCGTGGGATGGTTATGCGTCTCATTCTTAAAGTTCACCAGCCATTCCTCGGTCTTGCCGTCGATGGTCACCGGCACCACGATGGAGCAGGCATTGATCTCCTCGGATACCTCCATATCTTCCAGCTTTCCCTCTGCCCGGAGCTTCTTCATGGCCATCAGGGCCAGATCCATCAGGCAGACGAACTTGTCATCCCTTCCTTTGTAGATCACTTCCCGGTCAGCCAGATACTGCCGGTAGGTCTCCTCGATGGGCGTCCGGTAATCGCCGTCGCCGAAGGTCACCTCCTTTAACTCCGTGGAAAAGGTGGTGTGGCGGCAGTGATCCGACCAGTAGGTATCCAGGACCCGGATCTCCGTGACGGAGGGATCCCGCTTTTCCTCCTCGGCAAAATACCGGCGGATGTGAAGAAAGTCCTTGTACGTCATCGCCAGGTTCAGCGACCGGTACAGCGCCTGAAAATCCTCCTCGTCCATCGTACAGAAGCCCGCAAACAGCGCCACGTCATCCGGCTGCCGAAAGTCCGTCACCAGTGTTTCCGGCTTCTCCGGCGACGCCTCACGGGAATCCACCGGGTTGATGCAGAAGGATTTAATCGCCGCCAGCGCCTCATCACTCACCTGACCGGAGATCACATACGTCGTGGCGGAGCGGATCACCGGCTCCTCCTCATTCAGCAGCTTCACGCACTGCTCGGCGGAATCCGCTCTCTGGTCAAACTGCCCCGGCAGATACTCCACCGTGAAAACCCGATCCCCCTCCTGCACAGGGAATTCTTCCATATAAATATGATCCACCGGCGGTTCAGAAAACACCGTCACCAGAGACCGGCGGAAGGTTTCTTCCGAAATATTCTCTACATCGTACCGGATCAGGACCCGGACACCGGTTACGGTGTCAATCCCCAGATAATTGCTGATCTCCTCACGCAATTCCTTCGCCTTAACCGCAAAATCCGTCTTTTTTTCCACGAAAATCCGCTGAACGCTCATTTGACTTTCCTCCTTGCATGAAATCCCACCCGCATCCTGTCTGTCTCATTATCCCGGTCGTGCCGGGCGCGCTGCCGGCGTCTTTTGCCGGATACACCCACAACGGGAAAGGGCAGATGGATACCCGTCTGCCCCTATCATATCATGGTTATTATAAATAAGTAAAATTAATAGAGTTTATGTCATTTATTAGCCGTTCTTATCAAACCTGTTCCACATCCGTATAATACAGATGTCTGGGAAGCCCGTCCACCATCACCGGCGTCAGCTCGGCCTGGATCAGCGGCCGGATGTAATTGAGAAAATCCGCCGTAACAAAGTCGCCGCTCTCATTGATCCACTCTCTGGGGACCTTCTTCTCTACATTAGCGATCTTATGCACATCGTAAATGTCCGTCACACAGATGTACGGATCATCCGAAACGCGTTTTAAGATGATCATCTTTCCCGTCTCGCCCTCATGTGCGGCTTTCACGGCGGCGCCGCCTACCTGGAAAGCCTCCGTAATGTCCACTCTGGACACGATATGGGACGCGCAGCGCTGCAGGGAGTTAAATTCGATCGCTCTGGTCTTGCAGCCCACCTCACGGTTGATCTTCTCCGCCAGATAACGGGCCGTGCCGGTCAGCTGCTTGTGTCCGAACGCGTCTACAAAATCGATCCCGTCGGTCAGCTCGCATACATACTTTCCATCTGCCGTCTTTACCCCCTCGGAAACCGCTATCACAACGGATTTTTTACGGAGATGAAGATCCGCCACCTTCTTCATGAACACATCCACATCAAAGGGAATCTCCGGCAGGAAGATCATATCCGGTCCGGGACAGTCTTCACACTTTGCCAGGGCCGCGGCGCCGGTCAGCCATCCGGCATTCCGTCCCATAATCTCCAAGATCGTCACATTCTGCTGGTCATACACCAGCCCGTCACGGATGACCTCCTTTGTGATGGAGCCGATATACTTGGCCGCGCTTCCGTATCCGGGAGTATGATCCGTAACCGCCAGATCATTGTCAATGGTCTTGGGGACGCCCATAAAGCGGATCCTGCTGCCGTTGAGCAGCGCGTAATCCGAAAGCTTCTTGATGGTGTCCATCGAATCATTTCCGCCGATATAGAAGAAATACTCGATCTCCAGATCATCCAAGATTGAAAAAATCTTATCGTAAATCTCCCTGTCCTTGCTGATATCCGGCAGCTTATACCGGCACGATCCCAGATAGGCAGACGGCGTGCGCTTTAACAGCTCAATATCCAGATCGTTGCGGATATGCTTCTCCAGATCCACATAACGGCCCTCCAAAAGTCCCTGGATGCCATGGACCATACCGTAAACCTTCTTCGCTCCCCTGTCCTTGGCTGTCTTAAACACGCCTACCAGGCTGGAATTGATCACCGCCGTGGGTCCGCCGGACTGGCCTACAATCACATTTCCTGTTACTGGTGCCATAATCTTACCTCCCAATTTTCTGCAAACGGATGCAGGTCTATCTTCTTCCATCATACTACCGAAAGGTATATTTTGCAAGCGCAAGTTGCCATTCTTGTCAGATAATTTAAAAATTAACGTTATTTTTTGATCATTTTATAAAAAACAAAGGTACGTTCTACCGCTGATGGTCCGCGGCGGCGCGGCCGTCCTTACGCATCAAAACTGTCCCGGTCAAGGCTCTCTGCCGGCGTCTGGCCAAATTCCCCGGTAACGCTCAGCGCGTCCACCGCCATCTTCATCGTGGCCCTGATCTCCTCCGTCGGCAGCTGCATCCTCCGGGCCAGCTCTTCCAGCGTAGCCTCCCGGCCAAGCTCCCCGGCCATCTTTTGGGAAACCTCCTGGAGACGGTTGACCCTCTTAAGCATCTCCTCTTCGATTTTCTTTTCCGCGCCATGCTCTTCCAGTGACGCCTGAAGAAGCGCCAGAATCTGCTTCCTGGCCTGTGCCAGGAAATCGCCTTCCCTATACGCATGCACCGCCAGCGTCAGCCCCAGGTTCGCCTCCTGGATCAGGTCGCTCAACGGCACGCCCTTGTCGCGAAAATCCTTAGCCACCGCAAGGGCAAGGATGAGGTGCCCTTCGATCAGCCGCTCCCGGGCCGCGTCATCCCCTGCCGCCGCCTTCGCCAGCAGCTCTTCCCTTTCCTGACCGGTACACGGCCGGATGGCCTTCAATTCCTCCAGATACATCTGGTAATACTCTTCGTTCATCTCTCTCCTCCATTTTTCCTTATCCCTGTCCTTCCCGCTGCCGTGCTGTCCTCCTCAGACGGACTTTTATCTTTACAACCCTTGCAAACCAATGGTAAAATAGCTTCCCAGGAGGACGAACCATGGATATTAATTATGAATTGTACAAGGTGTTTTACCACGTTGCCATAACCTTAAGTTTTTCCGAGGCATCCAAACAGCTGTTTATCTCGCAGTCCGCGGTCAGCCAGTCCATCAAGGTCCTGGAAAAGAAGCTGAACCAGACGCTCTTTATCCGCAGCACCAAGCGGGTCCAGCTGACGCCGGAAGGCGAGATCCTGCTCAAGCACATAGAACCTGCCATGAACCTGATCCGCAAGGGAGAAAACCAGCTGCTGGAGGCCAATACCTTAAACGGCGGCCAGCTGCGCATCGGCGCAAGCGACACCATCTGCCGCTACTACCTGCTGGAGCACTTAAAGGCATTCCATCTGCGCTATCCCAACGTACACATCAAGGTCACCAACCAGACCTCCATCGAATGTGCCCATCTTTTGGAAGCCGGCCAGGTCGATTTTATTATCACCAATTATCCGAATTCCGGCCTGACCAACACCCAAAATGTACGGATGATCAGTGAATTTCACGATGTGTTCGTGGCAGACCGCGCGCATTTTGCGCTGGAAGGCAAAAAAATCTCTCTCCGGGAGCTGCAGAAATATCCCATCCTTATGCTGGACCGGAAAAGCACCACCAGCGAATTTCTTCACCGGATGTTCCAGCGCAGCCAGCTCGACCTGGTTCCGGAAATCGAGCTCAGCAGCAACGACCTGCTGATCGACCTGGCCCGCATCGGTCTGGGGATCGCCTTTGTCCCGGATTTCTGCATTCCCAGAGAGGAAAAGCAGCTCTATGTCCTTGTTCTGGAAGAAGACCTCCCCGCCAGGCAGCTTGTGGTGGCCTACAACGAAAGCCTTCCGGTCTCCCAGGCCGCCCTCCAGTTTATGGAGATGCTGCAGCCCGCGCCCGCCTCGCCCAAAAGCCGGCAAGCTTTTCCTCAACATCCGCAAGGGTGACCGGGCAGTAGTCGCTCCACTCCCCCGGAAACAGCGCCAGATAGTCCGCCCATAGAAATCGTTCGTCCAAAAGGACGATGACCCCCTCATCCTTCACCGTCCGGATCACCCGCCCGGCCGCCTGCATCACTTTATTCATCCCCGGATACTGGTAAGCGTAGGCAAATCCCGGTTTTCCCTTCTGTTCAAAGTACCGGCGCAGGATATCCTGTCTGGCGCATACCTGAGGCAGGCCCGTGCCGATGATCACCACGCCGATCAGGCTTTCTTCCTTCAGATCGATGCCTTCCCCAAACACCCCGCCCGTCACGCAAAGCGCCGCCAGACTCTTTCGCCGCGCTCCTTCCGTCCGGTCCTGATGAAACTTCGCCAGAAACGCCTCCCTGGCCGCCTCGTCCATATGGCTCTCCTGGATCAGCAGGCAGACCTGATCCGGATCCATCTCCTCCCGGAGGATCCTCGCGATCTGGTCCAGATACTGGTAGGAGGGACAAAAGATCATATAATTCCCCGGCCTGGCGCCCACCACCTTCTGAATGTAGGACGCCGCCTTCTGGTATTCCCGGATATTCCTCCTGCTGTAGCGGCTGCTGACATCCCTTCCCACCAGGATAAGCCGGTTCTCCCGTGGGAACGGCGACCGCGCACAGATGGCATACCCGTCCGGCTCACCGCTCAACAGCTCCTTATAATACGGCATGGGAAGGAGGGTGGCCGAAAACAAGATCGTACTGACCCCCTGGTCCATACACGAACGCAGGCGCCCGGACGGATCGATACAGAACAGATTTACCGCGAAGGCGCCGTCCCCGCCAAGCTGGCTATAGATCGTATAGCCCTCATCCATGCGGTCCGCGGTATTTAAAAAATCCCTGACCTGAAAATAAAAGTCCAAAACCTGGTCTCTGTCCTCAAACTCCGGATTCTCTTCCATAAACGCTTCCAGCACGGCATACATCTCCCTGACCTGTCCGATCAGGACATCCGCACATTCCAGGACAACATAGTGTTCACATTGCCGCTTCATTTCCAGAAGCGTCTTGTTGCAGGCACGCAGAAGCCTGGCCAGATGGGGCGAACGTCTTTTCACCAGCCGGGCGGCCAAAAGCACATCTTCCTTGACCAGCGCCGCGCTGTACATCTCTCTTCCCCGCGCAACCAGATTATGGGCTTCGTCGACCAGAAAGAGATAGCCGCCCTTTGTATCCTCCGCAAAATACCGTTTCAGCCGCACATTCGGGTCAAATACATAATTGTAATCACAGATGATCCCGTCTGCCCAGCTGCTGATATCCAGACAGAATTCAAACGGGCAGAGCCGGTACTCTTTTGCGTAGGCAAGGATCCTCTCCCTGGTCATGGCCGTTTCCTGATTGATGATCGCAAACACCCCGTCCTTGACCCGGTCATAGTGGCCTCTTGCGTAAGGACAGTCCTCCGGATTGCAGGAAGGCTGTTCCAGAAAACACAGCTTCTCCTTAGCGGTGATCGTCACGACAGAGAAAAAAAGGCCCCGTTCCCGAAGAAGGGCAAAGGCCTCCTCTGCCGCCTGCCGCGTCATCGTTTTCGCGGTAAGGTAAAACAGCTTATCCGCCAGCCCCTCGCCCATAGCCTTCAGCGACGGAAAGATCACGGATAACGTCTTCCCGATCCCCGTGGGCGCCTGGATGTACAGATTCCGTCCTCTGGCAATCGCCCGGTATACATTGACCGCCAGCTCCTTTTGCCCCTCCCGGTACGAGAAGGGGAAGGCAAGCGCTTTCAGAGATTCTGTCCTTCGCCGGTCGTGCCGGCAGCGGTACTCGGCCCATTTGCGGTACTGACGGACCAGATCTTCAAACCACTGCTCTAATTCTTCACGGGAACAGTCTTTCCGAAACCGCCGGATCTCCTCCGTTTCCATGGCGCAGTAGGTAAGCTGTACCCCGATCCGCTCAAGATCCTTTTCCAGGCACCAGAAATAGCCGTAGCACATCGCCTGTGCCAGATGGACGCCCACCGGTTCTTCCAGCCGTGAAAGATCCATATAGACGCACTTGATCTCGTCAATGACATCGCCTTCCGGCTCTGTGATCACCCCGTCGGCTCTTCCTTCCACCAAAATGGTAAAGTCCTCGTCCCGGATCACATGGCGCATGGTCACCTCCGCCCGGTAACTGCCGCCCATGCGCTTCTGGATCTTTCGATGCAGACGGCTCCCCTTCTGCATGGCCTCCTTTATCGCTCCGGCGGTCCGCCGGTTGTCGATATCACCGGAACGGAACACAAACTCCACCAGTTCGCGCACGGCGATCCGGATCGGGTATGGCGCACTCTCCTGAGCCTTTCGTCCTTCCGGCATCTTCATCGGTTCCGAACCCGTTCCTCTCTCCTGTGCCGTCTCTGCCTTTGTGTTCATCCTCCGCATATCCTCTTTCTCTAAGCGTTCCGTCCCGGCCTGCCCGCGCCCGACGGAAACCGAAAAAAACGCCCCCTTCCCTTTCCGGTTGCTCTCGCCGGCGGGGACAGGAGGCGTCTTGCTCTTTTATGCGGCGGCCGCGCGCCGTCTGCCGGCGCAGGCAGACTTACGGGGCCACCTTGGTTACGACTTCGTCAAAATCCTTGCGGGCCGTCGCAGCCGTTACCTCATCCGCCGCCAAAGACGTGTCTTCGATACCGACGAGCAGGACCGCGACGGCACTCTGGTCATCCGGAATGCCAAGCAATTCGCGAAAAGTCTCCTGATTGTCTCCGTTCAGCGCCATGGTGGGCGAAGAAATGATCTTCGTCCCATAACCCAGAAGCTGCGCCTCTGCGGACATATTCTGGCAGGCAAGACCGGCGTCAAACTCACCGCCCTCACCGCAGGAGATCACGATCGCTAACGGCGCGTCGGTGATCCCGGCCTTGGCCACTCCGCCGGAAGTGGAGGGCTGCGGCGCGGTGGACAACTCCGCATCATCCGACGCTTCCCCGTCCTCATCACCGGCGTCCTCATCCAAAGGGGCTGCCGCGCCCGGTCCGCCGCCCATGCCGTCCGCGATCTGCTGCAGAACATCGGCATCGGTAACTGCGGTAAAGTGCCAGTTCTGGCCGTTCATCGCGCTGGGCGCGTTGATCCCGGCATAAAGGATCTTGTCCATATCCTCCTCCGGCACGGCATCGTCAGTGAATGCCTGTACGGTCGGAATGTCTTCAACCAGCGCAGCAGCAGCGGCCATCCCGTCATCCGACGCCTCGCCGACCTCTTCCTCTTCCTCTTCCGTTTCCTCCGTCTCTTCCACGGTCTCCGCAGCCACCGTCGTTTCCTCTGCGGTCTCCGTTGATGTCTGGCTTCCGCAGCCGGAAAGCATAATCGCGAGCAGTACTGCGGACACCATAGCAGTCATCGTCTGTTTCTTCCGAGTCATCTCAATCTCCTCCTTGATGTCGTCATGAAAGCGGTCAATATACGCCGCATCATCCATCCACTGAGCAGGGGAACCTCCTGTGCAGCCTAACACCCTTTATTGTAGAGCAGAAAGCTAAAGACAGCCTAAAGGCAAGGAAGTTTGTTTCGGATTCACCCGATCTCATTCGTCTTCCGGACGCGCGTCCTCACCGAGCAGCTTACGATAGATTTGTTCGTCTCTCTCCGTAAAGACATTAAAAATCACATGCTGAATGGAGCTGTCCGTCTTCAGAAAACGCCTGACCGTCCTGATCGCGATCCTGGCCGCCTGCTCCTGCGGAAAATGGAAAACGCCGGTTGAAATGCAGCAGAAAGCGATGGATCGGATCCCGTTCGCCGCGGCAAGCTCCAGGCAGGACCGATAACAGCTTTCCAGGAGATCGCAATCCTCTTCGTGAAGCGCCCCTGAAACGATCGGGCCAACCGTATGCAGCACATATTGGCAGGGGAGATTGTAGGCAGGCGTGATCTTCGCCGTTCCCGTCTCCTCCTCATGCCCCTGCGCCTGCATGATCTCGCTGCACCTGATCCGAAGCTCAACGCCGGAAAACGAGTGAATCACGTTGTCGATGCAGGAATGGCAGGGCTGCCAGCACCCCAACAGGGCGCTGTTTGCCGCATTGACGATCGCGTCGCAGCACAGCGTCGTGATATCTCCCCGCCATAGCGTTATCCTGCGATCGCTCTTTACCCTCGGCAGAGCATCGGCCGATATGATGCCTCGTAGTCTGCTCATTTCCGAAAGGTATTCATCCTGAACTTTTAGAAAATCGCCCGCGGCCGGATACGGCGGACGAACATTAAATAACGAACGTAAAAGCCGCCATTGTTCATCCTCGCCATCCGGGATAGCAAGGCCCTTATACTGGGGCATCTCCTGCTGCAGCGCCCGGATGAGATAGATCCGTCTTTCCTCCTGTGTCATGTCTTCACCTCCCGATCCGGCTTCTGGTGATACCCGGCCATGATCTCAGCCGGGGTGATCTCCTGCATTTTTTCTCTGCGCCGCTTTGCACTTCCCGGCAGCCGTCTGCCGGAACCAGTGAATCATTCATGCGTCTGTCGTACCCGACCGCCGGACGATGCATCCCGTTCATGGTTCACTGCCCCGGGTATTCGATGATGTATCGTTCATACGCGTTGACCACCGTCGTATCTTTGTAGTGGTCCAGACGCTTAAAGCTGCTGCCGTAGGTAGCATGGATATGGCCGTGGACAAAAAACTTCGGCCTGTACCTGTCCATCAGTTTCAGGAAGCTTTTAAAGCCCCGGTGGGGAAGGTCTTCCATATCATTCAGCCCGAAAGCCGGCGCGTGGGTCATCAGGATGTCAAAGCCTCCGTTGCGAAAGAGCTTCCAGGACAGACGGAGGATCCGCTTGTGCATGGCTCTCTCGGTATACTGATTTTCCGCCTTGGGAATGTACTGCATGGAACCGCCCAGCCCGAGGATCCGTACGCCCTTGTACACGTAGATATCATCCTCCACGCAGATGCATCCGTTCATGGCATGTTCCTCATAGTGATCGTGATTGCCGCATACGTACAGAACCGGCGCGTGAGACATGGTTACCAGGAAGGACAGGTAGCCGGCCTTCAGATCGCCGCAGGCCAGGATCAGGTCGATGTCATCCAGCATCCCCGGCTTGTAATAATCATATAGAAACTTGGACTCTTCATCCGCTACTACCAGAATCTTCATCGCTGCTTACTGCCGCCTCCGTATTCTCATCCAATTTAATCCCCTGAAGACGTACCAGATCCTGGCCTTCTTCCGTCAACTCTTTCTCGGCGGGAACAGAACCGTGCACATTCTCCGCCAGCCAGTTCATGGTCACGATCTCCTCCGGAGACAGCTTCTTGTTCTCACTGCAACGCAGGACACCGTCTCTTGAGTATACGTCGCACTCAAAAGGCTGGAAGCTCCCTGACCGAATGGAACTTTTCAGGAAGGTGATCAGCCGCCGCGTCCCCCTCGGAAGGTTCTGGGAACAGATCACATCGATCACGTCCGCCGACATGCCCCACCAGTAATTGACCGCCTGCTTCCC
The DNA here is from genome assembly GCA_964425595.1 of uncultured Lachnospiraceae bacterium. GTDB lineage: Bacteria > Bacillota > Clostridia > Lachnospirales > Lachnospiraceae > Caccovicinus. The sequence goes on from CAYRMW010000001.1 coordinate 58,354, forward strand.
CTTGGTATCCAGCGTATTCCACCCGCCCATGCGTATGATCTTTACCATGCGCGCGTAAAATTTCCCCCAGTCACAGATCGGCGTCGCCAGCGTGGCATAGCTGCCGTCCTCTTCCTTATGAAACAGACCAAATTCCCTCGAAGGGGAATTCGGCGTGATCATATCGTCTGCGGAAATATAGCCGATCCCGTCGTTCTGAAACTCCTCCAGGGGGCTGCTGCCCCTGACACATTTCCATTTCAGGAAAACTTCAGCCCTGGGATTGATCATCCTGGCGCCGATAGCAAACGAGTTGACATTCGCTAACGAACCATAGATCGGGTAATCGGCGATATACCCGAGTCTTCCGCTCTGGTCCATCGCCGCCGCGATGGCTCCCATCAGGAACTTGGCCTCATGCATCCTCCGGTAATAGGTCCGCACCGAAGAGTAGGAGGTGTTGACATTGCAGTTTAAGATCTTCACCTCCGGGTGCTGCACCGCCGCCTTGACGCTGGACTGGATCATCCTCGGCGTCGTCGTAAAGATAATGTCGCTTCCCGCCTCGATCGCCATATCGATCGCCTGTCGGATCTCTTCCTCTGTATCCGCATGGGAAAAGCAGGCCGTCTCGATTTCGTCCGTGAACGTCTGCTCAAGATAGAGGCGTCCCAGCTCATGGCCGTAGGTCCAGCTGGAGGTTTCCGGCGTCTTCTCATAAATAAAGGAGAGCTTCAGATGCTCCGCCTCCCCGCTTCCCGGCAGGAAAAGGTTGATCAGGTTCCTGGAGGGCTGCTTCACCTCTTCCGGCTGCTCCACCAGGGCCACCCTTCCCCCCTGCCCCTTTAGGACCAGTTCATTCCAGATCTTTCCCAGATCCTCCCGGATCTCGCCCTCGGTCTTTTCCCTGACGGTCTCATAACCGAAGATCTCCGCGTAGATCAGGAAGGCGTCCGAGCAGGTAAGACCGATGGCGCTGCCGCCCTTCTCCTCAAAAACCTTGGAAAACCGCTCATATACCGCATTAAAGTAGAGGCGCGTGTCGTCATCCCATACCTGGCCCGGTTCCTTCCCCATGACCTCCAGGAGGCGCTTATAGCCGCCTTCCCGGCTGAACCACACATCGCAGTTAAAGGATACCTGGTAAAAATCCAGAAATTCGTAATACAGCTTATTCTCTTTATCGTCCGTCCGCCTGGGCAGGAGCCGGGTAACGATGCCGGGAATACTGAACGCATTCAGATACTTCAGCACGCTTACCCGCTTGTTTCCCTCCTGCACATAATACTGATTCATGAATTCATAGGCAATGATGGGATCGCGGATGCCGTCTTTAAGCTGATGATCATAAAGAGACGACCACTTCGCGCTAAACTCCGTTTTCCCCGGAAGCAGGGGCATAAAATTGCCTGCAAAGGCATTGGTCCTCCCCCTGGTCACGGTCCCCACGATCTTCTTTAACGGAATATCCACCAGACCAACATTCACTTCCGAAACGATATCCGTATACGAAAGGATATCATCCAGCACCGGCAGATAAGGATGCTCGCCCTTCATCAACGAAGCCTGATACTGCTTCCTGCCCAGCCTCAGCGCCCGATCATAATCATACAGTGCCATAAGCTCTACCTCCCCTCGCAGCCGTGAAGCCTGCGGCGCATGCCGGTTTACTCGCTGTAAATTCCCTTTGACTTGACTAATTTCGGCCGGTATCCGGCCTCATTCAGCGCGGCAACGATCGCATTCTTATGCTCCGTGCCGAAGGCCTCCATGGTGATCCGCAGTTCCACCGCAGCGTTCCGGTTAATGCTGATGAACTGATTATGCTCCAGCTTGATGACGTTGCCCTGTTCTTTTGCCAGAAGCGCTGAGACTGCCGCCAACTCGCCGGGTTTGTCCGGAAGAAGGACCGATACCGTAAACACCCGGTCTCTCTGGATCAGGCCGTGCTGGATCACCGAAGCCATGGTGATGACGTCCATGTTGCCGCCGCTTAGGATGGACACGATCTTTTTCTTTTGCACGTTCAGGTGCTTTAAGGCCGCCACCGTAAGCAGGCCGGAATTCTCCACGATCATCTTGTGGTTCTCCACCATGTCCAGGAAAGCCACGATCAGCTCGGCATCCTCAACGGTAATGATCTCATCCACGTTCTCCCGGATATAGGGGAACAGCTTCTCACCCGGACGCTTGACCGCGGTTCCATCGGCAATGGTGTTGACCGACGGAAGACTGACCACTTCGCCTGCCTTCAGGGATGCCTGCATACATGCCGCTCCTGCCGGCTCCACGCCGATGACCTTGATCTTCGGATTCAGGAACTTGGCCAGGACCGACACGCCGGTGCAGAGGCCGCCTCCGCCGATGGGGACCAGGATATAGTCCACGGTCGGAAGCTCCTTGATGATCTCCATGGAAATGGTCCCCTGGCCGGTCGCGACGGTCAGATCATCGAAAGGATGCACGAAAGTGTAGCCCTTTTCCTCGGCCAGCTTGTACGCATAATTGCACGCTTCATCGAATACGTCGCCCTCGAGGATCACCTCCGCGCCGTAGCTTTTGGTACGGTTGACCTTCATTAACGGCGTCGTGGTCGGCATCACCACCACAGCCTTCACCCCGGCCAGATGTGCCGCGTAGGCCACGCCCTGCGCATGGTTTCCCGCCGATGCCGTGATCAACCCCCTGGACCGTTCTTCCTGCGAGAGCGTGCTGATCTTATAGTAAGCGCCGCGCACCTTGTAGGCGCCGGTATACTGCATGTTTTCCGGCTTAAAATAAACCCGGTTTCCCGTCTGCGCGGAAAAATACTCGCTGTAAACCAGCTTGGTCTCCAGGGTCACCTGGCGGACCACCTCCGAAGCTTCCTCAAATTTCTCCAATGTCAGTTCGTCCATTACCGTTTCCTCCTAAGTTCACTCATCCTGCTTTACGTGGAACAGCGCGTTTACGAAATCGTTCGCGTCAAACTTCTGCAGATCGTCGATCTTCTCGCCGATCCCCACATATTTAACCGGGATCCCCAGCTCCGACTGGATGGCTACGGCAATCCCTCCCTTAGCCGTCCCATCCAGTTTGGTCAGGATGATCCCCGTGATATCCGCCACTTCCATAAACTGCCTGGCCTGGGCCATGGCGTTCTGTCCGGTGGTCCCGTCCAGGACCACCAGCGTCTCCCGGTAAGCCTCCGGGTATTCCCTGTCGATGATCCGGTTGATCTTTTTTAATTCCTCCATCAGGTTCTTTTTATTATGCAGGCGGCCCGCCGTATCGCAGATCAGCACGTCCGCCCGGCGGGACTTAGCCGCCCGGACCGCGTCGTAGACCACAGCAGCCGGATCCGATCCTTCCTGCTGGGCGATGATCTCCACGCCGGCCCGGTTCGCCCACTCGGTCAACTGCTCGATCGCCGCCGCCCGGAAGGTATCCGCTGCCGCCAGCATGACCTTTCTGCCCTGGTCTTTAAGCTGACCGGCAAGCTTTCCCACCGAGGTGGTCTTTCCCACGCCGTTTACGCCGATCACCAGTACCACCGAAGTGCGGTTTTCGAATTCATACGCGTTCTCGCCCAGATTCATCTGCTCCTTGATGCTTTCGATCAGGACTTCCTTGCACTGGGCCGGTTCCTTGATGTGCTGCTCCTTCACCTTACGGCGCAGGTCCTCCACGATGGCCATGGTCGCCTGGATCCCCAGATCGCCCATGATCAGCGTCTCCTCGATCTCCTCGTAAAAGTCATCATCGATCGCCGAAAATCCGCTGAAAATCGAGTCAATGCCGGATACGATGTTATTTCTGGTCTTGGCCAGCCCTTCTACCAGGCGTCCGAAAAATCCCTTCTTTCCCCCGCTCATACTCATCCTCCTTTATTTGTCCAGATCCGCTTCAATCAGATTTACGGATACCAGGGTAGAAACCCCCTTCTCCTGCATGGTGATCCCGTACAGCCGGTCCGAGGCCACCATGGTGCCGCGGCGATGCGTGATCACGATAAACTGCGTGTTGTTCGTCAACTTGTGCAGATAACCGGCAAAGCGGTCCACATTGGAATCATCCAGCGCCGCCTCAATCTCGTCCAGCAGACAAAACGGCGACGGTTTTAAGTTCTGAATCGCAAACAGGAGCGCGATGGCTGTCAGGGCCTTCTCGCCGCCGGAAAGCTGCATCATGTTCTGCAGCTTCTTCCCCGGCGGCTGGGAGATGATCTGGATCCCGGCTTCCAGGATATCCTCCTCTTCCATCAGTTCCAGCGTACCCCGGCCGCCGCCGAACAGCTCCCGGAATACCTTGTCAAATTCCCGGCGGATCTTTCCGAACTGCTCCGTAAACTGCCTGCGCATCCCCGCGTCCAGCTCCTCGATGATCTTAACAAGGGCGGCTTCCGCCTGCAGCAGGTCCTCATGCTGTCCCTTCAGGAAAGCATAGCGTTCGGAAAGCTCCCTGTAATCTTCAATGGCGTTGACATTGACATTCCCCAGCCCGCGAATGGAGGTTTTCCGATCCTCGATCTGCTTTTTTATCTCCGGAAGAGAGACAAGACCGGCATCCCGCAGTTTTTCCGCAGTCGAGTAAGTCAGCTCATATTCGCTCCACATATAGTTTACCTGATGTTCCAGTTTCTCGTCCAGCTTTTCTTTCTGATTTTGCAGCCGGAAAAGATCCTTGTCCAGAAGCTGTATCCGTTCCGTCAGTTCTTCACGCTGTTCAAAAAGCGCTTTCCTGCGGTTTCCGGTCTCTTCCCGCAGCGCGTCCTTTGCCGCAATCTCCTTTTCGATCTCCTCCATCTGTTTTTTTGCCCGGAGGATGGCCTCCTGCACCTGCCCGATTTCGTCCAGGCGCTGACGGATATGGACCTCTGAATCGCTGCTTCCCTGTTCCAGCCCCGCAAGCTCCTCCTTAAGCTTGCGGATCTCCTCATGGACGCGGCGGATATTATCCTCGATAAAGTTCACTTTCTGCTCGCAGCCGGCCGTCTCCAGCTGAATGGAAGACAAATCATTCGCCTCCTGCGCCCGTTCCTGCTTCTTTTTCTCAAGCTCCTCCTGCATGCGGGCGATCTCTGCCTCGATCCGGCTGTTCTGTCCGTCCAGGGCCGCAATCTGCTGCCCAAGCTCCTCTTTGCTCTCCTTCAGTTTCTCCTGCTGGTCCGCCAGCTGCCGGTATTCCCGGTCCAGATCCTGTCCGGACTCCCGGATCTCCTTCTTTCGGCCGGTGATCTGGCTGATGCTGATGGTCAGGGTATTATGTTCCAGGGAAGTCTGCTGCTGTCTGCCCCGTAGTTCTTCCAGATCCGCGCGCACTGCTTTCAGGCTTCCCTCTGCCTTCGTTAATTCCTCCTGGGCATGCTCCGCCGCCTTCGTGGTCTTCTCACAGGCCGCCTCCAGCTCTTCGATCTCCCGTTTCCTTCCCAGGAGATTGCTGCTGTTTTTAAAGGCGCCGCCGGTCATGGAGCCGCCCGGGCTTAACAGCTCGCCCTCCAGGGTCACGATCCGCAGGCTGTGCTGGTATTTTTTCGCCAGGCTGATGGCGTGATCAATGCTGTCCGCCACCACAACCCGGCCAAGCAGATGCCGGATCAGTCCCTCATACGCCGGGCGGACCCGCACCAGCTGGCTGGCCAGTCCCACCACGCCGGGCTCCGCTAAGGCCTGCTGCTGGTGAAACGTATTTTTCTTTTCCATACTGGTCAAAGGCAGGAAGGTAGCGCGCCCGTACCGGTTTTTTTTCAGATATTCGATCAGCTGCTTGGCTGTCTGCTCGGAGTCCGTGACAATATTCTGGATGCTTCCGCCAAGCGCCGTCTCCACCGCCGTCTCATACTGCCTGTCCGTGGCGATCAGATCGGCCACGACGCCATGGATCCCCCGGACCCTGTCCTTGACCTCCATCACCCGGCGGATGCTGCTGCCGTATCCTTCATACCGCTCCGCGATATTCCGCAGAGATTCCAGTTTCGTATAGCTGGTCTGGTATTCCCTCTGGCAGTCGTTCAGCTTCCGGTTCAGGCGGCGGATCTCCTCCTCCAGACGGCTTTCCCGGGTTTCCAGCTCCTGTCTTTCCTGTTCCTGCTTTTCCATCTCGGCAGTCAGCAGGCGAAGCTTTTCCTCTTCATCCTTAAGCTGCTCTTCCTGGACTGATTCATCGCTCCGGATCTTTAACAGTTTCTGACTGACCTCGCTGCGGCGCACACTGGCCTGCTCAAGAAGGGTCTCGAACCGCTGCTGCCTGGCGGTCACGTCGGCCCGCTGATTTAATGTGTCGATGATCTGTCCCTTGGCGGCGTCAACCGCCCTTTCCAGCTCCTCCAGCGCCACGTCCGTCTCCATCAGGATGATCTCCGCTTCCTTCTGCCTGGCCAGAACCTCCTGCGCCGAAGCAGAAAGCTGCCGCTTCTCTTCCCGGTATCCGGAAAGCTGTCCGTCCTTCTCCCCGATGTCCTTCTCGATGGATTCCCTGCGGCTCCGGATATGGTCCGCGTTCATCCGTTCGGTATTGATCTGTTCGTTTAAAACGTCGATCCGTCCTTCCAGGTTGCCCTTTTCGACCTTCTCCTGACTCAGCCTACCGCGGCTTTCGGTCAGTTCATCCTCCAGGCGGCGGCTTTCCGCATCCAGACGGTCATAATCCGCCCGGATCTGCTCTGCCTTACCCCGTACATCCTCCAGATCCCCGGTCACGATCTGTTCCCTGTCTGCGATGGCGTTCAGCTGGGCCTTGATATCGGCGCTTTCCAAAAGGAAGGCATTGGCGTCATATCGTTTTAATTCTTCCTTCAGCTGCAGGTACTGCCTGGCGGTTTCTGCCTGACGGGCCAGAGGGCCGATCTGTTTTTCCAGTTCTGCCCGGATATCGTTGATGCGGATCAGATTCTGCTTTTCATCCTCTAACTTTTTCCAGGCAATGGCCTTGCGGCGCTTGAACTTCACGATCCCTGCGGCCTCGTCAAAAAGCTCCCGCCGCTCCTCCGGCTTTCCGCTCAGGATCTTGTCGATCTGTCCCTGCCCGATAATGGAATAGCCTTCCTTGCCGATCCCCGTATCATAAAACAGCTCGTTGACATCCTTCAGGCGGCACGGGCTTCCGTTGATCCGGTATTCACTCTCACCGGAGCGGTACAGGCGCCGGGAGACCGTCACCTGGTCATAGTCGATGCTCAGCTGATGATCGCTGTTATCCAGCGTGATAGCCACGTAGGCAAAGCCCTGCGGCTTTCGAAGCTCCGTCCCGGAAAAGATCACGTCCTGCATGGAACCGCCGCGCAGCTGCTTCACTCTCTGCTCACCAAGCACCCAGCGGACCGCGTCCGCCACATTGCTCTTTCCGCTGCCGTTTGGTCCTACAATGCCCGTAATGCCGTTGTGGAACTCGAAAACGATCTTATTGGCAAACGACTTAAATCCCTGGATCTCTATACTTTTTAAATACATACCTGGCTGTCCTTTATCGTCATGATTCCGTGATAGGCGGCCACCTGCTCCGCGGCCTTCTTCGTCCTTCCGCTGCCTCTGCCGATCTCTCTGTCCCCGATCCTGGCGCAGACCGCGAAGGTCTTATTGTGATCCGGCCCCTCCTCCCTTAGCAGATGGTAGGTCAGGGGCTCATCATACTGGCTCTGCACCATTTCCTGCAAGATAGTCTTGCTATCAAAAAAGAGCTGCTTGTGTTCGATATCATTTAAAATAAAGCGATGAATAAACTCTTTCGCACTAGCAAAACCACCGTCCAGATAGATCGCCCCGATCAAAGCTTCCAGTCCGTCCGAGACCACCGAATGTCTGAGCCGCCCGCCGGTTGCTTCTTCTCCCTTCCCTAAGAACAGATACTCCCCTAGCCTGATCTGCTCCGCGCAGTACGCCAGCGCCGGTTCGCACACCAGACTGGCCCGGGTCTTTGTCAGATCCCCCTCCGGAAGATCCTGGTAAGTGTGAAACAGAAAATCACTGCTGACCAGCTCCAGCACGGCATCGCCCAGAAATTCCAGGCGCTCGTTGCACCTTGTCTTCTCCCAGCGCCGCTCGTTGGCATAAGAACTGTGGGTCATGGCATGACTTAATAATCTTTTATTATGGAAACTGTACCCGATGGTCGCTTCCAGCTTCTTCAACTCCCGATTCAAAACCTTTCCTCCCTCATCCAATTTCACGCAACATACGTACAAAAGAGGGCGCCCCAGAGATCTGCGACTGCCCCCTCTCATTCCGTTTGATCAATTCATCGCATTCCGGATCGCCTCTACGGCATCCCCCACCGTCACGATCTTTTCGGCCGTCTCACTGGGGATTTCGATGTCAAACTCCTCCTCGATCCCCATAACGATCTGAAACACGTCCAGAGAATCTGCACCTAGATCATCCACGAAGGTGGAAGCCATCGTAATTTCCTGCGGCTCCAGATTCAATACCTCCGCAATAATTCCCTGCAATTTTTCAAACTCCATAAATACATTCCCCTCCTACTCCTGTTCCGCGTTAAGACTTTCGCTGATCTTTTCGTTGATGCCCTGCTCCTTAAACGTGACGCACTGGATGATCGAATTCTTCACTTCATTGGCTTTGGAATTTCCGTGGGTCTTGACCACCAGGCCATTCAAACCCAAAAGCGGAGCTCCGCCATAGCGGCTGGCATCAAACGATTTCAGCGTCGTCTTCAGGGCCGGTTTTACCAACAGCGCGCCGATCTTGCTGCGAAGATCGCTCATCATCGCGCCCTTCACCTGGGAAAGCAGCACCGCGCCCACGCCCTCATACAGCTTCAGGATCACGTTCCCCACAAAGGCTTCACAGACGATCACGTCCGCTCCGCCGTGAGGGATCTCCCGCGCCTCGATGCTGCCGACGAAATGGATATCCCTGCACGCCTTAAGTAAAGGGAAGGTCTCTTTGACCAGCGCATTCCCCTTCTCCTCTTCCGCTCCGATGTTGACAATAGCGACGCGGGGCTTCTTTACCTGCATGACATGCTCCATATAGATCGAACCCATCCGCGCAAACTGCACCAGATGGGAAGGTCTGGCGTCCACATTCGCTCCGCAGTCGATCAGCAGAGATACCCCCTTCTCGGTGGGGATAAGCGGGGCCAACGGCGGTCTCTCCACCCCCTTGCTTCTTCCCACGATCACCTGGCCTCCCACTAAAATCGCGCCCGAACTGCCGGCGGACACAAACGCGTCCGCTTCCTTCTTCTTGACCAGATTCATGCCCACCACAATGGACGAATCCTTCTTCTTCCGGATGGCGTTGACCGGCGGCTCTTCCGTAGCGATCACCTCGGTGGCGTTGACCACCCGGATCCTATCCTCTTCGTAAGTATGCCTGGCAAGCTCCGCTCTGACTGTATCTTCTTTCCCCACTAAAAGCACCTGGATCCCAGGCTGGGCGTTTACCGCATCGACCGCTCCGGCAACCATCTCTCCCGGCGCGTAATCGCCGCCCATCGCATCGACCGCGACCTTAATCATGTCCGGTTCCCCCTTCGGCTATCTGATCTCATCAATAAATCCTGCAAATAACGGTTCGGGCTGGAAATAAACGGTAAAAACCGCGCTGCCCTGAACAGTTACTAATATACTAAATATCATGGTATAAATCAATATCCTTTTTTCACGGCAAAGACACCGGACAGCGCCTGCGCCCTGCCGGTGTCTTTTTGCCGGTGATCTGTCTGCTACATCCGGATCACTTTCCGGATCAGGGAAAGGCCTGCGCCGGACACGCAGCAGAACAGAAGAATATCGCGGTTTCGGTTTAATACCGCAAAAAAAGTCTGTATCCCTCCGGCGACACCATGCCACGCAAAACCGCTCACCGGAACCAGATCAATGGCGTAGCGCACGATAAAAAACGCAGCACCGCATAACACAAAGGGGATCAGCCCCCGGCCTGTATCGTACAGCCTGAGCCTGTCTTCTCCGCCGCTCGCTTTCCTGGGCATTCGGTCTTTCATCATATCACACTTTTTCCGGAAAGTCATAAATTCTCCGCAGAATTGAAATTCTTTTCACGCTTTTAAAACGCTCCGATACAATCGAAAAAAGAAGCCAATCCGCTGACTTCTGTATAATCTATCATCTTATTATTTGTCAAAAGGAGGAAATGTCTATGGAACCAAAAACTTACGGATATGTACGCGTCTCCTCAAGAGACCAGAATGAAGCGCGCCAGCTGGACATCCTGACCGCATATCCGATCCCGCGGAAAAATATCTTCGTGGACAAAAAAAGCGGCAAGGATTTCGAACGCCCGGCCTGGCACAAAATGCTGAACACGCTGCAGAGGGGCGATCTCGTCGTCGTCAAGTCCATCGACCGTCTGGGCCGGAATTACGATGATATTCTTGAGCAATGGCAGCTCCTCACCAAAGAGATGGGTGTCCATATACAGATCCTTGACATGCCCCTTCTGGACACCCGGACAAAGAGCAAAGACCTGACTGGTACCTTCATCGCTGATCTGGTCCTGCAGATCCTTTCTTATGTAGCCCAGACCGAGAGAGAGAACATCCGGCAGCGCCAGATCGAAGGGATCGCGTCCGCCAAAGCCCGCGGCATCCGCTTCGGCCGAAACGAACGGCAGATCCCGGAATTTGAAACAAGCGTGACCCTCTGGGAACACCAGGTGATCACCGCCGCGGAAGCCGCCAGACGGTGCGGCCTTTCCCGCCAGGGATTCTATAAGCGTGTGAACCGCTACCGCTAAGCCTGCTGCAGGCAGAAAAAGAGAACTCCTCCCGGAAATCTCTCTTTCTGCCTGTTCCTCTATTATGCCGGGATCACCATGGTCTGGCCGCCCTTAATCTCCATGATCCTGCCGTCCGCGTCGATCCAGACGCTGAGCGCAGACGGATTATAGACCAGGTCTCCGTCCACGGTGAATTTCAGATTCTTCGCGGCATGCATATAATCGACGATCTGGATATTGGTAGCGTACCAGATATCCGGCCGGTTTCCCGCCATCTGGCAAAACTCCTCCATCATATCCCAGTTGTTGTCCTTGGGGAACTCATAGCTGTGCCCCCAGACATACATCATATAGAGGTACTGGGTCTTATGCAGATCGACAAAGCGCGCCCCGTCCTCAAGGAGCTGGTGATTGTGGTGACAGGTGGCCTTCCACAGCAGGAAATTCTCCGGCATGGCAAAATCATGCGTGTCGCCGACCACCCGGCAGTATTCGATCCCAAGCGCGGGAAGCATATTCACGATCTCCTGGTTGTAGGAGCCGTTGGGATAGGACATCCCCCGGACGGGCACTCCGGCCACCCGCTCCAAAAAGCGGCGGTCCTCCAGAACCTGCAGCGCCACATGGGGGAGCGGGCAGCGGGCAATCGTCGGATGGAGGACCGTATGGCAGGAAATCTCATGTCCCCGGTAAAGCGCCGTCCATTCCTCCGGTTTGATCCGGATGTCCTGATCGATCAGGCCGGAATTCAGGTGAAACGTCCCTTTAATCCCGTAACGGTTAAACATGGCCACCAGCTCTCTGTCCTCCAGTTTCCCGTCATCATAGCTCATGGTCAGCACCTTATGCTTCCCTCCCGGGAAACAGATATAAATCTTTCTCATCAATTCCATCTGAAACTCTCCCTCCTTAACGCTCCTCATTCGCGCCGTGTGCTTCCGCCACATATCGGTCCAGTATCCTGGCCAGCTTCAGGCTGTTTACCACAAAAAGCAGCGGCACGCCAAAGATCGTAAAAAGTACCGCCAGCTGCGGGATAAACGCGATGGAAACGACGGCCACCACAACGATGACGATATCCAGCGCCAGCATAACCGAAGTGTCCCGCAGGTTGCCCATGGCGATAAAGAACGTGTTTTTCACCGTCTGCAGAGGCGGATCGTCAAACCTGGCCAGCACGGCCCAGAGATAGATCATCAAAACCAGGTAAATGATGGTCAGAAAGCCCAGCGCAGAATACATCACCAGGTTGAACAGATTGCTCTCTTCCAGCTTATACAGGCAGAGATAGAAATCCAGTCCAAGCAAACAGCCGATCACCGTAAATACGATTCCCAGCAGGAGACCTTCCTTAAAATTCTCACGAAAGGACTTAAAAAACAGGCTCCATACATTCCGCCCTTCATCTTTCACGATCTTTTTCATCGCCACATAATGCGCTGCCGTCGTCGCCGGCCCGATGGTGACGATCGGGATACAGCAGATCAGCCACAGGATATGAAGCACGATCATGTCAAACAACGCACTCAACAAGCGCCACAACGGGCCGTTAACATCAAACATACTGTCCATGCCTGCTATCTTATCGCCATCTGAAGCCGCTCCATCTCATAGAATTCCCCTTTCAGGTCCATCAGCTCCCGATAGCTTCCCTCCTCTCTGATTTTTCCTTTGTCCAAAACGACGATCCGGTCCGCGCCTCTGACCGTGGACAGCCGATGCGCCACAATAAATGTGGTCCGTCCCTGGATCAGCCGGTCCAGGGCGTCCTGGATCTCCTTTTCCGAAATGGTGTCCAGGGCAGAGGTGGCCTCATCCAGGATGATCACGCGCGGATCGCGGATGATGGCCCGGGCGATGGAGATCCTCTGGCGCTGGCCGCCGCTTAAGTTCGCCCCGTGCTCCTCGATCATGGTATCCAGCCCGTTCGGCAGCTTGGCGATCACCGATTTTAAATTCGCCGCCTCCACCGCATGGGCAATCTGCTCTTCCGTCACCTTTTCCAAACCATAGACAATGTTTTCCCGAACCGTCCCCGTAAACAGGATCGGCGTCTGCGGCACCACGGAAATAAACCGGCGGTAACTTTGCAGGTTTAAGTCATTCACATCGTGGCCATCGATCAAAAGCTTGCCGTCCGTCGGCGTGATAAAACCGATCACCAGATTGAGCGCCGTGGTCTTGCCCGAACCGGATTCGCCCACCAGCGCGATAGTTTCTCCCTTCTTCACTTCCAGATTGAACCCGTTTAACACCGGTTCTTCCGCATCCCGGTAGGAAAACTTCACGTTCCGGAAAGAATAATTCCCTTCCAGGCTCTCAAGCTCTGTCTTTCCCGCGTTATGCTCCACATCGTCGGAGACCAGGACCTCGCCGATCGAAGAGACCGATTCCAGGCCTTTGGTTAAGATGGGAAGGAGATTGATCAGCGAGGTAAACTGGTTCACCACCGTAGTAAAGCTGGACTGGTAAAAAGTTACGTCGCCGATCTTGATCAGGCCGTTCAGCGCCATAAACCCGGAAAACCCAAGGCAGATGGCCTGGAAAAACTGGAAGACGCACCAGCTCACCGCGCCGAAATGTGCCTGGATCATATCCAGACGGTAGCCCCGGTCCGCCGTCTCCTCCAGCTGGCCCTTGATCTTTGCGACCTCCTTCTTCTCCAGCGCATGCGCCCTGGTGACCGGAACCAGCTCCACCATCTCCATGACCCTGGCGCTGGTCTCCTCCATCTCCCGGCGAAACGCCCGGTTCTCCTTGTGAATCCGCCGGCGGAAGGCCACCACCGTCACCGCTGCCACCGGCGCCACCAGGATGAAGAACAGCAGGATGATCCGGTTTTTGACCGCGGTGATGGAGAGGGTGATGATCAGATTCATCATGATGTTCATCAGGTTCACGAAAAGCTGGGAAGACAGTGTCTCCACCGCCTCCACATCCCGGATGATCTTCGACTGCAGACGTCCAGACTGGGTCTCCATATGATAGGGGATGGACAGCTCCTGGAGCTTGCGCACCAGCGCACCCCTGAGCCCGGCCTCCGTCTGGCGGATCACCCGGTTCTTATAGGTATTGTGCAGCCAGTTTGCCGGGAGGTGGATCACCAGCAGAAAAAGCCAGATGCCCACATTCAGCACAATGGCACGCACCGCCGTATCTCCTCCCTCCAGGACGCCGTTGATCACATTGGCAATCAGCAGCGAGGCAAAAAGGCTGGGAGAATGTTTGATCACAAAAAAGAGGGTGGAAATCAGAAATTTATGATACTGCCCGCGGTAAAACCCCATCAGGACCAGGGCCGAATTATCTCCGTATTTCTGATAACACCGGATAAAACGCTGTTCTGTCTCTTCATACTTATCCATCGTCTGTACTCCTACGAAACGTCAAGTCCCCGGTTTTCTTCACGGGGGATCCGGCTGGTCAGGAGACCGGAATAAGGCTCGCCCAGCTTCTCAAGCTCGCCGCAGAGCAGATCCGCCATCAGGACCGCTCCCTCCGGCTTCAAGTGGGTATTGTCCTTCGGCCACATAAAATATGCCCTGGAGACGATATCGCCCATCTGCGCCAGGTAACGTTCAGTGATCGCCGTCATGTCAATGACCGGAACGCCGGCCTCTTTCCCCGTCCGGCGCACCGCGTCCGGATAGGGGCCGTGACTCCCGGGCAGGAAATTGCCCTTCTCGTCAAAAAGCCTTCTGGCGATCGGCGTGATCAGCAGCGGGTAAGCGCCCTTTTCTCTTGCCACATCAATAAACTTCAGCAGATTTTCCCGGAAAGTGGTATCCGGATCCGTGTGTCTGGCCGGATCAGCCTTCTCGTCATTATGCCCGAACTGAACAAAAAGAAAATCCCCCTCCCGGATCTCTGCGGCGATCCGGGCCAGACGGCCCTCATCAATGAAGGATTTGGTACTCCGCCCGTTCTGGGCGAAGCTGCGCATGTCGACCCCATCCTTCAAAAACAGAAGCATGGCCTGCGCGATCCCGGTCTGTGGATAAGCGTCGATTTTATTGAATTTCACCGTGCTGTCTCCAGCGTAAAAGATTGCTGCCATTTACATATACCCCGTACATCGCTCCCGTGAAGCGTTTTCCCTTGACCAGGCCCTCTGAGCAGATGCTGGTCACCCTGTCCCATGTCCACAGAAGCTGATCATTGTAATAGAATTCCCGTTTCAGTCCGCTGGTTTTCACGGCAAACCGGCATTTGCCCGAAAAAACCGCCGGCAAAGTTTCCCGGCGCACGTACCGGTCATCTACATACTCCGCCGCGAAGACCTCGTCCTTCGTCACACCGAATTTCACATATGTATTTTCATCATAATAAAGAGTCATCCCTGCATCCGAGACAAATGCCCCGTCCCCGTCTCCTAGCCATTCCATCATAAACGAGACCGAAAAAGCAAAATCCGGCTGACACCGGAGCAAAAGGCTCCGGCAGTCTCTGCTGCACAGATCCTGTCCGTCCCCGCAGATCTCGATCCAGCCGTCCGGGCAGAATCGGATCCGTTCCGGATCGATCGTTCTTGGCGACATCCAGCCTGTTTGCTCTTCCTTTTCAGCCGGGAAACAGCTGTCCGGCGCGCCGCCTTCGTCCTCCTGCCGCGCGGCCGCTACCCCGAAGGGCAGCGCAGCCATGTACGAAGGCCCTTTTCCCTGATTGATCACCGGCCATCCGTCCGGCGTCCAGACGATCTCATCCAGACAGGTCTCCCGGCCCAGCATTCCCCACGTCCCTTCCAGGAACCGGGAGCACAGATAGACGATGTACCATCGGCCGTCCGGCGTCTGTACCGGTTTTCCATGGCCGCAGCACTGGATCGGCGCGATCGCATCCCTCTGCGTCATGATGGGATTGTAGGGGCAGTCCTCATACGGCCCGGTAAGGCTTCGGGAACGCGCCACCGTGATCATGTGGCCCTTTCCCGTGCCGCCTTCCGCCAGGAAACAGTAGTAATACCCGTCCTTCTTCAGAAGATGCGGGCCCTCCGGCGCGTGGCCGGAATGGCCGTACCAGATCATCGAGGGTTCGGACAGGATCTCCCGGCCGTCCGGCGAGATCTCCATGATCCTTGCCCCGCGGTTTAACAGCATATATCGTCTTCCGTCATCATCCGTAAAGATGGAGGGATCGATCCCCAGCACATTGTGGATCACCGGGGTATCGTACGGTCCCTCCGGCCGGGCCGCGCTGGTCACCATCTGCGTCTGGATGTACGGCGCATCGTCATTGTTGCGCAGCGTGGCGCAAACGTAGAACCGCCCCCGGTCATAACTGATATCCGGCGCCCAGAATCCCCGGCCGCCTTCCAGCCCGCCCAGATGCTCCTCGGCCCATTCCCTGTCCGTCACCACGTGACCGATGACCTGCCAGTGCACCAGATCGCGTGAATGGGAGATCGGGATACAGGGAAAATAAACGAAGCTGGAGTTGACCATGTAATAATCCTCGCCCACCCGGACGATGCTGGGATCGGCGTGCATGCCGCGGCACACCGGATTCCGGTAACACGCATCCGGACCGAAGCCGCAGACCCAGCGGAAATAGGCCCGGACCCGGTCAGCCTGCTCATCTTTCTGCGGAAGCTTCTCCGCTTCATCATAGGGAGTGACCATGTGGAGGTTAGCCCAGGTGGGGCTCATGCCGCAGATCTCCGTCAGATAGCGGACCACCTCCGCGTTTCCCCCGCGAACCGCGTAATGGAGCAGGCTGTTCCCCTCCCGGTCGCAGTCTTCTATATTAAAGGAACGGTCAACCAGTGTCTTTACGGTTTCCAGATCACCTGCAAGCGCCGCCCCAAAAGCCGCTTTAGCAGCCGCTTCGGTCTTCGATGTGTACAAAATCATACCGGCCATATCCCTCCGATTTCCGATTTTCCTTATTGGCGCTCCACAGGCACAGCTTCGCGCCGGTCCAGGTCGCCCGTTGCAGAGGCTGCGGCCCGCCAAGCCGCCGGTAACGGATGCCGTCGTCCGACCACAGGAACCGATAGGTCTTATCCGCAGAAAGCTCCATCCGAAGGTAAACCGTATCCCCTTCATACGCCACCGATTCCGCCGCGGTCTCGTCGGCCTGTCCCTCAAACTGTTTCTGCGTCACAACGCCTGTATAGAGGACCAGACGGTTTCCCTTCGCCGTTCTCTCCAGCCCGGCGTAGGCATAGCGGTGGCCGATCATGCCAAGCGAAGCCAGGTCGCCGTCCTGCGCGGCGCACAGCTGGAGCTTTGTGGTCATAAACAGGGCCTTATGCTGCGGAATCTGGGTCAGCGCGTTGGGCGCGTACCACAACAGGTTTTCCCGGCCTTCATTTGCCCGGCAGAAAAGGCGCAGTCCGGATTTGCCATCCAGCGCGTAATTTTCGGGATCCGGATTGGCCTGCCACTGCCACTGCAGGCCCAGCTTTGTATCCGTAAAACGATCCGATGCGGCGATCTGGTAATGGGGCTTGCCTTCCGCCGGAAGGCTCCACTCCGCCACCGGTTCACCGATGCCGTCTCCGTTCTTTTCCTCGCCGATGAACGGCCACCCGGCATTAAAGCACATGGGCTGCAGATGCGTGATCCGTCCCAATTCGATCACGTCCTGAAAATGCACAAACCAGTGTCTCCCGTCCACGCCGGTGACCCAGCCGCCCTGATGCGGGCCGTTTATTTCCGTCTGTCCCTGATGCATGACAATCCGATATTCATAGGGGCCGTAAACCGAACGGGAGCGGAGAGCCGACTGCCACCCGGTGGCCACGCCGCCGGAGGGCATCAGCACATAGTACCAGCCATCGTATTTGTAAAATTTCGGTCCTTCCGTGGTGGGTGCAAGCTGCTCGCCGTCAAAGACCAAGACAGGCTCGCCAAGCAGCCTGGTGCACTCCGGATCGATCTGCGCAACCATCAGCCTGTGCTTGATCCCCGCGCGACTCCTGGCATAAGCGAAGATCATGTATGCCTTTCCGTCATCATCCCAGAGCGGGCAGGGGTCGATCCATCCCTTCGCCTGCTGGAGGCAGTTTAACTGAAACTCCCCATACGGATCCGCGGAACGTGCGACAAAGATCCCCTCATCCGGAAGAGGAATAAAGACATAAAACATCCCCTCGTGGTACCGGATCGACGGCGCCCATGTTCCCGAACCGTGCGAAGGCTTATCGTACTTTGCAAACGGAAGGGAGCGCACACAGTAATTGATGATCTCCCAATGGACCAGATCCCTGGAGTGAAGAAGCGGCACGCCAGGGAGATACGTAAACGAAGAGGCGACCATATAGTAGTCCTCCCCTACCCGAATGACATCCGGATCGGAATAGTCAGCGTACAAAATCGGATTCTGATACATGTTTTCTCCTCCATAAACAAAAGGGGCAGTTACCTGCCCCTTTTTGTAAAAAGATCATTCCTTTACCGCTCCGATATTAACACCCTGAATAAAATACTTCTGGCAGAACGGATAGACGATCATGAACGGAAGGATCGCTACGATGATCGCAGCATTCTTCACCGTATTTTCTGTCGCGCCGCCAACTGCTGTAGGCAAATCGCTTCCCATGATAACCGATCTCAGCTTCATCTGGAAGTTGTACAGGTTCTCATTGGTGATATACAGCTTATAGTTGGTATAATCGTTCCAGTAGGAAACAGCGAACATCAGGCCGATCGCGGTCAGCGCCGCCTTGGACAGCGGCAGTACGATCTGGAAGAAGATCCGCATAGGCGAACATCCATCCATCTCCGCAGACTCAAACAAGCTGCCCGGAATTCCCTCGAAGAAGTTTCTCATCAGAACCAGGTTGTAAACATTGATAGCCGGAAGAAGAATAACCACCCACAATGTGTTCGTCAGGTGAAGTGCCCTCATAACCAGGTACGTAGGAATCATACCACCGTTGAAAATCATTGTAAAGAGCAACAGTGCGGCAAAAAAGTTTCTTCCGGGCATCTTCCACTGGATCAGCACGTAAGCGCCAAGCGTGGAGATCGCCAGACCGAAGAATGTACCGGCTACTGTCGTCAGACAGGATACCAAAAACGGCCGATACAGGGTCGGGTTGGTGAACACGGACTTATATCCGGCCAGACCAAACTTCTCCGGCAGAAGTTTCATACCATAAGCCGTTCTCAGATCGAAAGAGTCGATCAGGACTTTGTAAATGGGGATAATCATGATGAAGCAGATCAACACGAATATCAACACCAGCACATAGTCAAATGCGGTTGCTTTTTTCGTCTTCATGTTTTCTCCCCTCCTTATACGATGCCTCTGCCGCGGACTTTATAGCTTGCCCTGTCGCAGACAAGAACCAAAATACATCCTACGATTGAAGAAGCCAGGCCAACCGCCGTGGTATAGCCATAATCCGGAAGCGCGCCGGAATTAAATGTCTGCGTGTAAATGTAGGTCTGAAGCACATCAGACTGCTTGGTTACCGCGTCATTCTGCAATACGAATACGGATTCAAACAGGTTCATGATCTTCGCCAGGTTAAGGATCAGTACGGTAATAATGGTATTGGCAAGCGCCGGCAAGGTAATATACCGCATACAGTTCCAGCGGCCTGCCCCATCCATGGATGCCGCCTCATAAAGCTCCGGGCTGATTCCGGAAAGCGTTGCCATGAAGATGATGGTTCCCCATCCGGTATCCTTCCAGATGTTAATGATGTAGTACATCGGACGCCACCACTGCTGTGAACCCAGGAAATAGATTCCGCTGTCGATGATGCCCAGCTTGATCAATACCGCGTTCACCAGACCGGAACTCGACGGAGAAAGGATCAAGGTAAACACCGATGCAGTTACTACCCAGGACATAAAGTGAGGCAGATAAACAACAGTCTGCGCGAACTTCTTAAACTTCATCGAACGGAGCTCGTTCAGAAGAAGAGAGAGAATAACTGCCATAAACGTATTCAGAAGCAGCTTGATGATACTGATCTGCAGCGTATTGGTGAACGCAGTCCAGAACCCAGGCATACTGAACATCTTCTGGAAGTTGGCCAGTCCGACAAACTCGGCGGCGTTGATTCCCTTGTAAGTCGTAAACGCGTACCGGATTCCTAACATAGGCAGGTAGTGGAACACTACCGCAAAGATAAGAACCGGGAGAAACATGACATAGAATCCTCTGTAGTAGTGAAGGGATACCAAAAGAGGCCTTTTGTTCTCGCCTGCAGCGCTTTGCGCTGCAGACCCCTTTCCTTTCTTGCTCATTATATTACCTCCCTAAAGCGACTTGGCATTACAGTGCGTTCAGAGAATCTACGATCATCTGGGACCACTCACTGCCGTGCTCGGTCTCAAAGCGCTCATAAGCCTCCTCGATCGAAGTACCCTGCACAACAACGTCGGCAATGATCGAATTCTTCAGTGTAGTTAAGTCTCCATTGTAGGTCGCCATCACGTCAGTGGAAGGAACCAGCTGAGCCTGACGGCAGTTGTCATTAAAGATCTGCTGAGAGTTCTTGGTCTCTTCCGGGATCGCGGCCTGTCCGGGATCATCATCCCAGCTTACGATCGACAGCATGGGATCAATGTGAGCCTTGGTATACAGCGTTCCGGGAGTCTCCAGGCTTTCCTTCATATGGAACTCGCCCTCTTCGTAGGTTACATCCAGAACGGTCTCTGCTTTGGTGGACCAGTGGATATCCTCTACGCCGTAGCACCATAAGGTCTGCATGTCACCGCCGTCCAGCATGGACTCGATGAGATACTTGAATACGCCTTCCGGATTCTCGCAGGCAGCGGTGATGCACCATACCGGTGAGTTTCTCTCAATATAAGTACCGAGCTCAGCAATCGGAGGAAGGGGCACCAGCTCTCCGTCCTTGCCATTCGCTTCCAGGTTGGTCTTTAAGTTGGTGTTCCAGGTTCCTGCCCAGTAGGTGAATACACCGAACTGATCCTCATAGAACTTGTTCCGGCAGTCGGAGGTACCATTGGTCAGCGTCTCCATATCAATATAACCGGCTGCATAAGCCTCTCTCAGTCTGGTTAACGCTTCCTTAAAGTTGTCCTGTGTGAATCCGTCATACCAGACGCCGTCATCACCCTGAACAAAGGAAGGATAAGCATCCTGATAAAACTCAGGCAGATAGTTCACATAAGGAGCCTCAGATGCGATGATACCGGCCGCGGAAACGCCGTAGGTATCACCGTCGATGCCGTTTCCGTCCGGATCGCCGGTAGAGAACGCTTCCAGCATGTTGATGTATTCCTCATAGGTAGTAGGAACGTCCAGTCCGCAGTTATCCAGCCATGCCTGCTTTACATAGGTAATACAGCCGTTTCCTCTGGTTACCGGGAAGCCGTACAGCGTACCATCGATCTTCATGTTCTCCACAACATCCTCGCCGGTAACCCGTCCGGAAGCCTTCAAATCAGAATTTTCCCAGGCTTCGGTCATATCCCACAGAGCGCCCTCCTGGGCATAGCCCGTATAATAGGAAGAAGAAAGGATCAGGGCGTCCGGCCAGTTTTCGACGCCGGAGGCAAAGGTCTGTCCGACCACATCATAGTAAGCGTCATGGTCCGGCTGAGTGATCTCCAGTTCGATGCCGGTAAGCTCCTCCCATCTTGCCTCAAACTCATCTCTTGCATTCTCCTTGGTGAAGAGCGTACCGTCTACCATAATGGTGATTTTTTCCGGTTTGGTAATTCCATCCTCGGAAACCGTATCTTCAGATGAAGTATCACCTGTGCTGCTGGAGCTTCCGCATCCGGTCAATCCGAGAGAAGCCGCCATCGTCACAGCCATGGTCGCTGCAAGCACTTTCTTAACCTTCTTCATGTTTAACCTCCCGTTTCATGTGCATGTTTTTCTTTTTTTGGTGCGCACCTTTTTTACAGCCCCTATCATAACAGCCTCAACGCACACAATCAACACACACTTTTTCTTATTCTTGTTCAGTTTTATCTAAAATACCCTGATTTCCGCGTCATGGATGGTCAATTTTGCATGGTTTTCCGCTTTCTCCAACAGAGCTCCATTCAGAAATAGTTCTGCGCTTTCACCGTAAAAAAGGTATTTATATTCCGTACATTATTTACGTTTAACACACAGAATTTTCGATTGCCCCGCATTTCCCGGTTGCTTTTCTTCAGATTTCACTTTATAATTTCAGATAGGATGTGGTTTTCTACCAGACCATCAGAGAACATAAAGCGTGGTGTCGAATATGATAAAACTTTTCAAGCCCAAAAAAAATTCCAAGAGCCTTTTTTTAATTTCGTATATCCTGATCCTTCTGCTGATCCTGATGATCGGCGTGGTGCTTTATTACGCCACCTATCAGCAGGTCGCCAGCGGCATCCACCAGCAGAACCGCCAGGCCCTTGCCGCAGCGGTCGCTGAGGTAGACGATACGCTGACTCTGATGAAGGCGG
Organism: uncultured Lachnospiraceae bacterium; assembly: GCA_964425595.1. Lineage (GTDB taxonomy): Bacteria > Bacillota > Clostridia > Lachnospirales > Lachnospiraceae > Caccovicinus. The sequence goes on from CAYRMW010000001.1 coordinate 80,384, forward strand.
TTGCCCGTCAGATTGCTTCCAATCTTCAATTCAATCAGCTGGCAAAGATGACCAGCACGGACCCTCTGTTCTACTACCAGGCGTACACAGTCCAGTCTACTTTAAAGTCGATGACGCCGATGGAACTTCTCATGCCGACGGCCAACGCCTACCTGTATATGGGCCATTCCAATTACATGATCTCATCGTCCCGGTTCCTCGATTTTGACTTTTATGTCCATCACCAGTCCGCCTATGGAGTCGAAGCAGAGACGCTGCGACTGATCATGTCCGATCAAAGCTGCTGGGAAAAGCTGATCTCGCTGCAGGAAGAACAGATGGATTCCTCCGCTTATCTTTATATCTGCCCCCTGTCGGCCTTCGATGTGCCCGACTATGGGAGCCGGGTGCTGATGTGTTATGAGATCAATACCGAAGACCTGGATCAGATCTTTTCCACTCTGAACCGTTATGATTCCGGCTATCTGGCTGTGTTTGACCAGGCAGGCTCCCTTATGCTGTATCTTTCCACCCGGGACAGTCTGTCCGCGCCGGATCATATGCTTTTTAACAGCCTGAGTTTTGAGGATTCCATTGCCCGCATGACCGACAGCGAAAGCGGCGAGCAAATGCTGGTCACGCAGAACCTTTCCTCTTATAATGGCTGGCAATATTACCTGGTGCAGCCGGAGGAAGACGCCTACTACTCGATTGCTTCCTACCAGCACCTGTTCTTGCTGATCACCATAGCCGCGCTGGCGGCCGGCAGCATCATCGCAGTCGCTGCCCTTATTTCCGGCAACCGGCACGTTGCCCGGCTGACGAATAAATTGTCCGAATCCGAAGACAAAAACACCTCGCTGAACCAGCTGGTCGAAAAACAAAAGCCCATGGTGATCGAATCCTATATGCGCCGGATCATGGAAGGCAGTATTACGACAAACGACGAAATGCAGTACATTATCCAGGAGCTTTCCCTAGACCGCCCCGGCACAAAATTCCATGTGCTGTATACCGAAGTCTCCCCCCCCGACGGCCAGGATATCCATACCAATGATCTGGAACTCCGCATCCAGAACTACGATATTCTGGTCAGGGAAGCGCTGCGGCGCTATTTTCCGGATACCGGATACATTTACAAACCTTCTGACCGCACCTTCGCCATCCTGATCGCCTCGGACCAGGCTGTCCCCTTCGAGCAGGTGGTTAAGCAGAACCGCGAGGTCTTTATCGCGCTTCACCATGAGCTTTTGGAGAATTACGGCATCTGGATCCGCGGAGGCCTGGGCGCACGCAACGGCCTTGTTTCCTATACCTGGAAATCCTACCAGCAGGCAAAAGACGCCAAATCCATCACGACCGCGGAGAAATACATCTTGAGCACGGTGGATTTTGCCCACTCCTCAGACGTTTACTATTTCCCGGAAAGCCTGGCCGTCCAGCTGAGCGGCTTTATCTCGACCGGCAACAAGGAACAGGTGATCGAGCTTTTTAAGCTGATCCGCAACGAGAATACCGTAAAGCGAAGCCTTTCCTATGCGCAGCAGAGCTGGCTGATCTCCGATGTGCGCAGTACGCTGTTTAAGAAGCGCCATGCCCTCGCCACCGATGATCTGGACGCCGAACGTCTGAAGATCCTGGATCTGGTCGACCGGCAGTTTGAGGGAGAGATGAGCCTCAGCAACTTAAAGACGATCGCCCTGGAGCTTTGCAGCGTCTGTCGTGACTCCGCCGACGGCAACGAACTGATCCTGAAGATTCAGGAGTACATCACGAGTAATTATCACGACCCGGATCTTGGTCTCACCAAGATTTCCGATGAGTTCGGTATTTCCGAAAATTATTTCAGTTATCTTTTCAAAAAGGAAGTTTCCGAAAACTTCTCCACTTACTTAGAGCGGCTTAGGATGGCAAAAGCAAAGGAGCTGATCCTTGACTCCAACATCGCGCTTTCGACGTTGTACCAGCATCTGGGGTACAATAACGCCGCCTCCTTCCGAAGAGCATTTAAGAAAAATTTTGGTGTTTCACCGAAAGAAATGAGGGATAAGATCAATGCAAAATAATGATTCAGCAAAACTGGCCCCGGCCATGAACGAACTCTGGCACGCGTTTCTGCAAAGCAAACTGCCGGTACACAGCCTTCTGGCTGACTGCGGCGGAGTGAAAATCCTGGAAGAGTACGCCTTCCCCTACGGGCCACATGACCTTCACCGCACGTTTTCCATCACCAAAAGTTTCTGCTCACTTGCGGTCGGTTATCTTCTGGAAGACGGGAAACTGGCCCTGGATGACCGGATAACGGATCACTTTCCGGAATATGTCCGCGAGCCTCTTCATCCCTGGCTGCGGGACATGACGATTCGCCACATGCTCAGGATGCAGACCTGCTACTCCGCCACTACCTATAAGGCGGATATGACCGCCAACTGGGTGGAGAGTTTCTTTACCACAGCGCCTTCACATCGGAGCGGACAGATCTTTCTCTATGATACCTCCGCCAGCCATACCCTTGCCGCGCTGGTAAAAAAGCTGTCCGGCAAAGGTGTCCTGGACTACCTGCGCGAAAAATGCCTCGACCGTCTCGGATTTTCCAAAGAAGCGTATATCCTTCCCGACCCCTTCGGCACAGAGATGGGCGGATCCGGCCTGATGGCCCTGCCGTCTGATCTTTTGAAGACCGGGCGCTTCTGTATGGATACCATCCGCCGCGGCACCGGTGTCTTTGCCGATTATCTGCGCGAGGCCGTCTCTTTCCTGGTTCCGACCGCTCATTTCGGGCAGACTCCCGATGAGCAGCTTGGATACGGCTATCAGTTCTGGCGCATCTGCGACGGCTTTGCCATGTACGGCATGGGCGGCCAGTACGTCCTCTTTTATCCGCAGCTTGACCTGGTCCTGGTCACCACAGCCGACACCCAGAATTTCAAAGGCGGCTACCAGAAGCTCCTTGAGCTTGTTCATGAATGCCTGGCTCCGTTTTTGGAAACAACGGCTCCCGCAAACCGCACGGAAGCAGTCTCTCCGGTGTGGTATCCGTCATTTTCCGCCTCCTATGCCTTTGCCGAAAACCGGCAGGGATTTTTGCGCATGTCCCTCTCCTACCAGGGCGAAGAGGGGATGCTGATCCTGGAGGCCCGGGATCAGACGTTTTCCATCCCCTTCTCCTTCCGCCGTCCTGCCGTCAGCCATCTGGGCGAAGACAGTCAGCGGATCGCCGTGCAGGCTACATTTCTCGATCCGGCCTCCCTTTACCTGCCGGTCCAGCTTGTGGATGCATCCTTAGGTTCCATCCATATCCTGCTCCATCTGGACGGAGACCGGGCAACCGCTTATATGCGAAAGATCGAGGAGATGCACTTTCACGCATTCCAGGGATTTTTTGAGCTGGAGAAGACGAACGGCCATGGGCTCAGCTGATTTTCGTCCGGGTGCGTCCCGGACGGATCCTTTTCGTAGTATAGTAAAAAGTTGACAGGTTTATGATATTATATTACAACCATCATAAGCCTGTCAGAAAACTTTTTTATTCACTTCGATGTCGAACTTCCAGAATGCACTTCGTTTGGGCCGTCTTCTCCAATAAGTCACTTATCTTTTTTATATTGATCAAATCAAGATTTGCATCCCATTCATCCAAAAGCAATATATTTGTTTGAACATGTTCAAGAATGTCTTCTATATCTGACAATACTATTTCCCCTACAGACATGGAAGTTTTAAAAGATTCAGGAAAATACATTTGCATTGCATATTGGGAGAATAGTAATAAGCATGATGTCGAAAATATGTTTTCAGCCCAACAAGTAAACTGGATTTTCCTGTACCATTACCTCCTCGGATTGTAATACGGCCGGGTTCTTTTAATTTTTCCCAAGAAATGATTTCCGCGAAGGATGAAAATCTATACTTAATACCCTTTTGCTCTAAACTAATTTTTGAAAAACTAATGTATTTAGAATCAAAAGACAAATTTTCAGGCACATGAGAAGCATTTTCCAATCCCTTAATTTTTGCATGTACACCATTCCAACTCATAATAGAAGAAATCAAAACATGCAAATATTGAATGGTATTTACTTGTCGAGGAAAAGTTACAACTAATATAGCTACAGATGCAACACTATTGCTATAAACAAAGTTTTTGATTAATACGCAAAAAATAGGAACTGCACTAAGAATCATCGTTAAACCCGAGATATAACTTACATAACGCAATCTACGTATTCCAAAAACAATCGTATTATTCATTTCCTCATTTAAAGCACTCTTCCACAAGAAACAGTTATAACTGTTATCTGTCATAATCGTATCCCAGCCATATAATAAAACCGAATTCATTTTTACATGTGCATTTTGAAAGTCGAATGATAATGATTCGGCTCTTTTTTTGGAAATTATACATAAGCCAAAAGCAATACCAAAAGCGGCTATATAACTTAGAATAAAATCTTTTTCTATGGCAAGGCCAATGACTCCTATGTTAAAGCAAATATTAAGGAATGTTAAAATAAAATCTAGGATAAAATCATAACTTTCATTCACCACATTCCATGTTTCATTATGAAAAAATGGCTTTCTTTTATTAACAAAATCCCTTTCCATTACAAGATATGGCTTAAACTGAAAAGCGCCTTCAAAATCTTGAATAAATTTTTGAAATGTGTGGTATTTTGCTAATATCAAAAAACGTTGATAACCATACCTTGGAAGCAAAACGATAAATAAGGATATAACAAAAATTATCATCCAAAACAATACTTCTGTCGGTTTCTCAATACACTGTCCTATTTTGATCATTGCAATGGTAGAAAAAGCAACCACTATCTGTTCTATAATGCAAAACCCAAGACATATTATGGAATATTTACTACGATAATTGTTCATATTGTTCAAGAAAAGACTAACTTAACATAAAAAAGAAGTCGATCTGATAATAATCGACTTCTTTTTTATTTCTTACAAGTTTCTTAATTACAATTCTTTAAAAATGATGCTCCCTAAGAGAGATAATGATTCAAAAGCATACTAACTTGATTCACTGTTTCTCCTTGTGTCCCTGATAGCTTACGCCTCAGCTTTCACAATCTCTCTCTTGTTGTAGCATCCACAAGCCTTGCAGACTCTGTGGGGAATCATCAGCGCACCGCATCTGGAGCACTTTACCAAGTTGGGAGCGCTCATCTTCCAGTTCGCTCTGCGGCTGTCTCTTCTCGCCTTAGAGGATTTGTTCTTCGGGCAGATCGACATGGTTTACACCTCCTTAAACTGTTTGAAAATATCCCGGATTGCGGCCATCCTCGGGTCCGGCACGCTGTCATCGCATCCGCAGGGACCCTCGTTCCGGTTTTTCCCGCACGCACGGCAGAGCCCTCTGCAGTCCTCTTTGCAGAGAACCTTCATGGGAAGACTCGCCATCAGTTCAGCGGCAACCAGCTGATCCACATCCAGAATATAACCGCTCACATAGGGTTGTTCATCCAACGCTTCTACCCGTTCCTCATTGCTCTGGTTCATATCCAGCTCTTCCTCGATCGACAGATGAAAGGGAACCTTCACCGGGTCAAGGCAGCGGTCGCAGGGCATCGTCAGCGCAAGGCTGACTTCCCCCCGGATCTCCAGCTTCTTATCTCCGGTATGGGTGATGGTCAACGTCACCGGCCCCTTCTCCGCAACCGCGTAGGTCCCGTTCGGACCGTGAAACAGCTCCATCTCAAGATCCTGGGTATAGGATTTCTCTTTCCCCTGGCAGGAAAACAACTCTGTTAGGTTAATCGGCATATTACTTACTCCTAATACGCACCCTAGACATTATACCTATGGGCATCTGCTTTGTCAACCGGATTTTCATGAATTTCCAAAAATTCCGCGCCGGCCGGAGCGCATCATCCTGCCTTCCGCCTTCTCTTACAGCAGCGCCAGAGTATCTCTCGCGATCGCCAGCTCCTCATTCGTGGGCAGCAGCATGACCTTGACCTGGGAATCCGGAGCCGAGATGATCATCTTCCTGCCGCTGGCATTGTTGTTTGCCTCTTCATCGAGTTTTACCCCCATAAAGGACAGGCTCGCGCATACGCGTCTTCTGACATTTCCGTCATTCTCGCCTACCCCTGCCGTAAACGCGATGGCATCCACGCCATTCATCGCCGCCGCGTAAGCGCCCACATACTTGGTCACCCGGTAGATAAAGGCATCCAGCGCCACCTCAGCCAGATGATTTCCATCATGCGCCGCCTTCTCAATATCGCGGAAGTCGCTGGAAACGCCGCCGGACATACCGAGCACGCCGGACTTCTTGTTGAGGATCGTCAGCATCTCATTGATGTCGATGCCTTCCTTATTCATAATAAACTGAAGGACAGCCGGGTCGACATCGCCGCTCCTGGTTCCCATGATCAGGCCCTCAAGCGGGGTAAGACCCATGGAGGTGTCCACGCACTTTCCGCCGACCGAAGCCGAGATGCTGGCGCCGTTGCCTAAATGGCACACGACCACCTTTGCCTTCTCCGGATCCAGATTGCCGAACCTGATCGCTTCTCCGGACACAAACATATGGCTGGTTCCGTGGAACCCGTAACGGCGGATGCTGTATTTTTCAAAATATTCCTCCGGAATGGCATACTTGTACGCCTTCTCCGGCATGGACATGCCAAACGCCGTATCGAATACAGCTACATTCGGTTTGCCGGGCATCGCCGCCTCGCAGGCCTCGATCCCCATGAGGTTGGCCGGATTGTGCAGCGGTCCAAGATCAAAGCATTCCCGGATCACCTGCTTGACTTCCTCGGTAACGATGGTGGACTGATAGAACTTCATGCCGCCGTGAAGCACCCGATGGCCGATGGCCGAGATCTCATCGGTATTCCTGATCACACCATAATCCGGATCCTGCAGCTCATCCATGACCAGTTCGATCGCTACCTTGTGATTCGGCATATCCTTCTCAACCACAACCTTGTCCTTTCCGGCCGGGCTATGGGTGAGCTTTGAGCCGGGGATACCGATCCTCTCACAGAGACCTTTGGCGATTACCGACTCATCATCCATATCGATCAACTGATACTTCAGGGAAGAGCTTCCGCAGTTGATTACTAAAATTTTCATCTTTTTTCTCCTTCAGAACTGATCACTTAACAATTTCGCCGTACTGCTCTCTTGCGCAGCCTGCCGCGTTCGACTCATCCGTATCAATGTGCATCGCAAGCGCGTAACTGTCGCTCACGCGCACGACCACATCGCCGAATACCAGGCTTCTGCCATCGGTATCTATCTTTACCGACACGATATCGCCGTTCTGGACCCCAAGCTGCGCCGCATCCGCAGGCGTAGCATGGATATGACGCTTAGCCGCGATCACGCCCTCGGTCAGCTCGACCTCGCCTGCGGGGCCGATCAGCTTACATCCGGCGCTTCCGGCAAGATCTCCGGACTCCCGGACAGGAGCGGCAACGCCGATGGAACGGGCATCCGTCAGGGACAGCTCGACCTGCGTCGCTTTACGGACAGGACCTAAGATCGATACGCCCTTCAGCTCCTTCTTCGGGCCAACCACAGTTACTCTCTCTTCACAGGCATACTGCCCCGGCTGGGAGAGATCTTTCTTTTTCGTCAGCTCATAACCCTTTCCAAATAAAATTTCCAGGTCTTCCTGTGTAACATGTACATGACGCGCAGAGGTTTCAACTAAAAACTTCATCCTTCTTTCTCTCCTATTCTTTAATCGATCCAGCCTTTTGTTGGACTCTGTCTATATTTTATGTGCTTTCTAATCATTTTTCAACCCTTGCCAAAGGGTATTTTGCATTTTTTATCAAACACGGGCAGATTTTCCCGCAAGATAAGGGTTTACGAACGAGTTTACGGCGTTTATAATGAAAAAGAGAGAATTTTCGCCATTTCTCGCCTCTGCATTGTGAAATTTATATCAAAACTATCCTTTGATTCTGGGAGCGCTTACATGATTAAAACAGCCGGCATCATTGCCGAATACAACCCCTTTCATCTCGGCCATCAGTATCAGATGGAGGAAACCCGGAGACAGACCGGCGCCGATTTTATCCTTGCCGTGATGAGCGGCAACTTCGTCCAACGGGGCGAACCGGCCATCTTTGAAAAGTTCCAGCGGGTCCGCATGGCTCTCCGGTGCGGCGCGGATCTTGTCCTGGAGCTGCCTGCCTCCTACGCGACCGGCAGTGCGGAAGACTTTGCCAGCGGCGCCGTCTCTCTGCTGCACGGTCTTCGCTGCGTCGACTATCTCTCCTTTGGCAGCGAGGAAGGCAGCCTGGCTCCTCTCGCGGAAGCCGCCGCCCTCCTCGCCCGGGAATCTTCCCGCTTCCGCACCATCCTGCAAAAACAGCTGCGCCAGGGTCTTCCCTTCCCCCGGGCCAGAAGCCTCGCCCTGCAGGAAAGCGGTCTCAGCTCTCATGCGCTGGCGGCCGCCTCCGCTCCCAATAACCTCCTGGGGATCGAATATCTGAAGGCGCTTTCCCGTTTCTCCAGCTCCATCCGGCCGGTCACCATACGCCGGGAGGGCTGCGCCTATAACGATACGGCCATGCCCGCAGACCAGACCCGCTTTGCCTCCGCTTCGGCCATCCGCGAAGCCGCGGCCGGCAAAACCGGCGCAAAGGATATCCTCACGCAGATCCCGGATATCCTGCATGAACAGTATCTCTCCGGCGCCCTCCTTCCTGTATTTCCCGATGATTGCTCGTCCCTGCTGAACTATCAGCTGCTGTCGTGCCTGGAAAGGGATAAACCCTTCTCTTCCTTTTCCGATTGTTCTCCGGAACTTGCGCAGCGTCTGAAGGCAAATGCCATGCAGGCCCTCTCCTTCCGCGAACGCCGGGATTACTTAAAGACACGCCAGTACACCTATACCCGGGTCAGCCGCTGCCTGATCCACCTGCTTTTACAGATCCGGGCGCAGGATATGCAGACGCTGCGCGCCCTTTCCTATCCCACTTATGCCAGGATCCTGGGATTCCGCAAGAGCGCGGCCCCTCTGCTCCGGAAGTTAAAGGAGCGCTCCGCCGTCCCGGTCATCGCCAAGGCCGCCCGTGCGCCGGAAACACTCAGCGGCAGCCTCCTGGCGCTTTGGAAACAGGAAGTTTTTTCTTCTCACATCTATCATGCCATCCTCCAGCAGAAATATGGCTGCAGCCCCAAAAACGAATACAGCCGGTCCATCGTCATCCTGTGACGGCGGACCGGCTGTACTCTGCCGTGGGTTCAGTCTTTACTTCTTTCTTCCCATAACACGCAGAAGATAAACAAACAGATTGATAAAATCCAGGTACAGTTCCAATGCAGAGATGATCGAAGCCTTTTTCAGCATCTGCTCATCCCGACTGAAGGCTGCGTAGAACTCCTTGATCTTGTGGGTGTCGTAAGCGGTAAAGCCGAGAAAAAGGAAGATCCCCAGCGTGCAGGCGATCATCTCCAATTCGCTCAAGTCGATAAACATTCCCAGGAGCCAGAAAACCGCCAGGAAAATCAACCCGCCAATCATCAGCGGGCGAACGCGGCTGAAATCCAGATGCATCACGGTCCCCATCAACGCCATCACGCCGAAGAAGAGCGCGGTAGCGCCGAAGATCAGCACCATCGATGCCAGGTTAAACAGCAGAAAATACAGGGAAAAGACGATCCCGTTCAGCGCGGAATACAGGAAAAACAACGCCCTCGCCTGATTGACACTCATCTTCATGACCCTGGCGCTCAGGAAGACGACCGTGGCCACTTCCGCGATCAGCAGAAGGTAGATCCAGCCCGGAATGTACGTCACCAGCGCGATCCAGCCGGTCATATAGCCGGAAACTGCCACCAGGAAGGTGGTGAGAAGCCCGGCAAACATCCACCCAAAGGTCCTGGCAGTGTACCCGCCAAGGGTAACGGACGGCGCCGCTGCCGGCGATTCACCAGGATATGCCCGATTCATCCATTCTTCATTCATCGAAAAACCTCCTTTTCTCTCTTCATGCGTCCGGCGTACCGCAGGTTCTGTCCCGTCAACGTCCGGCGGCGCATGAATGATCTTCGTTTAACAAAAGCTTTGCCAGTTCCGGTTCCACCTGCCAGAAATCCAGGATGCGGCGGATCTCTTCTTCGTTGTCTTTTGGCCTGCCCTGGCGGACCGCCCGGATCAGGATGTTCTTCGGCGTGTGCTCCATGTCAATAAACTCCAGGATCTGGGTCCGATAGCCCATATGCTCCAGAAGTTCCGCCCGGATCCCATCGGTCAGCAGCGCGCTCATCCGTTCCTTCAGCAAACCGTATTTTAAGACCGGCTGCATCAGCGCATTCTTTGTCTGGCTGTTCCACTGATGCTGGCAGCAGGGAACCGAAAGGATCACTTTCGCTCCCCAGGACACCGCCTTATAAAGGGCATAGTCCGTAGCTGTATCGCAGGCGTGCAGGGTCACCACCATATCGACCCGCGAGACACCCTCATAAGAAGCGATGTCGCCGCAGCAAAACGCCAGGGTGTCGTAGCCGTATTTTTCGCTCAGCGCATTGCAGTGCCGGATCACGTCCTCCTTTAAGTCCAGCCCGATCACGCGGATCGGATATCCCCTCAGGATCCGCAGGTAATAATACATGGCAAACGTCAGATAGGACTTGCCGCACCCGAAATCCAGGATCGTGTTCTCCTCGCTGCGGGAAAGCTGAGGCAGGATATCCTCGATCAGTTCCAGGAACCGGTTGATCTGGCGGAATTTGTCATATCTGGCGCGGACTACCGTCCCCTCCCCGGTCATGACGCCCAGATCGACCAGAAAAGGGACAGGGACCCCCTCTTTAAGGACGTACTGTTTCTTCCGGTTATGGAGAAGCCGGCGGTCCCCCTGCTGGCCGCGCGCCGTGATCCTGGCCGGCGTCTTTGCTTTAGCGCCCTTTTTCTTGATGGTGACGGTCCCCCTCCGTCCCACAAGGATCTGCGCCCAGCCCTTTTCCGACCGGATCTCGCACTGGCGGAAGGACTGCTCCATCAATTCGGTCAGGCGCAAAGCGCAACCGTCCCGGTCCAGGTTTTTGTGAAAGACCTGTGTTCCGATCCACTCCTCCAGCTGAAAGTGCAGGCTGCCGCCGGAGAAAAACGGACGCACCCTGACCTTTTGCACCTTATCCCTGTCCGTTGGATTGGCCAGGATCATCTGGAGCAATTCCCCGTCCAGGAATTCTTCAAACAGCTCCCGCAGACGTTCCCTGTCTTTGTCTTCCATCGTCATGCCCTCCGGAACTAATTTTCCGCCTCTACCCAGGCGCTCCGCAAAAGCTGCGGGTAGGCTTGCAGATGGGCATAGTCATTAAAGCGCTCCAGGGTATAGCGGCGCAGTTTGGGGGAACAATTCAGCTCCGTGATGCTGCAGTTTTCCAGGCTGGTGCCGAGCGTCCTCCACTTGGCCATATCCATCCCCAGAAAATGGGCGGTCATACTGCGGATCACGCCGCTGTGAGTGACCACCGCCACCCGCTCATAGCCGTTTTCCCGGATCTGGCGGAACACCGGGATCACCCGGCGCACCACATCGCCGGCACTTTCGCCGCCCGGATAGGGAATATCGTATTCCATCTTGTCCTGCTCCCGCTTAAAATCCTGAAAGCGCAGAGCGATCTCCTCATCCGTTAAGCCCTCCATCTCGCCGAATGAGATCTCGTTCAGCTCCGGATACATATAATGCTCCACTTTCCAGTAAAGGTTCGCCGCCTGAGCCGTCTGCACCGCCCGGATCAGCGCGCTGGAAAATACGACCTGTATCCCTTCCGAAGCAAGGCGCTGCCCCAGCAGCGCGGCCTGCTGGAATCCTTCCTCGCACAGTTCCACGTCCACATTGCACCGTCTGCTGGCCTGACGTCCGTGCCGAATCAAATATAGCTTCATTCTGTCTTTTCGTTTCCTTTTCTTATAGTCACTGTCAGTTTTTAAAGCTGTGGATCGGGGCCGGGATCCGCCCGCCCCTGGTCACAAACCGCTCGCAGGAAAAGGGATTCACCGGCATCACCGGCGCATAGCCCAAAAGACCGCCGAACTCCACGGTCTCGCCGACTCCCTTTCCGATCACCGGAATCACCCGGATCGCCGTGGTCTTCTGGTTCACCATGCCGATCGCCGCTTCATCCGCGATGATGCCGGCGATCGTGGATGCCGGCGTATCGCCGGGAATGGCGATCATATCCAGGCCGACCGAGCAGACACAGGTCATGGCCTCCAGCTTTTCGATGGTCAGGGCACCGGCATTCACCGCATCGATCATCCCCTGGTCCTCACTGACCGGGATAAACGCGCCGCTTAAACCGCCCACATAGGACGAAGCCATCACGCCGCCCTTTTTTACCTGGTCATTGAGCATGGCAAGCGCCGCCGTGGTGCCCGGCGCGCCTACCCGCTCCAGGCCGATCTCCTGGAGAATCTCCGCCACGCTATCCCCCACTGCCGGCGTGGGCGCCAAAGACAGATCGATGATACCAAAGGGAATGCCCATGCGGCGGGATGCCTCCTGCGCCACCAGCTGGCCTACCCGGGTGATCTTAAACGCCGTCTTCTTGATCGTCTCGCACAGGACCTCAAAATCCGCTCCGCGCACCTTCTCTAACGCCACCTTGACCACGCCGGGGCCGCTGACGCCCACATTGATCACGGCATCCGCCTCCGTCACGCCATGGAAGGCGCCGGCCATGAACGGATTATCGTCCGGCGCGTTGCAGAATACCACCAGCTTGGCGCAGCCGAGGGAATCGGATCCCTTCGTCGCCTCCGCGGTCGCAAGGACCATCTGCCCCATCAGATTCACCGCGTCCATGTTCAGTCCCGTTTTCGTCGAGCCCACGTTCACGGAGCTGCACACCCGCTCGGTCACGGCCAGCGCCTGAGGGATCGAGCGGATCAGCAGTTCGTCCGCTCTGGTCATCCCTTTGCTGACCAGGGCCGAATAACCGCCGATAAAGTTCACGTCGACCTCCATGGCCGCCCGGTCAAGCGTCCGGGCCAGGGAAACAAAATCTTCCGGGCAGCGGCAGGCCGCGCCGCCGATCAGGGCGATGGGCGTAACGGAAATCCGTTTGTTCACAATCGGAATGCCAAAATCCTTCTCGATCGCCTTGCCGGTAGACACCAGCTCCTTCGCCACTCCGGTGATCTTTTCGTATACCTTCGCATTGACTGCGGCCAGATCCGAATCGATGCAGTCCAAAAGGCTGATCCCCAGCGTTATGGTCCGCACATCCAGATTTTCATGCTCTATCATATTGTTGGTTTCATTCACTTCATATATGTTGATCATCGCTCGTCCGCCTTTTCTCCGTTTTTCCACCCGTTTTCCGATCTGGTCAGATCCGATGCATCCTGGTAAAAATCTCTTCCCGCTGGCACTTGATCTTTACGCCGATCTCCTCGCCAACCTGCTCCAGATCACCGGACAGCTCCTCGAAGGGCTTGGCCGAATCGGACATATCCGCGATCATCATCATATTAAAATAGTCCTGCACGATCGTCTGGGAAATATCCAGGATGTTCACCCGATTATTCGCCAGGTATGTACACACGCGTGCGATGATCCCCACAGTATCCTTTCCTACAACGGTAATAATGATCTTCATGATTCGTCCTCCCTTTCTGGTTCAGATCGTGATGATTTCTGACATGCGGTCCCGTCCCGCCACGGAAATCGAAAAATCCCCTGCCTGGTAGGGCGTATCCCCCTGCGTGATCTCCATGCGGACCGTCTCATAAGCCAGCTCTTCGTAATTATTCTCTCTGCTTAAGTGGCCAAGGAGTACCTTTTTCAGATTGTCATGAAGGATGTGATTCAGCAGACGTCCGCAGTTTTCATTGGACAAATGGCCGTGATCGCTGAGGATACGGCGCTTCAGGTAATAGGGGTATGGCCCCGTCTCCAGCATCCGTACATCGTGGTTGGATTCCAGAAGAACCGCGTCCAGTCCCTGCAGATGGTCGATCACGTACTGGTCAAAATGCCCCAGGTCCGTCGCGACCGCCACGGACTTGCGCCCGTTTTGGATCCGGTAAGCCACCGGATTCGCCGCGTCATGATCAATGCAAAAAGGCCTGATCTCCAGCTCTCCCACGGCAAAACCCACATCAGGCAGGATGGGACGGATCTGTTCCTGCGGATACTCCTCCAGCGAAGCCTTCACCGCCGGCGTTTCAAACGTCTCCGCCGTGGCGTAGATGGGAAGATGATTCTTCCTGGCCAGGATCTTCAGACCCTTGATATGGTCAGAATGCTCATGGGTGATCAGCACCCCGTTAAGCTCGGCGGCCTTCAGGCCGATCGCATTCAGTCCCTGTTCGATCCGTTTATTGCTGATGCCGGCATCCACCAGGATATGGGTGTTCTCTGTCCCCACATAAATACAGTTGCCGCTGCTGCCGCTTGCAATGCTTACTAATCTCATTCCGGTCTCTCTTCTCCCGTGATTTTCCGGATCTTCTGTCCGGACAGTATCGAGTCGATTGTAATATAAAACCAGGGAGAATTCAACTGGAATTTATCTTCTGCCGCAGCGGATCAGCGGTTCGCAAACAGCGCTTCCATGACCCGGTCCACCCCGGCGGCGGTTTCCTCCCATGCACCGCTGTTATCGATCACACGGGCAGACAGCGTGCGAAATTCCTCATCGGAATACTGGCTGTCGATCATGGAGCGGCACCGCTCCCCGGAATAGCCGCGGCTTTCCATCAGACGGGCCGTCCTGACTTCATCCGGCGCCCATATATACCAGACCTCATCAAACATGGCGGCGGCTTCGCGGCCAAAAAGCGCTGACTCGACCACGGCAGCCGCCGCCCCGGCTCTCTCCAGGCCGTCAAGCTCGTCCTGTACCAGTTTCCATACCAGAGGGTGCGTTATGCTGTCCACGATCTTTCTGGCCTCAGGTTTCTCAAAGATCAGGCGCGCCAGGGCCGGACGGCACAAAGACCCGTCCGGCGCGAGGAAGGAGTTGCCCAGCGCATCCACCACCCGCCTCAATCCCTCTTTCCCCGGCTCCATGATCGTCCGGGCCACCAAGTCGGTGCGGATCACCGGCGTCTTCCATCGGGCAGACAGATGGTCAAGGATCTGACTCTTCCCGGCGCCCACGCCGCCGGTCACTCCAATTCGTATCATGGCATCTCTCCCCCTGGCGCTTCGCCTGCATACCGCGTTTCGTACGCTTCGTTCAGCCACCGGATCCCGGCCTGGATCCCCTCCTCATCAAAAGAGACATCCAGGCTGGTCTTCTGCTCCTTTGGCGTCGCGTCAAAGCCGTACGGCTCCGGCCAGTGCGTGACGCGAAGCACCGTCTGCGTCCCGCCGTCTTTTTCCGTCTCCGCTCTGGCCATTTTAAACCGCATCCCGCGGTAACTGCCTGTGTAGCTTTCTTTTTTCAGATAATTAATCGGCATAAACCCTTTTCGTTCCAACATGCTTTTACTTGGCCTCGTACCAACTGCCGCCTTCCTTCGCCTCTACCTCCAGTGCGACCTTAAGCTGCGACGCGTGCTTCATCTTATCTTCCAGGATCTCCTTTACCTTTGCAGTCTCCGGCTCCCAGGTCTCGATCAGAAGCTCATCGTGAACCTGCAGCACGATCCGTGAGCGAAGGCCGAGACGGCGCAGTTCCCGGTCAACGCCGATCATGGCGATTTTCATAATATCGGCCGCCGTCCCCTGGATCGGCGAATTCATGGCGACCCGCTCGCCGAACGAGCGCTGCATAAAATTCCCGGACCACAGCTCCGGTATCGGCCGCCGCCGCCCGTAGAGCGTCGTCACATAGCCCTGCTCCTTTCCCTGAGCCACCAGACCGTCCAGATAGGCCTTGACGCCCGGGTAGGTCTCAAAGTACTTGTCGATGTAGGCCTGAGCCTCTTTCCGGGACACGCTCAGATCTTCCCCCAGGCCGAACGCGCTGATCCCGTATACGATCCCGAAATTGACCGCCTTCGCGTCGCGGCGCTGCTGAGGAGTAACCTGATCGAGCGGAACATGGAAGACCTCCGATGCGGTAATGACATGGATATCCTGCGCGGAATTATAGGCATCGATCAGCCTCTGGTCGCCGGACAGGGCAGCCAGGATCCGCAGTTCGATCTGGGAATAGTCCGCATCCACAAACACATACCCCTCCTCCGGGACAAAGACCTTCCGGATCTCCCGGCCAAGCTCCATGCGGACCGGGATATTCTGCAGATTCGGTTCTGTGCTGCTGATACGCCCGGTGGCCGTGATCGTCTGATTAAACGTTCCGTGGATCCGCTCATCGGGCCCAATATATTCCGCCAGCCCCTCCGCGTAAGTCGAATTCAGCTTGGTCAGCTGCCGGTAATCCAGGATCTTCTGCACGACCGGCACCTGGGGCGCCAGCTTTTCCAGCACATCCGCTGCGGTGGAATACCCGGTCTTAGTCTTCTTTCCGCCCTTCAGCTTCATCTGTCCGAACAGGATCTCCCCCAGCTGCCTGGGCGAATTTATGTTAAATTTCTGGCCGCAGTCCGCATAAATCTCCGCCTCCAACCGGGCGATCTGCACCTTCAGCTTCTCACCGTACGCGCGGAGAGCCTGTCTCTTTACCTTGATCCCTGTCTTCTCCATGCGATGGAGACTGTAGATCAGCGGCATCTCCACATCCAGAAAAAGCTTCCACATCCCGTCCTCTTTCAGTCGCTTTTCCAGGACAGCCGCCGTCCGTCCGGCGGTCCAGGCCATATACTCCGCGCAGAGCATCCCCTTGTCGTCTTCTTCCCGGAAGACCTCTCCGGCCTTTTTCTTTCCCAGCAGATCTTTCTCGGAAGGCAGGGTCACGCCCAGCCAGTCTCTTGCGAGATCATCGTACGCATAGGAATCCTTTAGGGGATTCAGCAGATATCCGGCGACACGGCTGTCCAAAATGGCCGCGCCATCCTCCAGAGAGAGCCATGAAAGTATCTTTTTTACATCCAGCGTCCACAACTTTGGCAGGCGCGCCGACCCGATGATCCTCTCCGCCGCGCCGCGCAGCCACGCCTCGCTGATCTTGCCCTGCGCACGGATGCACACCGTCTGTCCGTCCTCATGGGAAAGGGCAAGGCCAATCACCGCCTCCCGCGATCCGGCCGCGTCCGTCTCCGGCGAAGAAACCGGCCCGGCAATCAGCTGCAGGCCTGTGCGCCCCGTTTCTCCATCGGCGGAAGAAACCGCCTGTACCGCTCTTTCCACCCACCGCTGCGCTTCCGTCAGGTCGTCGACAGCCAAGAATCCCGCTTCCATTCCGGTGCCGCCCATCGCGTCCGCGTCAAAGCGGGTAAGGATAGACTTAAACTCCAAGCGCTTAAGCAGTTGGTAAACCTCCGGCGTGTACAGATTGTCGATGGCCGCGTCCTCATAGGAAAACGCGATCGGACAGTCCGTGCAGATCGCCGCCAGAGCCTTGCTCATCTGCGCCATCGCATAATGCTCCTCCAGGGCCTTTTTCGCTCTGGGCGGCCTGATCTCATCCCGATGCGCGTACGCGTTTTCAATGGAGCCGTATTCTACGATGATGGCGGTAGCCGTCTTCTCCCCAATCGAGGGAACGCCCGGAATATTATCCGATGCATCGCCCATCAGCGCCTTCACATCAATAAATTCCTCCGGCGTTACCTGGTACTCCCGCTTGACATCGGCAGGATAATAATCATGGATCTCCGTGGTGGCCCGGATGGTTTTCGGGATCCGGATCTTGATCCGCTCATCAGCCAGCTGGAGAAGGTCCCGGTCTCCGGAAATGACCGATACGCAGATCCCCTCCCTCTGGCTGCGCCTGGCCACCGTCCCGAGAATGTCATCCGCCTCATAGCCGGGCAGCGTCAGGATGGGGATCCCCATGGCACGCAGCACTTCCTTGATCAGCGGCACCTGTTCATGAAGCTCCTGAGGCATGGGTTTCCTGGTCCCCTTATACTCCGCGTACATCTTGTGGCGAAACGTCGGTTCCTTCAGATCAAAGGCCACGGCAAGGTGGTCCGCCTTCTCCTCATCCAGGATCTTAAACATAATGTTTAAAAAACCATAAACCGCGTTCGTGTGGAGGCCTTCGGAATTCGTCAGATCCGGTACTCCATAGAAAGCGCGGTTCAGTATGCTGTGTCCGTCAATTAATACCAGTTTTCCCATATTCGTCCCTTTCGTTATCCGATGATCCAGATGCGCAGCTGAAGCAGAATGGTGACAGCCAGGCCAAGCCCGGCCAGGGTATTCACCGCATAACGGCTGATCTTCAGCAGGTGCCGTATGCGCACCTGCCGCCTCGATTCTTCAAGCGAGGCCTCCATCTCGCCCTTGATGTTATAGCTTCCAGACCCCTCGTCCAGCTGACGCAGGCCAAGAGCCACCGTAAAATAGATCTCCAGCTCCTCCTGGCAATCCTTACAGGATTCCACATGCTCCAGGAACTCTTCCAGCTCTTCCGGCATCAATTCATCCTGAATATAGGGCATAACCAGCCTCTGCGCCTCCTGACAGTCCATGGTCATCCTTCCTTTCTGGCCCCCTGCCCGGATACCCTTCGCCCGGGCTGTCTCTTTGCCGCGCACAGCTCGTTTCCTGCCGGCGTTCCATCAGAATCTCTTCCTAATCATACATCAAACCGGCAGCAGATACAATCTTTTTCCGGCTGCGCGGCAGGGATCCGTCCGGTTTTACCTATAACCCGGCCTGCCGCCTAATCCGCCCCTGTCCGGATCGCATTGGGATAGATCTGTGCCAGACGATCATCATCATAAACGGCGTCAAGGAGCACCTGCCAGGCATACTGCGCCTGCACGCCCTGGCTGCGCTGATTGCTCCGGATCAGCGCCAGGGCGGAAACCGCCATGTTGCAGCACATGAACACCGCCAGGATCCAGATGATCCATTTCCCGGGCCGTTCGGGGATCCGCTCGATCCATGCAGAGAGGACCGGATACAGTCCTTTAAACCAGACTACCGCGGCAAACCCCCAGAAAAAACAATACAGAAGATTAATGCGGCCGCCAAGATTAAACGGGATCTGGCTGTAATCCCAAAAGACCGTCCCGAAGACCATTTCCGACAGCACGCTGCAAAGATATTCATAGGCGCCGCCAAGGATGGTTCCCATCAGAAAGAGGAAGCGGTCTGACCGGTCCTTATACCGGTACAAAAGCACCGTCACCGCCGCAACCGCGAATCCCCATACAATGCTGAAAGGGCCCCATACGAGGCTGCTCCGGCTCATCCAGACGCCTGCCTGTATCCGGCAGAAAATCGTCTCGGTGATATCTCCCAGAAATGAACCGATGACAAACAGAAGAATGATCTTATATGGGCTGCATCCGCCCGCAAAACTCTTTTCAAGGGTACGACGTCCTGTCCGTGCCAGGGTCCGGGGATAGGCTGTCTCGACTCTCCTTCCCACCCGGTCGTAAACCCAGCTGCCCAGCCGGATACTCAGGGCAGCAAACCAGAAGTCAATGGCTGCCCAGCGTTCCGGCCGGTTGCTTTTTCCGGATATGATCGCCAGTGTCGCCGCGACATCGATCAGCATTGCCGCCGCCGCGATCAGCAGGATCACCTCCCCCGCACGCTGAGGCAGAAGATGAAACAGGCGGAGAAAAAGAGGATTGCCAAACTTAAACGCCGCTGTTCCCAAAAGCCCCCAGAATAACGACATCGGTAAGCAGATATAGCCATCCAGATTCCATCGTATACCGGAATAATCCCACCATTTTTCTTCATATGCCCATTCCAGAATATGCGCACCGATCCATTCCACTACAGTAGCCAGGATGGCGGAACCAACAAAGAGCCAGAAAAGCGAAAGCTCACTCCCTGCCATCGTGATCAGCAAAGCCGCAGCGCCGTAGATCACGCACAGAGGACCATTCACCAGTCCCCGGTTCACAAACCGGCGCTGCCTGACCGCGGCCCGCGCGGTTTCCATCAGCCACCCTAAAAAGGAATACACCAAAAACAGCCACAGCAATTCATATCCCGTATAACGCATTTACTTCTCCTTTCCCAAGTAACGCCACAGTGTCGTCCGGCTGATCCCCAGCTGCCTGGCCGCGGCCGCCCGGTTCCCGTTATGTGCCGCGACAGCCTGTCGGATCGCCTGGCCGATGATCTCCTCCAGCGTGCACTCCGGATCGACCTGAGTGGAAACCTGCCTGACGCTCCGCTGCAGGAAACGCTCCTGGGCCAACAGCTCCGCCACCATGCTGCTGCGGATATAGGCCGAGGTGGTGGTGACCGCCAGTGTCTGCAGGATGTGTTTAAACTGGGTGTAATTGTTCGGCCAGTCGTACTGGCGGAGCATCTCCAGGGCCCGGGGTTCGAATCCGGATATCTGGTTGCCGTTCTCTGTCTTCAGGCTGCTGATGTATAAATTTGCCAGGGAAGGGATCTCATCGGACCGGCTGCGCAGGGACGGCAGAGATAAGATCACGCAGCCCAGGCGGCTGCAAAAACGGCGCATTGCCTCCGGGACCGGTTCTTCCTCCCCGCAGACGCAGGAGAACAGCAGCCGGACCCTTCTGGACAGCCCGGTCTCCCGGATGGCTGACAGCAGACGCAGGATATATTCCTCCGTCATATCGGTAATATTCTGGAAATAGATCGTATTTCCCGTGGCGTTTAACGGCGAATTATAGTGGTTCAGAAGGAAGTCCCAGCTTTTCTCATTGATCTGCGTGCAGTTGATCAGCACGAAAGGATTGTTGACCAGCGGACTGTTTAAGTACAGGAAGCGCGCGATCTGCTCCTTCCCCGTTCCCGGCTCTCCGCTGATCATGACCGGCCGGCGGGAGGCCGCAACCAGGCGCGCCTCATCATACATATTTCCCATGGCGCCGCTGAGGCTGTAAAAACTGTTCAGGAACAAATACTCGCACTCGCCCCTGTTCATAAAGCGGATACCGGCCCCCTGGGAATGCAGGGGGATCTTCGAGGGGATACAGTAAAAAAGGTTATATCGCTCCGCATTGATCAGCAGAGACTGCGCCGTGATCCGGTACAGCTGCGTCCGCTCCGTATAGTAGAATTTGACGGAACCGCCGGAGGGGACCTCTTTGATGTGGCTGCGCAGGACTTCCGTCAGCCCGGCCGGCGGATCCGCCGGACTGCTGAAAAAGATCTCTCCGGCCATATTTAAAACCACTGCCCGGCCATTCTGATCCTGGGTAATGCTTCGCAAAAACAGATTCTCCCGCCGAAGG
Source organism: uncultured Lachnospiraceae bacterium (assembly GCA_964425595.1). Classification (GTDB taxonomy): domain Bacteria; phylum Bacillota; class Clostridia; order Lachnospirales; family Lachnospiraceae; genus Caccovicinus. Next base: position 101,559 of record CAYRMW010000001.1, read on the forward strand.
TGGCCAAACCACGTGCTGATGTTGATCGCCTGGCTGATCGCGCTGTGCAGGCTCTCCATCCCTGAGGTGATCAAAAAAGCATCCAGTTCCAGCTTCCGGGCAATGGTATGCGTGATCATATCGCAAACTACCATCCGGCAGCCTTCCTCGCGCAGTTTCCGCAGCATATCTTCCGCCTCATCGGCTCCGTGGATGGTCAGGATATCCAGATGATAGCCCAGCAGGTCGCATAGGATATGCGCGGATTCCGTAATGTTTGGGAAACCCACGATCGCGTACCGGCTGGAATAATTTTCCGCGAGTTTCATGGCGCTGAGCACGTCATATACCGACAGCTGGATCTCCACCACCGGCATATCCGTCACCTTGCGGATCAGCTCTGCCGTCCCGCCACGGGAAATAATGCAGTCGTAGGAATCCGGCGTCATGCGCTGCACGATGGCCACGCCAAGCTCCAGATCACCGGTAAAAACATCCAGCTGAATATGAGGATAGTCCTGCGCCGCCCTGTCCATGACCGTACGCATCCCCTCATAAGGGGCGATCCCCAGAAGTTTGATTCGTGTTTCTACCATCGTCCGTTCCTCCCATCCGTCCGCGCCCCGTGTCCCTGCTGATCCGGCCGCTCCGCATATGCCTGCCAAAACCGCCAGGATCGGTTTCATTGTGAAACGCTTTGTTTGCAAACTCATCTTTTTTTGCTTTATGTTTAAAAATGTAACATATTAATTCTTTTTTTTCAATGCGAAAATCTCCGTTATCAGGCATAATATAATCAGGCTTTCCAAACGACAGTAAATTTGCCTGTGCCAACCGATGGCGGCGGGCAGGACAGTGGGGGGAACCATATGATCCTTCTTTTAATTATCGCAGACGATTTTACCGGCGCGCTGGATACGGGCGTGCAGTTTGCCGCGCGTGGTATCCGGACACAGGTAGTCGTTGACCCAAACGTAGACATTGCCTCTCAGGACGCCGAGGTGCTTGTCGTCGATACCGAGACCCGTCACCTGGACGCAGGACAGGCCTATGCGGTCGTATTCCGTCTCACCGAAAGAGCCCGCCAGGCCGGTGTGCGCCATATCTACAAGAAGACCGATTCTGCCCTGCGCGGCAACATCGGCGCGGAGCTGTCCGCAGCCCTCGAGGCCAGCGGAGAAAAGCATCTGTTTTTCATCCCGGCTTTTCCGCAGATCGGCCGCACCACGAAAAACGGCGTGCACTACATCCGCCAGGTACCGGTGGCAGACAGTCCTTTCGGCCAGGACCCTTTTGAACCGGTGCTCCATTCCCGGGTTACGGAACTGATTGCCGCCCAGTGCAGCCTGCCCGCCGCGAGCCTTCCGGCCTCATCGGGCCCGGATTCCGTCCCGAAGGACAGGCGCATCCTGATCTTTGACACGGAGACCACCGGGGATCTCCGGCAGATCGGCCGCCGGCTGGCGGATGCCGGCCGGCTTAGTGTTCTTGCCGGCTGCGCCGGCTTCGCGGCGGAGCTGCCGGACCTTCTGGGGATCGATCCCGGTCACGTCGCATCGGTCCCCGCGCTCGATCCCCGTCTTCTCGTCATCTGCGGAAGCGTCAATCCCATCACGATCGCGCAGATGGATCATGCCGAGCGCATGGGCTTTAAGCGGCTGCGTCTGACCCCGCAGCAGAAGCTGGATCCGGATTTCTGGGAAACCCCGCAAGCCGGCAAGCTCCTTGCCTCGGTCGAGGAGATGCTTGCCCGGCATCCCCGCTGCATCATCGAGACGAATGACCTGCACGGCAACCAGCTCACCGCCGGGTACGCGGCCCTGCGGGGAATCGACCGGAAGACCCTGCGGACACGGATAGCCGGAAGCCTCGGGCAGCTGACCAGGGGGATCTTTTTTAGCCCCTCCCTGGGGACCATCCTGATGACCGGAGGCGATACCCTGCTCCAGTGCATGAGCAGCCTGGGCGTTGCCCGTCTGATTCCCATCTGCGAGATGGAAAAGGGGGTCGTCCTTGCGCAGTTTACCTACGGCGGCCGCTCCCGCCATATTATCACCAAGTCCGGCGGCTTTGGTCAGGAAAGTCTCATCACGGACCTGGCGGAGCGCATCGCCCATCATATCAATAAGGAGAAAACGACATGACCTATCCAAAACTTCCCGGGCTCACCTGGGACGGAACGATTTATGAAAACGAGGAGATGGGCGATTATGAAGCCCTGATCCCCAACGGCGGCTTCGCGACCGCGCACGGGCCTGCCATGGCGGAACTGCCGAACGGCGATCTGCTCTGCTGCTGGTTCGCCGGCACCTATGAGGGCGATGCCGATGTACACATCGTCTGCTCCCGCCTTCCGAAAGGAGCCGCTGCCTGGAGCCAGCCGGCGGATATTTCCTGCGATCCCAGACGCAGCGAGCAAAATCCCTCGCTGTTCAACGGACCGGACGGCGCCGTTTGGGCCATGTACACCGCCCAGCTGGAGCGCCAGGAGGGAAAATCCAACATGCAGTTTACCTCCGTCGTCCGCTGCCAGAAAAGCACCGACAACGGCCTGACCTGGGGGCCCTTTGAAACCATCTTTCCGGAGGAAGGCACCTTCTGCCGCCAGCCCATCCAGATCCTTTCCAACGGACGGTTTATCTTCGCCAACTGGATCTGCAGCGACTCTCCCGACGGGCTTTCCGGTGACCCAACCGCGTTCCGGCTTTCCGACGATCAGGGAAAGACCTGGCGCACCGTCATGATGCCAAAAAGCAACGGCCACGTTCATGCCAATGTGGTAGAGCTTGAGCCCGGCCACCTTGCCGCTTTCATGCGCAACCGGGAGGCGTACCGAATCCATCGGAGCGAGTCCTTTGACTACGGCGAGACCTGGAGCGAACCCGTGCCGACGCCTTTGCCCAACAACAACTCCAGCATCAGCGCCATCCGGCTGGCAAGCGGCCGCCTGGCCATCGCCTACAATCCCACCTGCACGCCGGATCCCCAGCCGGGCAAGGCTGCCTGGCCGGGACTGCGCTGCCCCGTGGCGGTGGCCCTTTCCGAGGACGGGGGGCTGACCTTCCCGATCATCCGCTGGATGGAACGCGGCGAGGGATACATCGGGGATGAAAACAAGACCAACAACCGGCAGTACGAGTATCCCTTCATCATGCAGACCCGGGACGGCGATCTCCATCTTGCCTATGCGGCAAGGACACGCCGGGGGATCAAGTACCTGCGTTTTACCGAAAAGGACATCCTGGGCGAGAAAAGAGAACGCATCGGTCTGTACGATCCCACCGCCGCCAGATTCCGCTGAAGACCGGCCAGGCGTGCGCACCGGCAGCGGCCGGCTTTGTCCCGTTCCTGCCGTATCCATTCATCATATTAAGGAGACATTGATATGCTGACATCCTATAATCTGAAAATGCCCCATGCTGTCTATGGCGGAGAGAATACCATGGACAATATTACCGCGATCCTGAAAGCCAACGGCGTCCGGCGCGTTGCCATGTTTACCGATCGGGGGATCCGCGCCGCCGGACTGTTCACGCTTCCCGAGGAAGCGGTAAAAGCAGCGGGAGCCGATTACTATGTGCTGGATGACCTCCCTCCGGAGCCAAGCTATATGGCCGTGCAGAAACTGGTCGATGAGTTCAAAGCCAGCCGGGCCGACATGATCGTAGCCTGCGGCGGCGGAAGCGTGCTGGATGCTGCCAAGCTGGCAAGCGTTCTTGTGACCGATGCGTACGGTGTGAAGGAACTTCTGGATACGCCCGGACGCGCAAAAAAGTGCGTCCCCACTATCCTGATCCCCACCACCGCCGGCACCGGAGCCGAGGTTACCCCAAACGCCATCGTAGCCGTTCCGGAACAGAAACTGAAGATCGGCATCGTCAATGAAAACATGATCGCCGACTATGTGATTCTGGACGCCAGGATGATCCGGAACCTGCCCCACCTGATCGCGGCCGCCACCGGCGTGGATGCCCTGGCGCACTGCATCGAATGCTTCACCAGCAACAAAGCCAATCCCTTCAGCGATCTTTACGCGCTGGAGGGACTGGACCTGATCCTGAACAACATCGAGAGGGCCTGCGATGACCCCGAAGCCATGGCGGAGAAAAACCTGATGCAGATCGCGGCCTATTACGGCGGCCTGGCCATCACGGCCAGCGGCACCACCGCGGTGCACGCGTTAAGCTACCCGCTTGGCGGCAAGTACCATATCGCCCATGGCGTTTCCAATGCCATCCTGCTGGCTCCCGTCATGCGGTTCAACGAGCCGTTCTGCCAGGAGCGCCTCGCCGCTGCCTATGACCGCTGCTGCCACGATAAGGCAAAGGCCTGCCGGACGGACGCAGAAAAATCCGCCTGGATCATCCATCGCCTGGAGGAGATCGTAAAGCATCTGGAGATCCCCACCAGCCTGCAGGAATTCGGCGTCCCGGCAAGCGATCTGGATGGACTGGTTGAAGCCGGGATGCAGGTGCAGCGCCTGTTGGTCAATAATCCCCGCCCGGTAACGCCGGAGGATGCACGCGCGCTGTACATGGAAGTGCTGTAAGCGCAAAGTAAACCTTCATGCGCCGGCAGCCGACGCACCAGCTATCCCGACAAAGTCTTGGCGGCGCATTTGGCATCCCTGAACTAATGCCGCCTATTCGGCGGCGGACTTTTAGAGTAAAATCACGAACAGGAGGTTTTTCCATGAAAGCAGTTGAATTAAAGGGGATCATCCCGCCCATTATCACCCCGATGAACGAAGACGAGACAATCAATACCGCTGAGCTGCGCCGTCAGGTAGACCGGCTGATCGAGGGAGGCGTACACGCCCTGTTCCCCTTCGGAACCAACGGCGAAGGCTATATCCTGACCGCAGAGGAGAAGAAGCTGGTCCTGGAGACCGTGATCGACCAGGTAAACGGCCGCGTTCCGGTATACGCGGGAACCGGCTGCATTTCCACGAAAGAAACCATCGAGCAGAGCAAAATGGCCCAGGCCGCCGGAGCCGATGTGCTTTCCATCATCACGCCCAGCTTCGCCGCAGCCAGCCAGAATGAGCTCTACGAGCACTATAAGGCAGTGGCTTCGACGGTTGATATACCCATCGTGCTGTACAACATCCCCGCCCGCACCGGCAATGCTTTAGCGCCTGCCACCGTCGCTCGCCTGGCCCGGATTGACAACATCGTCGGCGCTAAGGATTCCAGCGGAAACTTCACCAATATCCTGGCATATATTGATTCCGGAAATACCAAGCCAAACGGCAGATTCTATACCCTGTCCGGCAATGACCAGCTGATCATCTGGACCCTGCTTGCCGGTGGCACCGGCGGGATCGCCGGCTGCGCCAATGTATATCCTCACACCATGGCCTCCATCTACAATCTGTACGCCGAGGGAAAAATCGAGGAGGCAAAGGCCGCCAATGCGAGCATCGCCAGCTTCCGCGCCTGCTTCAAATACGGCAATCCCAACACCATCGTAAAGACCGCCGTCCGTCTCCTGGGCTACGAGGTCGGGCCCTGCCGCGCCCCGTTCAACCAGGTGCCGGAGGAAGGCCTGGAAGCGCTGAAGAAAGTCCTGGCCGAAAACAAGGCCAAAGGCATGAACTAAAGAAAGGAAGGATGAGCCATGATCCAGAAGCCGATTATCGGCATTACCATGGGCGATCCTGCAGGAAACGGACCGGAGATCACCGTCAAGGCCCTTTCCCATACCGATCTCTACGCGCGCTGCCGCCCGCTCGTGATCGGTGACGCCAGGATGATTGAACAGGCCGCCCGCTTTGTCGGATGCCCCGATGTGCAGGTCCATCGATGTGAAAAAGTGGACGATGCCCGCTTTGTGCCGGGTACGATCGATGTGCTCCACCTGGAGCTGATTCCGGATGTGGAAAGCTTTCCCATCGGCCAGGTCAGCATTGAAGGCGGAAACGCCGCCTTTCAGTGCGTAAAGAAGGTCATTGAACTGGCTCTGGCCGGTGAGGTGGATGCCACCTGCACCAATGCTCTGAACAAAGAAGCCATGAACAAAGCCCTGGAATATTTCCACGGCGAACGCTCCGATGGCTATACCCATTTTGACGGCCACACGGAGATTTACGCCACCTACACCAACACAAAAAAATATACGATGATGCTGGCCCATCACGATCTGCGCGTAGTGCACGTTTCCACCCATGTTTCCCTGCGGGAGGCCTGCGACCGGGTAAAGAAGGACCGTGTCCTGGAAGTGATCGAAATCGCCGATCAGGCCTGTCGGGATATGGGGATCAGCAATCCCAGGGTCGCCGTGGCTGGTTTGAATCCCCACTGCGGGGAGAACGGCCTCTTTGGGACAGAGGAGATCGAAGAGATCAAACCTGCCATCGATGCCGCCAGAGAAAAGGGGATCAACGCCATCGGGCCCATACCGCCGGACAGCGTATTTTCCGAAGCACTGGGCGGCTGGTACGATATCGTCGTCTGCATGTACCATGATCAGGGACATATCCCCCTAAAGACCGTAGGCTTTGTATACGATCGGGATAAGCAGGCATGGAAAGCCGTAGAAGGCGTCAATGTGACCCTCGGCCTGCCCATCATCCGCACCAGCGTGGACCACGGGACGGGGTTTGCCCTGGCCGGAAAAGGCACCAGCAACGAACTGAGTCTGGTCAACGCCATTGATTACGCGATCCGCATGTCCTGCGGCCGCGACGCATAAACTGAGCATTGCATCCTTTTTTGGGACTGTGAACCTTTGCGGTTTGCAGTCCTCTTTCTTGTTCTAATATGAAACACTTTTCCCATATTTCTTTCTGTCTTTTTCTTCCTGTTCCGAAATAGAACGTATATGCCGGTTTCTTTTCTTGCCGGACTTTTCGGCATATTTTATAATAGTGACAAATCAAGGCCGAACCGAGTTGTGCAACATGCAAACATTGATCAGCGGAAGGCCGGAAAGGTAGGATAAATGATATGACAACCCAAATGATCATCGCACTTGGAATCACCATTTTTATGATTGTCCTGATCATGCTCGACAATCTGCCATTTGGATCGGTTCCTCTGCTGGCCTGTCTTTTGCTTGTGATCTTTGGCATCGCGGACATCAAGGAGGCATTCGCCGGATTTTCCAACTCCACGATCATCATGCTGGCGGAATTCATGGCGATCATCGCAGCCCTGCAAAAGACCAGTTTCATTGCAGCCTTTAAACGAACCATGTTCAACATGGCTGACAAAGGAGGATTTAAAGCGTTTCTTCTTCTGATCCTGATCGTCATGTTAGGATGCAGCCTGTTCGGCACCGGATCTACCGCTTACTACGTCATGGTGATCGGCCTGCTGTCCACACTGCCCTACAGCAAAAAGCTCCCCCCGTCCAAAGTAGTCATGACCGCGGGCTTTGCCGCTAACCATCCCCTGCTGCCTTTCAATACCGCCCTGCAGTACGGGATCGTCATCGCAGTGCTGGGAAGCGCCGGGATCACGGCCAGTATTTCCGTAGCCAGGTTTGCCGTAGTAAACTTTATTCTTTCCATGGGTTTCCTGTTTAACTGCGTTATCCAGTACAGGATGTTGCCTGACCACGATATCAAAGCTACCGAGGATGCCAGGCAGGTCCAGGCTTCCACGGAGGGTACATCTCTGAGTAAAACACAGGAGTACATTACTTACGTTGCCTTCGTTGTTGCCGTGATCGGCATGCTGCTCCAAAGTTATATCGGCGATGCAGGATACGCCATCGCCGGTCTGTCTGTAGGCGCTATCCTGATCAGCGGCGCTATGGATTTCAATGAGATCCGCAATTCCATCAGCGCGCCTATCATACTGATGTCTGCCGGCGTGATCGGTGTGGCGGACGCACTGGGAAACACCGGTTTGACCGACCTGGTCGGCTCCACTGTGGCCGGTATGCTGGGCAGCAGCGTGAATCCCTTCATCCTGATCCTGGCGTTCTGTCTCCTGACCAGCGTCCTGGCGACCCTGACCGGATCCACCATCGGAACCGTTTATATTTTCGCCCCGCTTGCCATCGCCACCTGCTCCAACATGGGGCTGGATCCTACGGCTGCCGCCTGCGCGATCGTTATTTCCGGATGGTGCGGACACTTCCTTCCCATCGACGGTATGCCCGCCATGGTCATGGGCGTCGGAAATTATTCGATATGGGAGTTCTGTAAATTTACGGTTCCCCAGTATTTTATCCGTCTGCTGTTCCTGACAGCCGGAGCACTGATCATGTTCCCGATGTAATATCTGAAATGTAATATCCGAAACGCAAAACAGCCACATCCGCCAGACAGAATCTTCCATTCTCCCGGCGGATGTGGTATACTATACGCAGGCCGAACCACCTGCGCCCCTGGAGCCACGCCGCCGGATCCGGCGGAAAACGACCAGAGTATATTAAAAGAAAGAGGGAAACATATGAGCTGCAAATTTGAATTGGAACACATCGGGATCAATCAGGCAAACGCAGAAGAGGCAGCCAAGCTGGCCGATCTGTTATGCGTCATGTTTAATTTAACCCCAAAACACGGCAACAAGTCTGAATTCGCCGGTCCTTACTTCGAATGTATGAAGTCCCCGTTCCTGGGGACTAACGGCCACATCGCCATGCGGACCCCGGATCTGACCGCGGCCGTGGAAGAGCTGAAGGAGAAAGGCTACTCCTTCAATATGGATACCGCCGCTTACAACGAGGACGGGACCATCAAGAATGTCTATCTGGCCGGGGAGTTCGGCGGATTTGCCATTCATATCATGCAGAAGTAATTTGTGAATCTCCCAAAATGCAGAAACAGGGAACCGCCCGGAGGGACGCCGGCTTTTCAGCCAGCGGCTCCTGCCGGGATCTGATCATCCACCATCAGCAGATTCAATGCTTCCTGACCGTCGTACTCATGTACAGCGCTAATCAGCATACCCTCGGAGTCGATACCCATCATCTTCCTGGCTGGCAGATTTGTGATTGCCACACAGGTCTTTCCGACCAGCTCTTCCGGCTCGTAATACTCGTGAATTCCGCTTAAAATCGTGCGTTTCCGGTCTGTTCCGTCGTTCAGTGTGAACTTCAGGAGCTTCTTACTCTTCGGAACTGCCTCACATGCCTCCACCTTTACAACCCGGAAATCGGACTTGCTGAAGGTGTCAAAATCAACGGCATCCTCGAACAGCGGCTCGACTTTCACCTTGGAAAGATCGATCTTCACAGCCGGCTCGGACTCTTCTTTCTTGTCCGTTTTCTTGCCTTCGGCTCCGCCGATGCTCTTCATTGTCGGGAACAGCAGCACGTCCCTGATGGCAGCGCTGTCTGTCAGCA
>CAYRMW010000002.1:0-6693 GCA_964425595.1 uncultured Lachnospiraceae bacterium
GGAATCAGGGGAAAAACGGGTTGCTTCCGCTTTTTCCGTGTGATATAATGGAGGAACGTTGTGAAACGGAATTTATCAGCAAAGGGATGATGAAAGATGGGGTTAGACCTGTGACGGCCACCTTATTCATTGTCAGGCACTACGGCGTGATCTATCGACTCCATGGCCTGATGAGGGCATGAAAAGTGGATGTGACGAAGAAATGACAAAGAGAAAACAGAACAGCCAAGAGAATGGAGGATCAGATCATGTTGAATTATCAGAGATATAAGAGAGTGCCCGTAGTGAATTTTCCGGAGAGGACCTGGCCGGACAAAGAGATTCAGAAAGCGCCGATCTGGTGCAGCGTAGACCTGCGCGACGGCAATCAGGCCCTGGTGGAGCCGATGGTGGTGGAAGAGAAGATTGAATTTTTTAACATGCTGGTCAAGCTGGGCTTTAAGGAGATTGAAGTAGGCTTTCCGGCGGCTTCCCAGATCGAGTTTGATTTCCTGCGCCAGCTGGTGGATCGGAAGATGATTCCGGACGATGTTGTTGTTCAGGTACTGGTGCAGTGCCGCGAGCATTTGATTAAGAGAACCTTTGAGGCCTTAAAGGGAGTTAAGAAGGCCATTGTACATATTTATAATTCCACGTCCACGCTTCAGCGGGATGTGGTGTTTCACAAGGATAAGGAAGAAATCAAGGAGATCGCCGTGATCGGCACGAAGCTGGTGCAGAAGTACGCGGCGGGTTTTGACGGGGAGATCCTGCTGGAGTATTCTCCGGAGAGCTTTACCGGCACGGAGTTAGACTACGCGCTGGAGGTCTGCACGGCAGTTCAGGAGACCTGGGGTGCGACGAAGGAGAAGAAGATCATCTTCAATTTGCCCTCGACGGTGGAGATGACCACGCCGAACGTATATGCGGATCAGATTGAGTGGATGGATACGCATTTTAAAGACAGAGAAAGCATCATCTTAAGCGTGCATCCCCACAATGACCGGGGAACCGGCATCGCGGCCGCGGAGCTGGCGCTGCTGGCCGGAGCGGACCGCGTGGAGGGAACGTTGTTTGGGAACGGCGAGCGCACCGGCAATGTGGACATTGTCACCCTGGCTTACAATATGTTCTCCCAGGGGATCGACCCGGAGCTGGCGCTGGATAATGTGCGGGAGATCGCCGAGGTTTATGAGCGCTGCACAAAGATGCAGATCCCGCCCCGCCAGCCATATGCTGGGAAGTTAGTCTTTACCGCGTTTTCCGGCTCCCATCAGGACGCGATCAACAAAGGGATGCAGGCGCTCAGGGAGAGAAAGGGACAGTACTGGGAGGTGCCTTACCTGCCGATCGATCCCGCCGATATCGGACGGGAGTACGAGCCGGTTGTCCGGATCAACAGCCAGTCCGGAAAGGGCGGCGTTGCCTTTGTTATGGATACGTTCTACGGGTTCAGACTGCCGAAAGGCATGCATAAGGAATTCGCGGATGTGATCCAGAAGATTTCCGAGCAGCAGGGCGAAGTCGCGCCGGAGCAGATCATGGAGGAGTTCCGCAGAAACTACCTGAACCGCAAGGAGCCGATCCATTTCAGGAGCTGCCGCATCTCCGATACGGATATGGGAAATGGTCAGTTCGCCACTCTGGCCAGAGTCATCTATACGGATCATGGTATGGAGAAAAGCTTCGAAGGTGTGGGGAACGGCCCTGTGGATGCGGTGCAGCGGGGACTGGAGGATGAGCTGGGCATTCAGATCCGTGTCCTGGACTACAGCGAGCATGCGTTGAGCGCCGGTTCCGGAGCGCAGGCAGCTTCGTACATCCATGTGCTGGATGTGACCTCCGGAAAGGCGACCTATGGCGTGGGCATCAGTTCCAATATCACCAGGGCTTCCATCCGGGGCATTTTCAGTGCGGTGAACCGTCTGTTCTATTAATGGGTGGCGCAGAAAGCAAAGGATAAGACTTAATTGAATAGGAATTCCGGCATGACCGGATGAAAAGTCCCGGGCGGACTGCCGTTTACAGCAGCCGCCCGGGACTTTTTCTGCCATCCGGGCAATGTTTTTCTCTCATTCAGACAAGGTTTTATGAACGTACGATATCGAAGCTCTGTGCTTATTCAGTATCCGCCGGTTCAAGAAACAGTGAGGAAGCGTCTACTTCCTGCTCGATCATCTCCGCATTCAGCATAAAATCTGCGGTTCTCTGCAGGCCGGCGATATCCTCTTCTGTAATTTCAATGCTGAAGTTGTAATCGGGATACATGGCCTCCACGGCCGCAGTGTCCAGATCCAGCTCCTGAGCCACGATTTCCACCGTCTCCTCCGGCTGATTCTCCATAAAGTCAGCGATGGTCTCCTGGGCGGAGATCAGGGTATCGATCAGCTGGGGATAGGTATCGGCGAATTTTTCCGTCACCGCTACGGCGATGGTGGCGTCGATCAGCCCCTCACCGTCCGTCACCAGATGATAGCCGGACTGTTCGGCCTGGTAAGCGGTGGCGCCGGCCACCATAGCCACATCCAGACTTCCGCCTTCTAAAGCGGCCATGGCATCCGGAATGGTCATATTTACGTAATTTACATCGTCAACAGTCATGTCTGCCGTGGCCAGATAAGCCGCCAGCAGCTCGTGAAGGTTCGTTCCCACCGGGCCGCCGATGGTCTTTCCGGTCAGGCTTTCCGGCGTGGTCAGGCTATCATCCCTGGTATACAGGCAGAAAGCCTTGGGGGAGCGGCTGTACATGTTTACGATCTTAATATCCGCCCCGTTGGCTGCGGACAGGATCACGGAGCTTCCGCCTACGGCGTAGAGAACCTGCACGTCTCCGGATGCCAGGGCCTGGGTCTGATCGGCGCCGGAAGTGATTTCCGCATATTCCACATCGATTCCCAGCTGGCCGAAGGCGTCGGCAAAGATTCCCTGGCTGCGCTCGATGATACTGGGTACGTTTAAGGGAGAGGTAACGTAGGTGAAAACCAGCTTGTCCGGAACGGCGGCATCAGTCCCGGCTGCGTCGGAGTTTTCGCTGGAAGCCTCTTCTGCCGTATCCTCAGCGGAAGTGCCGTCTGTACTTTCTACCGTATCCTCAGCGGAAGTGTCGTCTGTACTTTCTGCTGTGTCGGAAGCGGCCTGACTCTGAGAGGTGCCGGAGGACTGGCTTCCGCAGCCGGCCAGGGAGACGGCCGCTATGCTGGCGGCGGTGAACAGGGCAAATAATGTTTTTCTCATGTGAATTTCTCCTTTGTGATTTAGGTAAAGATGCGGGGAAAGATATCCTTCCCCGGGATGATAAAAGCAGGCTCCTTACTGGTTCAGCTGCTCCAGCAGGCTTCTTTTCAGTGAAATAAATTCCGGATCCAGCAGATTCCGGTTTCGCTTGGGCGCGGTTACCTGGTACTGCGCTTTTACGGTTCCCTGCTGGAGGATGACGATCTGGTCTGCCAGAAGCAGGGCCTCGTCGATGCTGTGTGTAACGAAGAGGATGCTGCAGTGCTCCGTCTCCTGCACGCGGAGGAGCTCCTGCTGCATCTGCTCCCGGGTAAAATAATCCAGAGCGGCAAAGGGCTCGTCCATCATAATAAAGGAAGGGCGGAAGGCCAGCGCCCTGGCCAGGGCTGCCCGCTGCTGCATGCCGCCGGAAAGCTGGGAGGGATAAGCCTTCTCAAAGCCCGGAAGCCCTACAGTGGTGATGATTTCCCGAATGTGCTCCTGCCGCTCTTTCTTTTCCCTGGGGCGCAGGCCAAATGAGATATTTCCCTCCACTGTAAGCCAGGGCATCAGACGGGGTTCCTGAAAGACAAAGGCCATGCGCCGGGAGGCATCCGGGGAAGGCTTTTCGGAACCGGCATTTTCCGGTCTGCCGCAGGGGGAGAGGGCGGAGCTGCCGGTCCCGGCTTCGTCATAGAGAATCTGGCCGGAATCCGCCTTCTCCAGCCCGCCGGCCAGGCGCAGAAGCGTGGTCTTTCCGCAGCCGCTTCTGCCCAGAATCACGGTGATCTGCTGCCCGGGAACGGACAGGTTCACGCCGGTTAAAACAGGAAGGGAACGTTTCTCTACCTGGAAGGATTTTCTCAGATCGATAATCTTAATTCCAGCCATTTTCATACCTTCCTTTCAATATCTTTCCGATGATCAGGCCGAAGATGCGGTCGGTAATGCATCCGGCAGCACCGATCACAAAGATGCCTGCGATCACCTTGTCTGTCCGGGACATCTGCTGGGCAAATAAGATCAGATGTCCCAGGCCGGTGGAGGCGGCGACCATTTCTGCGCCGATGATGGCCCGCCAGCTGTAGCCCAGTCCGATGCGCATGCCCACCAGAATGTCGGCGGAAGCATAGGGAAGGATGATTTTAAAAAACTTTTCTCTCTTCCCGTAGCCGAACATGTCCCCCACCTCCAGAAGCTTCGGATCGCAGCCGGTAAATCCCTTCACGATGTTTAAATACATGGGAAAAAAGGAAGCCAGCACGATAATGACTACCTTTGTGGTTTCTCCGATTCCGCACCAGAGAATCAGGAGGGGGATCATGCTTAAGGGGGGCACATTGCGGAAAAACTGCACCAGGTACTCAAAGCAGGGGCCGGACAGGGGGAATACTGCCCGCAGCATTCCCAGAAGAAAGGCCAGCAGGAAAGCGATGGAAAAGCCTTTCAGCACCCGGATAAGGCTGATGGAGATATCTTCAGCGATCTCACCGCTGACACACATCCGCAGGAAGGTATCCAGCACCTTTTGGGGTGAGGGAAGCACGTATGCATTGACCAGTTCCATTCGGCAGATGCCGTACCAGACTGTCAGAAACAGCAGGATCCCTGCGGCGGCCGGAAGCGTGCGCCTGAATGTCTTCATCCTGTCATCACCCCATCTCCATTGTGGCAGCCTTCGCTGCAGTACAGCATTTCCACGATTTTCGCACCTTCCCATTTGCCTTCGTTAAGGCGGCTTTTTACCGTTTCCGGACCGGATATGCTGCAGACCTTTCCGGCATTTTTAAAAAAGCCTGGCGGAATAGGACTTTTTTTCAGGATTTTTCCGGGAAGGACCTGGTCGAGACGAGCCAAAAAGCCGGTCCAGGTCATAAATTCCGTGTCCGGAAGCTGTAGAAGTCTGCCGGCATCGGCCAGCGCCTGACATGGGGTGATAATCAGCTTTCCGGCGCCGGCAAGATCTTTCCGGCTGCTGATTTCCCTGGCGCAGTGAAGCAGGATCGGCTCAATATCTGGCACGGTTAATCCGCCCTGATTCGGAAGGGATTTAAGGACGGAAGCGGCAGCCGGACATCGGACATCCGCCACGGTTTTGGGAGAGCTCTCCATACAGGCCAGGTATTTTTCCCGGACGACTTTTCCCCAGTCCGTCCGGCAGCTGACGGGACAGAAGCCCTTTTCCGTCAGGAAGCGGTTCAGCGTATCCGGCTCGTACATTTCCCTGACCACAGGATTGATCCAAATGTATACCAAGTTCTTCCTCCTTTGTGATGGTTAGTCTGGTCTAACTTCTACATATCCTATCAGAACAGTATGGAATTGTCAACGGGATTTTCCGACATAACCGGCCGGGGAATTTTCCGGGGCGCCCGGTTTTGCCCGGGATGTTCGCGCCGGAGCTTTCTGCCGGCGAAGCGACTTCAAGGCTTCACAGACCGGCGAAAGTATAGTAAAATAAATAGCAGTTTACAAAAACGAATCCAGTTCGGACAGAATAAGAGGAAAATCAAGGAGAGTGAAAATGAAGAAATACGATTATGTACTGGTGGGAAGCGGTTTGTTTAACGGCGTATTCGCCTATCTGGCCCGCCGGCAGGGAAAGAAGTGCCTGGTGGTGGAACGCCGGGATCACATCGGCGGAAATATTTACTGCGAGGACATGGAAGGGATCCATGTGCATAAGTACGGCGCACACATTTTCCATACCAGCAACCGGGAAGTATGGAACTTTGTGAACAGCCTGGTGGAGTTTAACCGCTATACGAACAGCCCGGTGGCGAATTACCACGGCGAGATGTACAATATGCCGTTTAATATGAACACCTTCAGCAAGATGTGGGGAATCTCCACGCCTGCAGAGGCCAGGGCGAAGATCGAGGAGCAGCGGGCCGGCATCACCGGCGAACCGAAAAATCTGGAAGAGCAGGCGATCAGCCTGGTGGGAACGGACATTTACCAGAAGCTGGTCAGGGGATATACGGAAAAGCAGTGGGGAAGAGACTGCAAGGACCTTCCGGCATTTATCATCAAGCGGCTTCCGGTGCGCTATACCTATGATAATAACTATTTTAACGATCTGTACCAGGGGATCCCCATCGGCGGGTATAATGTGATCATCGAGAAGCTGTTTGCAGGCTGCGATATTGAGACCGGCGTGGATTACCTGGAGAAGAAGGATTATTACGACAGCCTGGGCGAGAAAGTGGTTTACACGGGAACCATTGACGCCTATTACGGCTATCGGTTCGGAAAGCTGGAGTACCGGAGCTTAAAGTTTGAGACGGAGGTCCTTGACGAAGAAAATCATCAGGGCGTGGCTGTGGTAAACTACACCGACAGGGAGACGCCATATACCAGAATTATCGAGCACAAGCATTTTGAATTCGGCACCCAGGAAAAGACCGTGATCACCAGAGAGTATCCGGTGACCTGGAGCGAGGGAATGGAGCCTTACTATCCGGTAAATGACGAAAAGAACCAGGCGCTTTACCAGAAGTA
>CAYRMW010000002.1:6793-73457 GCA_964425595.1 uncultured Lachnospiraceae bacterium
TGGAGCCTTACTATCCGGTAAATGACGAAAAGAACCAGGCGCTTTACCAGAAGTACGCGGCCCTTGCGGCGGATGAGGAGAAGGTGATCTTCGGGGGCCGTCTGGGCGAGTACAAGTATTACGATATGGACAAGGTGATCGAATCGGCATTTAAGACGGCGCGGGCAGAGCTGGGAATCCAGGCATAGGCCCGGAAAAGAAGCAGGAAAGGGGCGGCAGTTTTGGATGCAGTATATTCCTCCAATGAAAATTATGTGCGCCATATGGCGGTTTCTCTGTATTCGCTGATGGACCGGAACCAGGCGGCGGAGCGGATCCGGGTGTTTATCCTTGCGTCGGGGATTACCCCGGAGAGCCGGGAAAAGATCTTTCAGATCGGCGCGCATTTCGGCAGGGAGATCGTCTGGATTCCTGTGGGAGATCTGAGAGAACGTTTCCCTTATGCGGTGGATACGGGCGGATTTGATATCAGCGCCATGGGGCGTCTTTTTGTGGGGACTCTGCTTCCGGAGGATGTGGAGCGGGTGCTTTATCTGGACTGCGATACGGTGGTGCTGGATTCGCTGGGCAGGCTCTGGGAGACCGATCTGAAGGGGAAGCTATTCGGCGCGGTGATGGAGCCGACCATCTACCCGCAGGTGAAAGAGCGGATCGGTCTGGGCAAGAAGGATCCCTACTTTAATTCCGGCGTGCTGCTGATCGATGTGAAAAAATGGAGAGAGGAGGGCGCGGAGAAGACACTTTTGGACTTTTTCGGCTCTTTGGGCGGAAAGACCTTTGCCTGTGACCAGGATACGTTAAACGGGGTCTTCCGCGGAAAGATCCGCCCCCTTCATCCGCGCTATAATTTCTTTTCCAATTACCGGTATTTTCATTACCGGGATCTGACGGATCAGTCGCCTGCATACCGCGCGGTGAGCGCTGCGATGTTTACGCAGGCGAAGCGCCATCCGGCGATCATCCATTTCGCGGGAGACGAGAGGCCGTGGAAGGCGGGGAATCTGTGCCATTACCGGCAGGCCTATGACCACTATCTGACCCTTACCCCGTGGAAGGGGACGCCCAGGGAAGAGGGGCAGAGGCGGTATCTTCTGGCTTATCATGTCATGGATTATCTTACCTGGCTGTGCCCGCCGGTCCGCCGCGCGATCAGCAGGCGCTTTGGCATGCGGGTAGTGGAGAACCGGAAGGAGCAGGCGGACAGGAAGCGGGAGGAGTATGGACGGAAATAAGAAGATCAGCTGCGTGATCGTCAATTTTAATGACGCTGCGACTACAGAGAGGCTGGTGCGGCAGATCGTTTGCTATTCGATCCTGGATGCGGTGGTGGTGGTGGATAACTGCTCCACCGACGATTCTGTAAGCCGTCTGAAGGCGATGGCGGCAGAGCTTGACCCGGAGAAGATCGTGGTCTTAACCTCCGCGGCAAACGGCGGATACGGGGCCGGAAACAACAAGGGCGTCCGCTATTCCTACGAGGTCCTTCAGATGGACTATGTGCTGATCGCCAATCCGGATGTGGAGTTTTCGGAGGACTGTGTGGCCCGTCTGGCCAGATTGTTTGAACGGCATGAGGACCTCGGCGCGGCGGCTGCGGTGATGGAGGATCCGGTTTACGGGAAACAGAAAAACGGCTGGCCTCTTCTGGGCTTCTGGGGGGAGCTGGCGCGGACAGGGCCGGTCTGCCGCCGGCTTTTTCATTCTTTCCTGGAATACGGCGAAAAGGTGTACCGGGGGAAAAAGGCGGTTTATGTGGACGCGGTCCATGGATCTATGCTGATGGTGGACGCGGTGAAAATGATCGAGTGCGGCGGATACGATGAGCATGTGTTCCTCTACAATGAAGAGTCGATCCTGGGTTTTCGTATGCTGGAGCACGGCTATCGGACGGCCCTTCTGCTGACCGATCACTACATACACCGGCATTCGGTGAGTATTGCGAAGACATACCGGGATGCGTGGGCCCGCCAGAAGCTGCGCAACGAAAGCGCTCTTTACTATTACCGGCATTACCTCCGGGCGAATCCACTGCAAATGCTGGCGGCCAGGGCGTTTTTCCGGATCGTCCGCCTGGAGATCTGGTTTTGCGGGAGCGTCCTGAAGATCAGGCGGTAGAGCATGCAAAAAGGGGTTGGAGCGATGGAAGAGAGAAGAGAAGCGGCGCAGGGAACGCCCCGGGCGGTGAAAACAGAAAAAGAGAAGGGGACGGCCGGAGAGGTGATCTCCATCGTGGTTCCGGTATACAATGCAGAAGCCTTCCTGGCGCGCTGCATCCGCTCTCTCCGGGAACAGACATACCCGAATCTGGATATCGTTCTGGTCGACGACGGGTCGAGCGACCAGTCTCTGGCGATCTGCCGTGCCGCAGCGGCGAAAGATGACAGGATCCGGGTAATTCACAAGGAAAACGGCGGCGCGGCCAGCGCCAGAAATGCCGGGATCGCGGCGACGAAGGGCCGCTGGCTGATGCTGATCGACGGCGATGATTATATTCGCAGAGACATGGCGGAGGATCTCCTGGCGGCGGTAAAAAAGAGCGGCGCCCAGGCGGCGGTCTGCGGATTTGAGCGGGTGTTCGCCGACGGTGCTCCAGGAGAAGTCCATGCGCTGAGCGAAAAAAGCTGGGCGGGAGATCTTCACCGCTTTGGGGAAGAGATGCTGCTCCCGCTTTACCGGAACCTGATGCTGCGTACCCAGAGCAACAAGCTTTATGATCTGGAGATCATCCGCGGGAGGAAACTTTCCTACCCGGAAGGATTTTCGATCAACGAGGATATCTGGTTCTGCATCCGATATTTAAGCTTCTGCAAACGGGTGGTGTGCATCCCGGGAAGCTACCTTTATTATTGGCAGAACAGCCCGGGAGACAGCCTGATCAGCCGCTATCATCCGGAAGGGGTGGAAAGCTGCTTTCTTCTTTTGCAGGCGGTGGAAGCCTTTTTAAAACGGGCCAAAAGCTCGGTCCGGGTGCGAAACGCGATGGAAAATGAGATGCTTTTCCATATCTGCGGCTTTGCCGGCCATATTTACTATCGAAAGGCCAGCGGCCGAAAGGAGTGTCTGGCGTCTGTCCGCAGCCTCGCCGGACGAAGGGAATTCCGGCAGCTGCTAAGGCGGGTGAAGCCGAAAGGCGTGAAGAACCGGACGGCGGCCTTCCTCCTGGGACACCGGATGTGCCGGGTGTATCACTGGATGTGCCTGGTGGTTTATGGAAACCGGCGGGCGGCGTTTCGGAAACAGGGACGAAAGTAACTGACCGGCAGATTTTTCGCGGTGAACGTGCCGCGGACCAAACAGGAAGGACCAGGAGAATGGAAGAAAACAAGAATCGGGATGACTCCCCCATCATGGTCAGCATCAGCTGCATCACGTTTAATCACGAACCCTATATCGCCCGGGCGCTGGACAGTTTTCTGATGCAGAAGACGGATTTTCCGTTTGAGATTCTGGTGTACGATGACGCGTCCACGGACCGGACCCAGGAGATCATCCGGGAGTATGAGGCGAGGTATCCGAATATCATCAAGCCTTACTACCAGACGGAAAACCAGTACTCCAAGGGGAAATATAACGTGGAGGGATTCTATAATTACCCGAGGGCGGCCGGAAAATACATTGCCATGTGCGACGGGGACGATTACTGGACGGACGAGCATAAGCTGCAGATGCAGGTGGATTATATGGAGGCCCATCCGGAGTGCGCCATGTGCCTTCACGCGGCGCGGATCGAAACAGAGGAGCGGGCGGTACAGCAGCTGGAGATCCGGCCGTACCGGAAAAGCCGGGTGATCCCGGCGGAAAAGGTGATCGATAAGCCGTCGAATTACCCTACGGCATCCCTGTTGTTCCGGACGGCATATACCAGGGATCTCCAGGATTACTATTATGTAAGCCCTGTGGGGGATATCCCGATCCAGATCCACATGGCGGCGAAGGGGACGGTTTATTATATGGACCGGCAGATGTCCGTGTACCGGCAGGGCGTATCCGTGTCCTGGAGCGCGCTGATGAAGCAGGGCAATTATAAACAGAACCTGATCGACCATCACAATGCCATGCGGGTGATGTACCGGGGATTTTCCCGGGAAACCGGCGGAAAATACGACCGTGCCATCGAGCGGGCGTGCCGGAGGATGGATTTTCTCACTTGTATCAATGTCAAGGAATACGCGGAGGCCCTGGCGCCGGGATACCGGTGCTTTTTTCGGGAGCTTCCCTTAAGGACCAGGGCGCTGATCCTCTTTGAGATGAAAGCGCCGGGGCTTTACCGGTGGGTTCGCAGGAAGGTATACGGCGAAGAGCGGGGATAGAAAGGACATTCAGCGGATGAACGAGAGAGGGACGAAGAGCCAGATCATTAACGGCCTGTTCTGGAAAGTCATGGAAAACGGGGGGGCGCAGGGGATACAGTTTGTCATATCGATTCTTCTGGCCAGACTGCTTTCGGCGGAAGAATATGGTGTCGTTAATCTGGTACTGATCTTTGTCACCATTGCCAACGTCATTGTGCAGAACGGTTTCGGCACGGCGCTGATCCAGAAAAGGGAGGCGGACCAGCGGGATTATTCTTCGGTCTTTTATGTTAATCTGGCGGCGGCCTGCGTGATCTATCTGCTGCTGGTTCTTTGCGCGCCGTGGATCGCGGATTTTTATGATAATCCGCAGATGACGCGCATTGTGCGGATCCTGTCCCTTGTGCTTTTCCCCGGGGCGGTGATTTCCGTGCAGAGCGCGTATGTTTCCCGGAAGATGGAATTCCGGGGACTGTGCATCTCGACCATGGCGGCGGCCCTGGTTTCCGGCGCGGTGGGCGTGGCCATGGCTGCCATGGGCTTTGGCGTCTGGGCCCTGGTGGGCCAGCAGCTCCTGTATTATCTGGTGCTCATGGCCGTGCTGTTTTTGACGGTGCCGTGGCGCCCGAAGGCGGTCTTTGCCGCAAAACGGGTGGGAACGATGTTTAGCTTTGGCTGGAAGCTTTTGTGCGCCTCTCTGGTGGATTCCCTGTTTACGAACCTTTACGGGCTGGTGGTGGGCAAGATCTACGATGAGACGGCCATGGGCATATACAGCCGGGGAGAACAGTTCCCGAAGCTGATCGTGACGAACCTGGGCACGGCGATCCAGGCCGTGATGCTGCCGGCCCTTTCTGCCCGTCAGACGCATCCGGACCAGGTGGTGAGCCTGCTGCGGCGGGCGATCAAGACCAGCGTCTTTCTGGTGCTTCCCATGATGGCCGGCCTTGCCGCGACGGCAGACAATCTGGTCCTGGTTCTTCTGGGAGAGAAATGGCTGGCCTGCGTGCCTTTCCTGCAGATATCCTGTCTGGCGTACGCCGTTTATCCTATGGATGTGGCCAATCTCCAGGCCTTAAACGCCATGGGACGAAGCGATGTGTTCCTGAAGCTGGAGATCGTCAAAAAGGTGGTGGGCGTGGCTGTCCTTCTTTGCAGCATGCGCTGCGGCGCGGTAGCCTTTATCGCCTGGAAGGCGGCGGGAGATTTTCTGTGTACCTTTATCAATGCCTGGCCGAATCAGCGGCTTTTGGGCTACCATATCCGTCAGATGTGGCGGGATATTCTGCCCTCGCTGGCGGTGTCTGTGCTGATGGGGGGCATCGTGTATGCCAGCCGGCTCGCGCTGCCGGCCGGCATCGCAGGGCTGGCTGGTCAGGTGGCGCTGGGGGCCGCTGTTTATCTGCTGTTGTCCTGGCTCTTTAAACTGGAAAGCTTCCTCTACCTGTGGGATCTGGTGTGGAAAAAGCTTTCCGGGAAGATGTACAGCGCGTGATGGCGGGGGCAGAAGCGCCCCGCCGCGGCTTAAAACAGCGACACCACGGACTGCCGCTCGACAATTTCGACGTCCATTTTCGCATGGCCGGATTCCTTCGGGGATCCGGCCTTTATTGCTTCCAGGAGAAGGCGGACGGCGGTTTTTGCCTTCTCGGGGATGTTCTGCGAGATGGAGGTGAGCTTCGGAACGGTGTACTGGCAGAGCTTCAGGTTGTCATAACCGACGACGGATAAGTCGATCGGGATCCGATAGCCGCTGAGCCTGGCGCCCTCCATCACGCCGATGGCGCTGATGTCGGCGGTCGTGACCACGGCGGTGATTTCATTTCTGCCGCCGGCGATCCGCTTTCCGGCTTCGATCCCGCCCTCATAGGAGGGCGGGAAGGGAAAGACATACTCCGGCCGGAAGGGGATGCCGCTTTCCTCCAGAGCCTGGCAGTATCCACGGAACCGGCTGGTAAGAAGGGCGTTTCCCTCGTAGTCTGCCACAAAGGCGATGTGGTCGTGTCCGTGGTTGATCATGTATTTGGTGGACAGATACAGTCCTTTCCGGTCGTCGGAGGTCACATTAATGACGCCGGGCAGCGTCAGCGAGCTGTCGAAGACGGCCACGGGACAGGGACACCGGGCGGAGAAGGATTCCAGGCAATCCTGGAAATCGGGATACAGGAAAATGATGCCGTCCACATTCCAGTTCTTCAGCAGTACCATAATATCCGACTGCTGGGAGATGGCCCGGACCATGGTGTAGTAGCCGTTCCGGCGCAGTTCCCGTTCGATGGTTCCGATCATGGTGCTGATGTAGGGATTCTCCAGATAGTTTTCCTGCTCTTCCGATTCATCCGCGGTAATGAGGATCCCGATAATGTTGGATGTTTTATTGGTAAGGCTGCGGGCGCTTAAGTTCGGCACGTAGCCGCATTCTTTGATGATGGCGTTCACCTTTTCAATGGTTTGGGCGGATACACGGTTATGTTTTCCGTTGATCACATTGGATACGGTCATCATGCTGACACCTGCCCGTTCGGCAATATCTTTTAAAGTCATAAATTTCGGCCTTCCTTCATCTGCATTTAGTAAACAAACGGTAGGTTTATTAAATACAGTATAACGAATCGTCAGAAAAAAGTCAATGCCAAGAACTTGGTGATAAAACCGGTGTTATGCATAAAAATAAGTGACAAAAATCATGCATAATGCCGAAAACAAAAAAAGAAATTGACAAGACATGTGAGCGATGATACCTTTATTATAGATTTAGCGCTAAACCCAAAGAAACGAAGATTGACAAGATAATCAGGAACGACCCTGACAGGAAAGGAAGGTATTGGTTTATGAAAAAAAGAGTAATTGCATTGGCGGCGGCGGTATCTGCGGCAGTGACCGGCCTGTATGGCTGCGGCAGCGGAACGGGGAGTTCGGTCGCTGAGGAGACTGCGGCGGCAGAGGTCCCTACGGAGCCCTTTGGCGATACGATCCAGTATGATCCGTCGGAGGCGGTAAATAACGGGGAAAGCATCA
This sequence comes from uncultured Lachnospiraceae bacterium, assembly GCA_964425595.1. Classification (GTDB taxonomy): domain Bacteria; phylum Bacillota; class Clostridia; order Lachnospirales; family Lachnospiraceae; genus Caccovicinus. The sequence continues at coordinate 14,104 of CAYRMW010000002.1, forward strand.
CCATTGAATTCTGGGAGTGGGGGAGTGACGATCTGTTCCAGGAGGTGATCGACGGTTATATGGCGATCCATCCCAATGTGACCATTAAACTGGTGAATAACCCCTGGGACGATTACTGGACGAAGCTTCCGCTGGCTTTGGACGGAGACAGCGGTCCGGCGCTCTTTAATGTACACAACAGCTACCACGAGAATATCATCAATTACATGGCTCCCCTGGAGATCCCTCTGGAGGATCTGCGGGCGGACTTTAACGGCGTGGACGCCCATGTGATCGATGGAGAAGTGTACTATATTGATTATGGCATGATGACCGGTTCCATTTATTACAATAAGGACATGTGGGAAGCGGCGGGTCTGACGGATGAAGATATTCCGACCACCTGGGATGAGCTGCGGGAAGTGGCGAAGAAACTGACTATCCGCGATGGCGACACGCTGATCCAGGCCGGACTGAATTTTAATGACGAGTACGAGAATTATCTTCTGGGATTAAACTATCAGCTGGGCGAGAATCTGTTCCAGGAAGACGGGACCACACCGAACGTAAACAGCGACGCGATGAAGCAGATTTTGCAGATGCTGGTGGACATCTACGAAGTGGACGGAAGCGGCTCGGCAGATTTTGGCGACAATGGGGCGGACAGCTTCGGACAGGGGCAGAGCGCCATGGTTCTCCAGTGGGGGCATTATTACAATACATTGAACACGACCTGGACGGATATCAACTACGGTGTGTTTGAACTGCCCACCTTTGAAGAAGGCACGCCGTACGCTTACGACCGCTACAACGGCGAGTCCACATTCGGCGTGAACAAGAACGCGCCGGAGGATCAGCAGGCCGTAGCCCAGGACTTCATCAAATACTTCCTGGCAAATGACGATGCGCAGGTGGCGTTTAATCTGGCCATGAGCACCTTCCCGGCAAAGAAATCGCTGGCGGATAATGAAGAGATCCTGGCAAACCCGGCTCTGGCTGTTCTGGCTGAGCACATTGACCGGTATATCTGGCCGGGCTCGATGCCTTCTACCATGGAGACCTCCCTTAACAAGGCGGGAGAGGATGTGTTCTATAATGGTGTTGACATTGAGACGGCGTTAGAGGAGGCGCAGGAGAATATTATCCGGGATATGCAGGGCACTACGTTTGTCTCGGTTGAAGACCAGTATACTTACGCGGAGTAAAGCAGCATGCGCCGCCGGCAGGCTTTCCGGATGAACGGACATGCGCCGGCGGCGGTTTTTACGGTAAAGCGGACCGGGATCGAAAGGAGGAACCGCTGTGTTTAAGAAATCTTATCCCCTGCAGAGCAAAAGTGAGATTATCCTGCGCAATATCGTCGTGATGGCCATGGTGATCTTTTTTACGGTGTTTCTGGTCGTGCCCATTGTCATTGCTTTCGCGGGAAGCTTCCATGAGTGGAACCCGCTGAGCGGAACCTATCGTTTCCTTGGCCTGGAAAATTACCGGAATATTTTTACCAGCGCCCTTTTCGGAAAAGCCATGTTAAACACGGTGATCTTTTCCGTGGTGGCCATCATTTTCCGGCTGATCCTGGGGCTGGGGATCGCCTGCGCCATTTATTCGACGCTGATCCGGTTCAAGAGCTTTTACCGCGCGATTTATTACATGCCGGTAGTTACGCCCATGGTGGCGGTGGCCTTTGTATGGAAATTTATGTATAATCCCCAGATCGGCGTGATCAATCAGTTCCTGGGGACCAGCATCAACTGGCTGAAAAATTCTTCAACGGCTCTGGGCGCCGTGATCGTGATGACGATCTGGAAGGATTTCGGTTATGCCGTGGTGATGTACATGGCTGGTCTGTATTCGCTTCCCATGGACGTGATGGAGGCGGCCAAGGTGGACGGCGCCAGCAGCATGCAGACGTTCCGCTATATTACGCTGCCCCTGCTTAAGCCGATGACGCTGTTTGTGGTGATCACCTCGATCATTTCCTATCTCCAGGCCTATGTGCAGATCCTGATCATGACAGAAGGCGGACCGGGAACGGCCACATACCTGGCATCCTACATTATCTATGATGAGGCGTTTGTAAAATATAACTTCGGCTATGCATCCGCCCTTTCCTTTGTGCTGTTTGTGTTTACGGCGGTGTTTACGTGGCTGTCATTCCGGGTTTCCGGCTCGAAAAGTTAAGGAGGTCAGGTCCATGAGAAAGAAAATCAGCAGTATTGTATTGAATGTTGTGCTCCTGCTGCTGGGACTGGCGACGGTATATCCCTTTGTCTGGATGCTGTGCTCCTCCTTTAAGCAGAACAAGGAGATCATGGCGCTGGAACAGCATCTTCTGCCCCAGAAGTTCATCACTGACAATTACATCAACATGAACGCGCATTTTAATTTCCTGCGCTTTTTCGCGAACAGCTTGTTGATCACGGTGGTGACGACCGTTATCGTCCTCTACACCAGCACCATCTGCGGCTTTGTGCTGAGCAAATATCGGTTTAAGGGACGAAACCTTCTGTTCGGGTTCGTGCTGTCTACCATGATGATCCCCTGGTGCGTTACGATCATCCCCAAGTATTCCATGATCCGGGCGTTCGGCTGGATGGACAGTTATGCGGCCCTGATCATCCCGGCCATGTTCAGCGGGTTCGGGATTTTCATGATGAAGCAGCACATCGCCTCCATTCCGGACGAGATCATGGAAGCGGCCCGGATCGACGGCGCCAATGAATTTTATATTTTCCATCAGATTATTTTCCCCATGGCCAAGAACGGCATCTCCAGCATCGCGATCTTCCAGTTTTTGTGGGCATGGGAGGACTACCTCTGGCCTTACCTGATGATCAACAGTCAGGAAAAGCAGGTTCTGGCAGTGGGACTGAAGATGTTCAACGGGCAGTACTCCACCGACTATGGCGCGCTGTTTGCGGCAACCACCATTTCCATCATTCCGGTGCTGCTGATCTATCTTTTCTTCCAGAAGAGGTTTATCGCGGGCATCGCGGCGTCGGCCGTGAAGGGATAGATGGAGCCTCGAACCGTCTGTTCATCACCGGTTTTATGTGGTAAAATTACGGAAGCAAGGAGAGAGAAGGATGAAAGAGTGCTACAGAGTAAAGACCCGCCCGACAGCCAGGAAAGAAAACATGGTCATCGGCGAGAAATACCGGATCACCGTTCTGACGGAGGGACTGATCCGGCTGGAATACAGTGAGACGGGAGAATTTGAAGACAGGGCGACACAGATGGTGTTTTGCCGGGATTTCCCGGCTGCAAACTACCGCGTGATCCGCACGGATAACGGGATCGAGCTTCATACGGACCGGATCCATTTGATCTACAATGAACAGGAATTTTCCTCCTGGGGCTTAAGCATCCAGGTTAAGGGAAAGCTAAGCGCCTACCATAGTATCTGGCGTTACGGCGAGCCGGTCCATGACCTGAAGGGGACGGCAAGAACGCTGGACGAAGCGGACGGAGAGGTGCCCCTGGACCGCGGCGTTGTTTCCCGTTTCGGTTATTCGGTGATCGACGACAGCCGCTCGCAGATCCTTCTGGAGGACGGCTGGATCGAGCCGAGGAAGAAGGGGCTGCGGGATCTCTACTTTTTCGGGTACGGCCATGATTATAAGGGAGCGCTTCGCGATTTCTATGCCCTGTGCGGCAAGACGCCCATGCTTCCCCGATTCGCGCTGGGCAACTGGTGGAGCCGCTACTACAAATATACGGAAGAAAGTTATCTGCAGCTGATGGACCGGTTCGCGAAGGAAAACCTGCCCTTTACGGTGGCAGTCATCGACATGGACTGGCATCTGGTGGATATTGATCCGAAGTACGGAAGCGGATGGACCGGCTATACCTGGAACCGGGAATTTTTTCCTGACCCGCCGGGCTTTTTGACGAAGCTCCATGACCGGGGGATGCGGGTTACTCTGAATGTTCATCCGGCGGAAGGCGTTCAGGCCCATGAGGAGATGTATCCCCGGATCGCCCGGATCATGGGGGTGGATGTGGAGAATGAGGATCCGGTAAACTGTGATCCGGCAGATCCGAAATTTATGGAGGCGTATTTTTCCTGCCTGCATCACCCGCGGGAAGAGGAAGGGGTGGACTTCTGGTGGGTGGACTGGCAGCAGGGTACCAACAGCAGGATCGAGGGACTGGACCCGCTTTGGATCCTGAACCATTTCCATTTCCTGGACAGTGGGCGCAACGGGAAACGCCCCATGACATTCTCCCGCTACGCGGGGCCGGGAAGCCACCGGTATCCTATCGGATTTTCCGGCGATTCGCTCATTACCTGGGAATCCCTTGACTTCCAGCCGTATTTTACCGCCACGGCATCCAATATCGGCTATGGCTGGTGGAGCCATGATATCGGCGGTCACATGATGGGCTATAAGAATGACGAGATGGAGACCAGGTGGGTGCAGTTCGGCATTTATTCGCCGGTCATGCGGCTGCACAGCTCCTGCAGTGAATTTAACGGAAAGGAGCCGTGGCGGTATAAGAAGGAATCGGAACTTGCCATGGGCGAGGCGCTCCGCCAGCGTCACCGGATGATCCCCTATCTGTATACCATGAATGAGCGAAGTTTCCGCGAGGATCTTCCGCTGATCCTGCCGATGTATTACGATTATCCGGAAGCGCCGGAAGCCTATCAGGTCAAGAACCAGTACCTGTTCGGAAGCGAGCTTCTGGCAGCGCCCATTACCACGCCGCGGATTGCGGGGCTGAATGTGGCGAAGGTGAAAGTCTGGATCCCGGAAGGGCTGTGGTACGATATCCATACCGGCATGATGTATGACGGCGGACGCATGATGGAAATGTACCGGGATCTGGAATCCATTCCTGTGCTTGCCCGTGCCGGCGGCATCCTTCCCCTCACGGATGAGATCAGTCCCGCACAGGCCTCGGGAAATCCGGAATGCCTGCGCGTCCGGGTCTTTGCCGGGAAGGACGGCGCATTTACGCTTTACGAGGATGACAATGAAACCTGCGGTTATCAGAACGGCGTCTGCGTCCGCACGAAGATGCGGTATGCCGAAACGGACGAAACGGCGGAATTTACCGTGGAGCCGGCTCGGGGAGAGCGCGCGCTCATTCCGGAAAAGAGAAGCTGGACCGTGGAGTTTGCCGGTTTCCTGGCCGGGGCAGCGAAAGAGGAGCGGATCCGGGTGTTCGCGGATGACAGTCCGGTCGGCGGGATCACGGTTGCTTATGAGGAAAGGATGCAGGCGGTACAGGTGAAACTTCCGCCGGTGGAAACCGGAAAGCAGATCCGCATCGTGCTGGACGGCAGTCTGCGGGCAAAAGGAAACCGGGTTGAAGAACGGTGCTTTGCCTTCTTAAACCAGGCGGAGATCGAATTCCTTTTAAAGGACAGACTGTACCGGCTGATTCAGAACGAAAAGCGGCTTCCGGTCCTTTTGGGAAGGCTGGACGCCATGGAGATCGATGGAGACTTAAGGATGGCCCTGGAAGAGATCCTGACGGCCAGAGTCTGAGAACGATCCTTTCACGAAGGGAAAAGATGAGTTGAGGGAGGATACCATGAAAAAGCAGTGGTGGCAGAATAAGACGGCATATCAGATCTATCCGAAAAGCTTTTATGATTCCAATGGAGACGGCATCGGCGATCTTCCGGGGATCCTGGAAAAGCTGGACTACCTGCATGATCTTGGCGTGGATATTCTGTGGCTTTCGCCCATTTATCAGTCGCCCCTGGCAGACCAGGGATACGACATTTCGGATTATTATAAGATCGATCCCCGATTTGGCACCATGGAGGATATGGAGCGGCTGATTAGGGAGGCGAAGCGCCGGGACATGTATATCCTGATGGATCTGGTGGTGAACCATTGTTCGGATGAGCACGAATGGTTTCAGAAGGCGATGGCGGATCCGGAAGGCGAGTATGGCAACTTTTTTTACCTGGCCGAGCAGAAGGACGGACGCCCCTGCAACTGGCGTTCGTATTTCGGGGGTTCCGTCTGGGAACCCCTCCCCGGCACGGACAAACAGTACCTGCACATGTTCCACAAAAAGCAGCCGGATCTTAACTGGGAGAATCCCCGGGTGCGTCAGGAGATTTATAAGAACATTAACTGGTGGCTGGAAAAGGGGCTGGCCGGATTCCGCATTGATGCCATTATCAACATCAAGAAAGCGCTTCCCATGCGGGATTATCCGGCGGACCGCGACGACGGTCTGTGCGCGCCTGATGTGATGCTTTCACATGCGGAGGGGGTCGGCGAATTTTTAAAAGAGATGCGGGATGAAACTTTCCGCAAATACGATGCCTTTACTGTGGGCGAGGTCTTTAATGAAAAGCCGGGGGAGCTGGCGCTGTTTATCGGGGATGACGGCTATTTTTCCACGATGTTTGACTTTAATGAACATCTCATCGGCCAGGACCCGAGGGGGGCCTACGCGGCTGAAGCGGTGACTGCGGAACAGTACAAGGAAGCCTGCTTTAAGGCACAGGAGGCGATCGGCGATATCGGATTTTATTCGACGCTGATTGAAAACCACGATGAGCCCAGAGGGGTCAGCCGTTTCCTTCCCGAGGGCCAGGTGTGCGAGGCGGGGAAAAAGATGCTGGCTGGCCTGTACTTTATGCTTCGGGGCCTTCCTTTTATCTATCAGGGGCAGGAGATCGGCATGGAGAATGTGGCGTTCTCTTCTATCGACCAGGTAGATGACATCTCGACCAAAGCGGAGTATCAGACCGCGCTGGCCGCGGGGCTTTCGCCTGAAAAAGCCCTGGCTGCCGTAGCCAAAAGCAGTCGGGACAATGCCAGGACGCCCATGCAATGGGATGATACGCCGCATGCCGGATTCACCGCAGGACAGCCGTGGCTTAGGGAAAATCCAAATTACGCGCGGATCAATGTAAAGGAACAGCTGGGCCGGAAGGATTCGGTGCTGGAATTTTACCGGAGCCTGATCCGGCTCAGAAAGGATGCCGAGTACCAGGAAACGGTGGTCTACGGTTCCTTTGAGCCGTATTTAAGAGAACAGAAAAATCTCATGGCTTACTTCCGGCGGGGAGACGCAAAGACCCTTCTGGTGATGGGAAACTTCCAGAAGGATGCGCAGAAAGTCCGGCTTCCGGGGACGGTCAGACGCGTGCTGCTTAACAATCAGGATTCCTGGGAAGAAGATAACGGCACGGTGTGGCTGCGCGGATGGCAGTTTGCGGTGTTGGAGATGCAGGGCGCCGGTCCCGGTGCGAAGGACGTCTCTTCGCCTGCTTGCCCTGTCCGTTAACGGCCTGCCGGGTGTGAAGGTTTTTCGATATGGCATTGATTATTTCAGGATGATGTAATAGAATAGTGGGGAATTTTAGTCTAGGAAAGGATGTAAACGTTAGAATGAATAACTGGTTAGATAGCCTGAAGGTGATCTTAAAGGGGGCCTGGATCGGCGGCACCATGATGATCCCCGGTGTCAGCGGCGGCACCATGGCCATCATTATGGGGGTTTATGATCATCTTCTGGGCGCAGTCAATTCTCTGCTTACGAACAAGGAAAAACGCGTGGAGAATTTGATCTTCCTGATCAAATTCTGTATTGGTGGAGGATTGGGCATTCTTCTGGTGGCAAGACCGTTTTCCCTGCTGTTAGAGATGTTCCCCATGCCGGTCACCTGGTTTTTCCTGGGGGCGGTAGCGGGAGGCATCCCGATGATCTACAAAAAATCCGGGCAGCGTCTGCTTTCCGTTAAAGGGATCGCCTATGTGGCGGCGGGGATGCTGGTACTGCTGTTGTTTACCTTTGCCCAGAATCAGCTGACTGCGTCGGACGGCGGACAGATCAGCGGATTTGCCGGACTGTTTGTGGCTGGGGTGATCTCTTCGGCGGCGCTGATCCTTCCGGGGATCAGTGTTTCCTATTTCCTCCTCATCCTTGGACTGTATGAGCCGATCCTTGCGGCGATCCAGACGCTGGATATTTTGTATCTTCTTCCCCTGGGTTTCGGCGTACTCATCGGCATCTTTGCCGTTTCCGGGATCCTGGAAGCATGGATGCGGCGCTATCCGGCCTGCGCGTACCTGATGATCCTGGGCTTTGTCCTGATTTCCTTGGAGGAGATCAATCCCGGACTTCCCACCGGCATCGAGATCCCGATCTGCATCGTTACCTGCGCGGCCGGCTTTGCCTTCCTCTACTGGATGTCGACGAAGGAAGACTGAGAGAACGGCGTTACGGTTCCGGAAGCGGAGAAAGCCGGGAAGCGGGGGTATGTAAGCACTTACAAAAAAATCGCCAAAAGTATTGATTTTATTGTTGCGATGTAGTATAGTAGCCGTAGAAAAACAAAGGCCCCGATGTATATGGGGGATTGTAAGGGCTTACAAAAACAAGATGGAGGTAGCGAAAGATGAGCGCACAGGTAAAGGAAACGGTGATTCAGTTCGGCGAGGGCGGATTCCTGCGTGGATTTGTGGATTATTTCTTCCATAAGCTGAGAGAAAAGGGACTGTACGATGGAAAGATCGTTGTCGTACAGCCGATTGAGAGAGGCATGTGCCAGATGCTGGCGGATCAGAACTGCGAATACAATCTGTTCCTCCGGGGCATCGAGAACGGCCAGGTTGTGAATGAGCACACCCATGTAACTTCGATTTCCAGAGCACTGAATCCGTATACCCAGTACGAGGAGTATATCGCGCTGGCCGAGAACCCGGACTTAAGAGTGCTGGTATCAAATACCACGGAGGCCGGCATCGAGTATCTGGGGACGGAGAAGCTGACCGACACTCCGCCGAAGTCCTACCCGGCTAAGCTGACGCAGTTTCTGTACAGGCGGTTCCAGGCCGGCCTGAAGGGACTGATCCTGCTTCCCTGTGAGCTGATCGATAACAACGCGGACAACTTAAAGGCCTGTGTGTTAAAATATGTCGATCTGTGGGGACTGGGCGACGATTTCAAAAACTGGATCGAGACGGAGAACGACTTCTGCAATACGCTGGTAGACCGTATCGTAACCGGCTATCCGAAGGATGAGGTTGAGGAATTAACCAAGCAGATCGGTTACACCGATAACCTGATCGATACCGCGGAGATCTTCCATTTGTGGGTGATCGGCGGACATCACGAGGATGAGCTTCCGTTTAACAAGGCCGGATACAATATTGTCTGGACCGACGATGTCAAGCCCTACAAGAAGAGAAAAGTGCGTATCTTAAACGGCGGACATACCTCCATGGTCCTGGGCGCGTACCTGTACGGCCTGGAGACGGTGGGCGAGTGCCTGAAGGATGAGACGGTGAGCGCGTACTTAAAGAAGTGCCTCTTCGACGAGATCGTTCCGACCCTGGGCAATACCGAGACGGACATTAAGTTCGCGCAGGATGTGCTGGAGCGCTTCTCCAATCCGTTCATCAAGCACATGCTGTTAAGCATCGCATTAAACTCCGTAAGCAAGTTCCAGGTGCGTGTACTGCCCACCATTCTGGAGTACAAGGAGAAGTTCGGCAAGTATCCGGCAGCATTGACGTTCTCGATGGCCAGCCTGATCGCCTTCTATCGCACGGATAAGGCGAACGACGGCGAGGAGATCATGAATTTCATGAAGACCGCTTCCATGGAAGAGATCATGAAGAGAGAGGATTACTGGCATGCGGATCTGACGGAGATGATCCCGTTAGTACAGAACTACTATGATCTGATCCAGGAGAAGGGCATGGCAGAGGCTTACAAGGCGGTTCTGGCTGAGTAATACGCACAGAGCTGCCGGAAACAGATGGTCTGAAATAAGGAGCCGGTGTGATTCGGATGAGTCACACCGGCTCTTGGACTTTCCTTGACAATCTGCCGTTCCCGTGATATTCTTAGAGACGCAAAAAAAGCCCGTAAAATAAGGTCTTTACGGGCATGCCGCCGATTCCCGGCGTAAAATGAATCGAGTGTTCGAGACCTTCCACTCGTAAAACAAAACTAAAGGGAGAGAAAAATGAACAGAGAAAAGAACAAAAACGTACACTTTATGGCGCAGGCATCGATGATTGCGGCGATCTACACGGCGCTTACCCTGGCGCTGTCACCGATCTCTTACGGACCGGTGCAGTTCAGAATCTCGGAAGCGCTGTGCATCCTGCCGTACTTTACCCCGGCGGCAGTCCCGGGGTTGTTTCTGGGATGTCTGATCTCCAACGGCGTTGGCGCGGCGATGGGCACGACGGTTGTCCTGGATATGATTTTTGGCAGCCTGGCCACACTGATCGGGGCGGTGGGTTCCCGGGCGCTGCGCAAACATCGCAGGCTGGTGTGTGTCCCGCCGATCGTATCGAATACGATCATTGTGCCGTGGGTGCTTCGCTATGCCTACGGATCCGCCGATCTGATCCCGTTTATGATGCTTACCGTAGGGATCGGGGAGATACTGGCCGTAGGTGTGCTTGGAAATATCCTCCTTCTGATGCTGGAGCGCTATAAGGGGCGCATTTTCAGACCGATGGCGGTATAGGCCGGGAGGACGCAAACAGGATAAAGCTCGGAGGAAGGGCAGAGAATCCAGGGAAGGTATGGATTTTCTGCCTTTTTTGATGTATACTTAACGGGACGAACGGCCTGTCCGGCGGCAGGCGATAAAGCAAGCAGAAAATGGAGAAAAATAATGGATCAGATAGATTTTAAGACACCACAGAATGTATATTTTATCGGAATCGGCGGCATCAGCATGAGCGGCCTCGCGGAGATCCTTTCAAATGAAGGGTTCCGGGTGTCCGGTTCGGATATGCATCGCTCCGCGCTGACGGATCGGCTGGAGGAAAAGGGGATCCGTGTAGAGTACGGACAGCGGGCGGAAAATATCCGCGATGATATCGATGTGGTGGTTTACACGGCCGCCATCCATCCGGATAATCCGGAATTCCAGGCGGCGAAGGCGAAAGGGATTCCCATGATAGCTCGGGCGGATCTCCTGGGAGAAATGATGCGCAATTACCGGAACGCGGTGAATATCGCCGGAACGCATGGAAAGACGACGACCACCTCCATGCTGACAGAGATTTTGCTGGCGGCGGAAGCGGATCCGACGATCACGGTGGGCGGGATCCTTCCGGCGATCAACGGCAATATCCGGGTGGGCGGCTCGGAATTTTTCGTGTCCGAGGCCTGCGAGTATACCAACAGTTTTCTGTCCTTTTTTCCGACGATGGAGATCATTTTGAATATCGAGGCGGATCATCTGGATTTCTTTAAGGATCTGGAGGATATCCGCCATTCTTTCCGGCTTTTCGCGGAGAAGCTGGATGAGAAAGGGGTTTTGATCATAAACCGGGATATTGAGCGGCTGGAGGAGATTACGGAAGGGCTCCCCTGCCGGGTCATCACGTTCGGGAAGGAGCCGGAGAGGAGCACCTACAGCGCGGCGGATATCGTTCTGGACGAACGGGCGAGGGCTTCGTATACCCTCCTGGTGGAGGGAAAGCCGCGGGGAACCATCACGCTTGGCGTGCCGGGCATCCATAATGTATACAATTCTCTGTCCGCGGTTGCGGCGGCGACGGAGCTCGGCGTCCCTATGGATAAGATACAGGCCGGCCTGCGCCATTTTACCGGAACGAACCGGCGTTTTGAAAAGAAGGGGGAGATCGGCGGAGTGACGATAATCGATGATTACGCGCATCATCCGCAGGAGATCCTGGCCACGCTGGCGACGGCGAAGCGCTGCCCGCACGAAAAGCTCTGGTGTGTCTTCCAGCCGCATACCTATACCCGGACGGCGGCGCTTCTGGACGACTTTGCCCGGGCGCTTCTGGAGGCGGACGAGGTCATCCTGGCGGATATTTACGCCGCCCGGGAGGTGAATACCGTCGGCGTCAGCTCAGCGGATCTGGTTGAGCGCATCCGCGCGGCGGGGGGGAAGGCGCACTATATTCCTTCATTTGATGATATTGAAACCTTTATTCTGGCAAACTGCGTCCCCGGGGATATGTTGATAACTATGGGTGCCGGAGATATCGTAAAAGTGGGCGAAAAGCTCCTTGGCATGTAAGTTATCCACAATATCCACAAAGTTTTCAACATTTTATGTAAAGAAATCCTGTGGATGGTTTTGTTCACATAAAAAGTTCGCTGACAATTTGGAAAAGCCTTGATTTTCCTTGCTTTCGGCCGGTTTTCTTCTCTTTTTGGCGGGTAATCCACCAGATTATCCACATTATCCACAATACCCACAGCCACATCTGTGGATAACCGGAGGAAATTCCTTTTCCTGAAGGCGGTGGAAGCAGGCAAAGCAGAAAGGATGAAGGGCATGGAGTGGGATTTTAACGGTCAGTTTCAGATCGACGCGACGCTGGTGCCGAATCGTTTTATCGACCAGTATATGGCCGGGGCCAGCGGCGAGTATGTCAAGATCTATCTGTACCTTCTGCGCCACCGCGACAGGCTCCCGGATGAAGCCCGGACGGCGGAGGATCTCCACTGTACGGAAGGGGATGTGCGGCGTGCCATCGCTTACTGGCAGAAGGCCGGCGTGTTTACGTCGCCGGCGGGAAAAGAGCGGGACAAAGACGGGACGGACGATGCACCAGGAAGGGAAAACCCGCCGGCGCCAACGCGCACTTCACGGGACTATCCTTCGGAGAACATGGGACGTCTTTCCGCGGATGAGGATTTTACGCAGCTTCTTTATATCGCGCAGAAATACATGAACAAGGTCTTTACCCAGCGGGAGTGCCAGGTATTTGGTTATCTGTACGACGAGCTGAAGCTTTCGGCGGAGCTTCTGGAATACCTCGTGGAATACTGCGTGCAAAACGGACATACCAGCATCCGGTACATGGAGACGGTAGCTTTGAACTGGCATCAGCGGGGGCTGCGCACGGTGGAGGAGGCCAGGGCCTGCAGCGCCGGCTTCCAGAAGGATTATTTTGCGGTGATGAAGGCGTTTGGCCTGACGGATCGGAGGCCGGCAGAGGCGGAAAAGCGTTTTATGGAGAACTGGTTCGGCGCGTGGGGATTTACCCGGGAAGTGGTGGTGGAGGCCTGCAACCGGACGATCGAGGCGACGCACAGCCCCAGCTTTAAATACGCGGACAAGATCCTTGCCCAGTGGAAAAAGGCCGGGGTCAGGAATCTTTCCGATGTGGAGGAGCTGGATATGATCCGCCGCAGCCAGGAACGGCAGAAAGACGGCAAGGGGACGAAGGCTTCCGGAACGCGAAACACCGCTAACCGGTTCCACAATTTTCAGCAGAGCGCGACGGATTATGATTCGCTGATGATGGAGAAGGTGCGGGCCAGGATGAAAGAATGAGCCGGCATGCGCGGCGGGCTGCCGCGTGAGCGCGTGGCGGGCTTTGAGAAAGAGGAGCGGACAGAGACATGGCGTTGAGCAATTCGCAGTATCAGGAGATCATGCGGGAGTATCAGGCCCGCCAGCTGGAAAATAAACATGAACAGGATGAGCGGGTCCGGGAAGTTTACCAGGCCCTTCCGGCGGTGCGGGAATTAGACCAGGCGGTCAGCAGCTGCGCCGTGCGCCGCGCGAAGGAGCTGTTAAACGGCGATGAGCAGGCGTTAAAGCGGCTGCGGGAGGAAATACGGGATCTGCGGGAGCAAAAGACCATCCTTTTGGCTTCCCGCGGGTATCCGGCGGATTATATGGAGATGCGCTACCGCTGCCCGGACTGTAAGGATACCGGCTACACGGAGGACGGCAGGAAATGCCACTGCTTCCGCAGGGCGCAGATCCGTCTCCTGTATGCCCAGTCTAATCTGGAAACGATCCTGAAACGGGAGAATTTCGACACGTTTTCCTTCCGGTATTTTGATGATACCCGCATTGAGCCGTCGGTGGGGACCACGGTGGCGCGCTACATGAAGAAGGTTTACGGCTGGTGCCGGGATTTCGCGGATCACTTCGATGAGAAGGGCGGGAACCTCCTTTTTACCGGAACGACGGGGAGAGGGAAGACCTTTCTGACAAACTGCATCGCCAAGGCGCTTCTGGATTCATATCATTCGGTGATCTATCTGTCGGCCCATGACCTGTTCGAAGTGTTTTCCAGGAACCGGTTTGATCACCAGACGGAGGAAGAGATGAAGGATATGTATCAGTTCATCCTGGAATGTGATCTTCTGATCATTGACGATCTGGGGACAGAACTGAACAACAGCTTTACCTCTTCCCAGTTATTTTTTTGTATGAACCAGAGGCTGCTGAGCGGCCGTTCTACCATTATCTCCACGAACCTGTCCTTAGACCGGCTCAGGGATGAGTATACAGACCGGGTCACTTCCCGGATCATGAGCAATTATACGGTGATCCCGCTGTACGGCGAGGATATCCGGCTCAGGATCTGAGGATGGGCGGAGGAAAACGCGGGTAAATTGTACAAAAAGAACTGATTTGTATACAAAATCCCTGGCTGTGGCTTGACTAATCGGGAGCAGGATGTTATAAAAGAACCGATAAAAACGCGGAAATGCAGAGAGCATCAGGATAATGGAGGGAAAACATGCTGTACGAAGAAAAGATCATTGAGACCATTCCGGTGGGGCCGTTGGGCCTGATTCCCCTGAAGAGCTGCGCGGAGCTGGGGAGAAAGGTCGATGAGTACCTGGTTGCGTGGCGGAAGGAGCGGGAAAGTGAACACAAGTCCACGATCGCCTTTGCCGGGTATCAGAGAGACAGCTACATTGTAAAGGCGTCTACGCCGCGGTTTGGCTCCGGCGAAGGAAAGGGCATGCTGGAGGAATCGGTTCGCGGCGATGATCTGTATATCATGGTTGACGTATGCAACTACAACCTGACGTATTCTTTGTGCGGGATGACCAACCATATGTCTCCGGACGATCACTTCCAGGATCTGAAGCGGGTGATCGCCGCGGCTGCCGGAAAGGCCAGGCGCATCAACGTGATCATGCCCTTCCTGTATGAAAGCCGTCAGCACAAGCGTTCCGGCAGAGAGTCGTTGGACTGCGCGCTGGCGCTTGAGGAACTGGTGCGCATGGGGGTGGAGAACATCATTACGTTTGATGCGCATGACCCCAGAGTGCAGAACGCCATTCCGCTTAAAGGGTTTGAGACGGTACAGCCGATCTATCAGTTTATCAAGCATCTGCTGCGGCATGAGACGGAGCTGCAGATTGACAGCGACCACATGATGGTGATCAGCCCCGACGAGGGAGGCATGAACCGCGCGGTTTATTTTGCCAATGTTCTGGGACTGGATATGGGGATGTTCTACAAGAGGCGGGATTATACCCGGATCGTGAACGGACGCAACCCCATCGTGGCTCATGAATTCCTGGGTTCCGAGGTGGCCGGGAAGGACGTGCTGATCATTGATGATATGATCTCCTCCGGCGATAGCATGCTGGATGTGGCCAAGGAGCTGAAGAAACGCAAGGCCAGGAAGGTCTTTGTCTGCGCGACCTTCGGCCTGTTTACCAACGGCCTGGCCAGGTTTGACGAATACTATGAGCGCGGCATGATCGACCGGATCCTGACGACCAATCTGGTCTACCAGACGCCGGAGCTTTTGTCCAGGCCATATTATATTGATGTGGATCTGAGCAAGTATATTGCGCTGATTATTGACAATTTAAATCATGACGCTTCCTTAAGCGAGCTGCTGAATCCGACGACAAGGATCAACCGTTGCCTGGAGGCGTACAGGAACCGATAAGGAGAGCCTGCTGCAAAGGTGCGGCGGAACCGGCAGGGAGACAGTGCTGCGGGCGGGACGGCAGGATGGACAGAAAGCGGGTAGAAGAGACAGATGAAGCGATTGCTGCAGCGGATCGGCATCCTGTTCGCGATTTTTGTCGCCGCGGGCGCCGGATATTTTTACTGGATATTTAACCGCACCGCGGAAAGCGGCACCGTGTATACCTCCATGGAGGAATCGGAGCTTCCCGTGGTATATGTAAACGCGCTTGGCAGGGAGATGAACTGCCTGTACGGTTATGTGCAGGAGATGGATGCCGCGGGGCTTCGGGACAGCCTGACGGTCCTGCCGGATGACCGGAGCCTGGATATCCGGATCGCCCGCTGCAAGGGAACGGTTACCGGGATCTACTATGAAGTCCGTACCCTGGACCGCAGCCGTCTTCTGGAGAGGACCAGCGTGGAGGACTGGACGGAGGGCGAGGACGGAACGACAGCTTCACTGCCCATCCAGAACCTGCTGGAAGAGGATCAGGAGTACCTTCTGACGCTGACGGTGGAGACGGATGTCAACGGTGCGGTGCGCTATTACACCAGGATCGTCTGGACGGACAACACCAAAGCGCAGCAGATGGTTGATCTGGCCGTGGAATTTTCCGCGAAGACGTTTGAAGCGGGGCAGGCGTCCTGGCTTGCGCCTTATCTGGAAAGCGACAGCACAGGAGACAATACTAATCTGGGACGGGTAAACCTCCATTCCAGTTCATCCCAGATCACCTGGGGCGGCCTCGCGATGGAGCAGGCAGGAGAGGTCCTGGTCACGTTAAAGGAGTTGAATGGCGACATGGCTTCGGTGACGCTGGAATACCTTGCTGTCCGCAGCCCGTCGGACGACCCGGATCAGACCGAATATTATGAGGTAGAGGACAGCTTTACCATGCGCTGGGGCGATCCGCGGATCTACATGATGGATTTTGAGCGCCGGGTGGATCAGATCTTTACCGGCAGCCAGGAGCTGTTTACCGGGAGCCGCATCCTCCTTGGCATTGCCGGGGACGACCAGCTGCAGGTGGAGAAGAGCCCGGACGGGAAGATCAGCGCTTTTGTGACCAATGGGGATCTGTGGTGCTTTGATCAGAACGAAAGACGGGCGGTCAATGTCTTTTCGTTCCGCAGCAGCAATGAGCAGGGGCTTTGCCCCTCGTACGCTCAGCACGCGATCCGGATCCTGGATGTGTCGGACGAAGGGGATGTGGACTTCCTGGTATACGGCTACATGAACCGGGGAGCGCATGAGGGCTGTATGGGACTGGCCATGTACCACTACAGCAGCGACGGCCAGGCGTTGGAGGAAAGGTTTTTCGCGCCGGTGACGGAAAGTTTTGAGCGGCTGAAGATGGACATCCAGGAGCTGGCTTATTTAAATGCGTCCGGGATGCTGTATGTGAAGGTGGATAATGGGATCTATGCCATCGACTTATCCAGCGGTGAGTACATGATCGTGGCCGAAGGGCTGGAAGAGGGCGCTTACGCCATCAGTCAGGATCAGACGCGGCTTGCCTGGCAGGAAGGGAGCCAGATCTATCAGGCGGAGGCGATCGCCCTGATGGATCTGGAGACTGGGACCAAGAATGAGATCTACGCGCAGGACGGCGGATATCTGCGGGTGCTGGGATTTGTGGGCGACGATTTTATTTACGGCCTTGCCCATGAAGGGAGCCAGTGGGTGATCAACGGACGGGTGGAGGAGCTTCCCATGTATGCCCTGGAGATCCTGGGGGAAGACATGGAAGTGCAGACCCGGTACGAGAGAGAAGGTTATTACATTGCCGGGGTTACGGTGGGGGACAGCCGGATTCATCTGAAGCGGATTGTCCAGGTGTCCGAAGATACCTATGAATCGGTGGATGAAGATACCATTGTGTGTAATGAAGAGATTGCCGATGACAGTCTGGATGGGATAGGCTGGTATGCGGATACCGAGAGGCAGAGAGTCTATTATGTCCAGCTGGACGGAGAGATCGGGAGCGGCCGGGCCATCCGTATCTTCTCGCCGGGGAAAATCACTTACGCCAGCGCAGCGGTGCTGAACTTAAGTTCTTCGGTGTCGGTGCCGGGCATGGTCTTTTGCGCTTACGGCGGCGGCCATCTGCTTGGGGTTACCAGAGATTTTTCTGAGGCAGTGACGCTGGCTTATGAGAAGATGGGCACGGTAACCAATGCGGACGGAGAGATCCTCTGGAGCCGGGTCGACAAGCCTGCCTCAGCTTCTGTCCAGAACGCGGCGGAGGCATCCGCCAGGCTGTTGTCTCATCTGGATGAGTTTGACGGGAACCGGGAGTTTTCGGACGGGGTGATCCTTCTGGACGCCAGAGGGCTGACGCTCAGCCAGGTGCAGTATTTCCTGGGGAAGGGCTGGCCGGTACTGGCCTATGGCTCTGAGCAGGAGCGGTATGTGCTGATCGGTTATGACCAGTATAATGTCACGATCTATCAGCCGGAGACCGGGGAGAGCTGGAAGATGGGCCTGAATGACGGCACCGCTTATTTTTCGGCGGCGGGAAATGACTTTATCTGCGCGGTCTTCGAGGAATGATCATCCGAAATGCCGGACGCGGGCGGAAACGGCCCTGCCGGTTTGCGCGGCAAGCTTTACAAAATGACATAAAATGGTATATAATGTGGGGGAGAACCGTAAGATCGTTTGGGATATCGGATGCCGGAGAGCGCGGCGTTGCTCTCCCGATCCATAATCATAGAGGTGCAAAATGGAACAATATATCATGAAGGGCGGCAATCCGCTGGTCGGTGAGGTCAATATCAGTGGGGCGAAGAACGCTGCTCTGGGGATTTTGGCCGCGTCGGTGATGACCGATGAAGAAGTAGTGATCGAAAATCTGCCGGATGTGCGGGATATCAAGGTGATGCTGGAGGCGATCGAGGAGATCGGGGCCAGGGTGGACAGGATGGACTGCCACACGGTGCGGATCAATGCCTCCGGGATCGGCGAGGTGTCAGTGGACGATGAGTATATCCGCCGTATCCGTGCTTCCTATTATTTTATCGGCGCGCTCCTGGGGAAGTATAAGAGCGCGCAGGTTCCCCTTCCGGGAGGGTGTAACATCGGCAGCCGCCCCATTGACCTGCATCTGAAGGGGTTTCGCGCCCTCGGCGCGGAGATCATGGTGGAGCGGGGGGCGGTGATCGCCCATGCCATCGATCTGGTCGGCGCACATCTGTACCTGGATAAGGTATCGGTGGGGGCGACCATTAATGTGATGATGGCGGCCACTCTGGCGGATGGCCTGACGATCATCGAGAATGCGGCCAAAGAGCCGCATGTCGTGGATGTGGCTAACTTCCTGAACAGCATGGGGGCCAATATCAAGGGCGCCGGCACGGACGTGATCCGTATCCGCGGCGTAGCCCGCCTCCATGGTACGGAATATTCCATCATCCCCGATCAAATCGAGGCAGGCACCTTCATGTGCGCCGCGGCGATCACCCGGGGCGATGTGATGGTCCGGAACGTGATCCCGAAGCATCTGGAGGCGATTTCCGCGAAGCTGACCGAGATCGGCTGCGAAGTGATCGAGTTTGACGACGCGGTGCGGGTGGTCGGCAAGCCCGTTCAGTACCACACGAATATCAATACGCTTCCCTATCCGGGTTTTCCTACGGATATGCAGCCACAGATCACGGTTACCCTGGCTCTGGCAAGAGGGACCAGCATCGTGACGGAGAGCATTTTTGAGAACCGGTTCAAATATGTGGATGAGCTGGCCCGTATGGGCGGAAATATCAAGGTGGAGGGCAATGTGGCCGTCATTGACGGAGTGAGGAGCTTTTCCGGCGCCGCGGTGAACGCGCCGGATCTGCGGGCAGGCGCCGCGCTGGTGATCGCCGGCCTGGCGGCTGAAGGCTATACCGTGGTGGATGAGATCGGCTATATCCAGAGAGGATATGAGCGCTTTGACGAGAAGCTGCGCGGTCTTGGCGCCATGATCGAGAAGGTGGATTCGGAGAAGGAAGCCCTGAAGTTCCGCCTGCGCATCGGCTAGAGGAGGAAAAGCTGCTCAAAAGCTATTGACAGACCGAAAGAAATGACTTACTATATGCTGTGTCGCGGCACTGCGTTTGCGCGAGCCGCGGGACGTTTGGTATGGTACCCCCAAAATTGAAAAATTCGTAAATATCCCTTATTCAGAGTGATGGAGAGGTAAGGATCTGTGAAGTCACGGCAACCCCGGTTGCGCATCGCGAAGAGAAGAGCGTATGCCAGGATCGGAAGGTGCCAGCCTGAGCGAGGGCGGCAGGGAGGGCCTGCTGCGTATCGAGCAATAAGAGGATTTGCAGGAGATGATCTTCAGGTCCGCTTATACGCGGGCTTTTCTTTTTGCCGTCACAAAAACCAAAAGGCTGCCTCTCCGGCGGCAAAATAGCAGAAGCGAGGAGAATGAAGAGATGGAAAAAGTATTGTTTACTTCGGAATCGGTTACCGAGGGCCATCCGGATAAGATGTGCGATCAGATTTCTGACGCGATCCTGGATGCGTTGTTAGAGAAGGATCCGATGAGCCGGGTGGCCTGCGAGACGGCAGTGACGACCGGCCTGGTCCTGGTGATGGGCGAGATCACCACCAATGCTTACGTGGATATCCAGAAGACGGTCCGGGAGACGATCCGGCAGATCGGCTACGATCGGGCCAAGTACGGCTTCGACTGCGATACCTGTGGGGTGATCGTAGCCATCGACGAGCAGTCCGCCGACATCGCGATGGGTGTGGACAAGGCGCTGGAGGCGAAGGAAAATAAGTTGTCGGATGAGGAGTTGGATGCCATCGGCGCAGGCGACCAGGGCATGATGTTTGGCTTTGCTTCCAATGAGACGCCGGAGTATATGCCGTACCCCATTGCCCTGGCGCATAAGATGGCCAGAAGGCTGGCACAGGTACGCAAGGATGGGACGCTGCCCTACCTTCGTCCCGATGGAAAGACCCAGGTGACGGTGGAATACGATGAGAATGGCCGTCCCAGGCGTTTGGATGCGGTCGTTTTGTCTACGCAGCACGACGAGGCGGTAAGTCAGGAGCAGATTCATCAGGACATTAAGAAATATGTATTCGATGCGGTGATCCCGCAGGCGATGGTGGACGCGGATACCCGGTTCTACATCAATCCCACCGGCCGCTTTGTGATCGGCGGCCCGCACGGCGACAGCGGCCTGACCGGCCGCAAGATCATCGTGGACAGTTACGGCGGATACGCCCGTCATGGCGGCGGCGCGTTTTCGGGGAAGGATTGCACCAAGGTGGATCGTTCTGCCGCTTACGCGGCCCGCTATGTAGCGAAGAACCTGGTAGCAGCCGGCCTGGCGGATAAGTGCGAAATCCAGCTTTCTTATGCCATCGGGGTAGCGCATCCGACTTCCATTATGGTCGACACCTTCGGCACGGGAAAGCTGAGCGATGAGAAGCTGGTGGAGATCATCCGGGAGAACTTCGATCTTCGCCCGGCCGGGATCATTAAGATGCTGGATCTGCGCCGCCCGATCTATAAGCAGACCGCGGCTTACGGTCATTTTGGAAGAGATGACCTGGATCTGCCCTGGGAGAGACTGGACCGTGCGGAAGGATTAAGAAAGTATGCCTGCCAGACAAACGGCTGAGGTTTGGGGACAGGATTGGGAGACAGCGCATGAAGAAAATGATATCCTGGAACGTAAACGGCCTGCGGGCGTGCGTGGGCAAGGGATTTTTGACGTATCTTAACGAGGTGGACGCAGATATCTTCTGTATTCAGGAAAGCAAGCTGCAGGAGGGACAAATTGACCTGGAGCTTCCCGGCTACCACCAGTACTGGAATTACGCCCGAAAGAAAGGATATTCGGGCACGGCTATGTTCACAAAGGAAAAGCCCATCATGGTTTCATACGGGCTGGGGATCGAAGAGCATGACCAGGAAGGCCGCGTCATTACCGCGGAATTTCCGGATTATTATGTGGTTACCTGTTATACGCCGAATTCCCAGGCGGATCTTGCCCGGCTTTCTTATCGGATGATCTGGGAGGACGCCTTTCTGGCGTATCTTAAAGGGCTGGAGGCGGCCAAGCCGGTCATCTTTTGCGGCGACCTGAATGTGGCCCACCAGGAGATCGATCTGAAGAATCCGAAAGCGAACCGGAAGAACGCCGGTTTTACGGACGAGGAGCGCCAGAAATTTACGCAGCTTCTCGGCGCCGGATTTATCGACACGTTCCGCTATTTCTATCCGGATCAGGAGGGGATCTATTCCTGGTGGTCGTACCGTTTTTCCGCGAGATCAAGGAATGCGGGGTGGCGCATTGATTATTTCTGTGTTTCGGAAAGCCTGAAAGACCGGCTTGGCGGAGCGGCCATCCATACCGAGGTTATGGGTTCGGATCATTGCCCGGTGGAGCTGGATCTGCTTTAGCTTAAAGGAGCGTGCGAGCGCCCGTGGGGGTGAGATGATCATCCCGCGCGGGCGCGCTTTTTGTATGAAATCGGACGGTGCCTGCCGGGGCGCTGCCGTGAAAAGGGATGGAAAAATCCGGGACTATCCCTTATAATGGTAAGGGACTCAGGTTTGAACGTAAAACGCAGAAGTGAACGATTGCTTCTCGAAAAGAGAGAGGAGTTGACTGCTATGGAAAGGTTTAAGGCAGTAAGGGATGACCGGCGCTATCCGCTGGGCGCCACGCCGGCAGAGGGCGGCGTGCATTTTTCCGTGGTATGGGCGGGGGAAAGTTGCCGTCTGCTGCTGTTCGGAAAAGACAGGAAAAAAACGGAGGCGGAGATAGACTTCTCCATCCGGGAGCGCATCGGCGATGTATGGAACGTAACAGTGACCGGTGATTTTCAGGATATAGCGTATTGTTATGAGATGGATGGCGTGCGGAAAGAGGATCCTTACGGGCTCCGCTTTTACGGGAGAGAGAAATGGGGTAATGAAAAAAATCTGTCCCGCGTTCTGTTCGCGTCCGCGCTGTCCGGCGTCTATGACTGGGAGGGGGATGAGCAGCCGGAGATCTCGTTTGAGGACTGCATCCTCTACCGGCTCCATGTCCGCGGGTTTACCAGGCACGTTTCTTCCGGTGTGGAAAACCGGGGAACCTTTGCCGGGATCCGGGAGAAGATCCCCTATCTGAAAGAACTGGGGGTTACCACTCTGGAGATCCTGCCGCCGGTAGAGTTTCAGGAGGTCATGGTCCAGACCGGGCCGGGCCAGAATCCATACCTGCAGGAGGATATTCCTTCGGGAAAGCTGAATTACTGGGGTTTTGTCCCGGGACTCTTCTTTGCGCCGAAGGCCTCGTACTGCTCCGGCCGCGAGAAGGATCCGGAGAAGGAGATGAAGGATCTGGTCAAGGCCCTTCACCGGGAGGGGATGGAACTGATCATCGATCTGTTCTTCACCGGCCGGGAGGCGGAATGCTATGTGCTGGATGTGCTCCGCTTCTGGGCCAGAGAGTACCATGTGGACGGCTTTCATCTCATCGGCTATGTGCCGGCCGCGCTGGTGGGCGGAGACCCTTATCTAAGCCGCGTCAAACTCTTTTCTTCGTCATGGGAGGGGATCAATGGCGGCCGGCACCGGCACTTGGCTGAGTACAATGATGGATTCTGCATCGAGATGCGGCGTTTTCTGAAGGGCGATGAGGATATGCTTAACCACGTGATCGCCAGGACCAGAAAGAATCCGTCCGCCTTCGGCGTCGTGAATTATATGGCGAATACCAACGGCTTTACGCTGATGGATGCCGTTTCCTATGACCGAAAGCACAATGAGGACAACGGAGAACACAACCAGGACGGCTGCGATTACAATTATTCCTGGAACTGCGGCGTGGAGGGCCCCACCCGAAAGAAAAAGATCGTGGAGATGCGCCGGAAGCTGCTGCGCAACGCGTTCCTCCTTGCTTTCCTCAGCCAGGGGACTCCGTTAATTCTGGCAGGAGATGAATTCGGCAATTCCAAGAATGGGAACAATAACGCCTACTGCCAGGATAACGAGATCTCCTGGCTGAACTGGAACCAGATGAAAACAAATAAGGAGCAGCTGGAATTTGTTAAGGCCGTGATCCGGTTCAGGAAGGCGCATCCGATCTTTCATATGCCCGGGGAGGCGAGGAATGTCGATTATCATTCCCTTGGTATGCCGGATGTCTCTTATCATGGGGTCAAGGCGTGGTGCCCGGAATTTGAAAATTTCCGACGTCAGCTGGGGATCCTTTACTGCGGCCCCTATGCGAAGAAGGCGGACGGCAGTCCGGATGATTACTTCTTCGTTGCCTACAACATGCACTGGGAACCGCACGATTTTGCGCTCCCGAACCTTCCGAAGACCATGCGGTGGTTTGTGGCGATGAACACCGATTCCCGGGATGGGACGGCAGTCTGCGCGCCGGGAAAGGAACTCTTTTTGGACAAGCAGAAGCAGTATCTGGTCCCGCCGAGGACGATCGTGGTGTTTATCGGGAAAGTATGGGGAGAAAAAAAGAGCAAAGCCGGAAAGAAGGGGAAGGGAAAGGATGAGGCAGAGCGCGTTTAAAGAGGTGCAGAGCAGGACAGAACAGGGAAAGACCGCGATGGTCGAGTTTTCGATGGAGGGGAAGACCTGGAGAAGGGTATGGATGCCGAGAGAACGCCTGATCCTTCTGGGCGGGGGGCATATCGCTCTTGCGCTGTGCCGGATCGGCGCGCTTCTGGATTTTGACGTGACCGTGCTGGATGACCGCCCTGCTTTTGCCAACCATCTGCGGTTTCCCCAGGCAAAGACCGTGATCTGCAATGGATTCGGACCGGGACTGGAGGAGATCGGCCCCGGGGAGGACGATTATATCTGCGTGATCACCCGCGGGCACCGCTGGGACGGCGAATGCCTGCGGCAGATCCTGAAGGGCCGGATGCCGGCGTACCTGGGCATGATCGGTTCGAAGAGGCGGACGGCGGGGATGATGGAGGAGCTTGAGAGAGAGGGCTTTGCCCGGGAACGGCTGGAAAAGATCTGCGCGCCGATCGGTCTGCCGATCGGCGCGCAGACGGCGGCCGAGATCGCAGTGTCGATCGCGGCGCAGCTGGTCGAGTATCGGACGAAGAAGCGCAGGAAAGCGGAAGAGGCGGGACGCCTGTCCTGTACGGATATGGATGCGCCGGTCGTCGGGGCGCTTGCCGGGGGCGCGGGGAGCCAGACGATGGCGCTGGTCGTGGAAACCAGGGGATCCACGCCGGCCAGAGCGGGCGCGATGATGGCGGTAGACGCCATCGGACGCGCGGTGGGAACCATCGGCGGCGGCTGCGGCGAGGCGGAAGTGATCCGGGAAGCCGTCCGTATGGCAGGAACAGACCAGAAGAAGCTGGTAACGGTGAATATGACGCATGAAGTAGCGGAGGAAGAGGGCATGGTCTGCGGCGGCACGATGACGGTGCTCCTTGAAGGAATCACATGATCCCGGACCCGTGCGGCATCCTTTCATCAGACGCCGGGACGGGGCGGCCGGGAGACCGGCTGCCCCATCCCGGCATTTACTCCGGATAGACCAGACGGTCTTTCGTGATATCGTCCAGCACCTCCGCAAGGAAACGCCGGGCCAGGTAATTCGCCATGGGAAGATTCATATCCAGGTAATTGCCGCAGTCTCTGGCACAGGCGCCGGGGATCTCGCCCTGATAATCCCGGATAAAGGAAAACATCTCCGCCATCAGGGGCACGATGTCCCGGGAGGTATAGTCTCCGGCCAGCAGCAGATAAAAGCCGGTACGGCAGCCCATGGGGCCGAAATACAGGACCTGCGGACCAAAGCGGGCGTGATTGCGCAGAAAGGTAGCGCCCAGATGCTCGATGGTGTGGACCTCGGCCGTATTCATGACCGGCTCACAGTTGGGGCGGGTCATGCGGATGTCAAACGTCGTCACCACGGTGTCGCCTGCCCTGTCCTTCCGGGACACATAGATCCCCGGCAGCAGGGCCAGGTGGTTAATGGTAAAGCTGGTTATTTTTTGCATAAACGATCCTCCATTTTGAACGGCCGCGGGGGGCGGGCGGTCCTTACGTTCTGCCGGATCGCCGCGGACAGCCTGCAGCCGTACGCTTACTCCACGGGATTTTTCAATGAGCCGATTCCCTCGATGCGGCATTCCACCACGTCGCCCGGCTTCAGGAATTTCGGCGGGTCAAACCCAAGGCCCACGCCTGACGGCGTCCCCATGGAGATGATGGTGCCGGCCTTCAGGGTCATCCCCCGGGAAAGCTCGCAGATGACATGGTCGATGTCAAAGATCAGAAGCTCGGTATTGCTGTCCTGACGCAGCTCGCCGTTTACCAGAGACTGGATGGAGAGCTTCGGCGGATAGGGAAGGCTGTCGGCCGTCACGATACACGGCCCCATGGGCAGGAAGCCGTCCAGGCTTTTGCCGAAATACCACTGTTTGTGCCGGTTCTGCAGGTTCCGGGCGCTGACGTCATTGATGATGGTGTAGCCGAAAACATATTCCTGTGCGTGGCCGGCAGGCACGTTTCTGGCGTCCTTGCGGATGATGACGGCCAGCTCTGCCTCATAGTCCAGGCTGTCCACGAGATCGGCGTGGCTGGGGATGGGCTGCCCCGGATCGACGGCGCGGTTTGTACGTTTGGAGAAATATACGGCATATGGCCGCCGGCCGTCGAAGGCTTCCTGTTTATAGCGGGCGGACTCTTCCGCGTGCGCCATATAGTTGATGCCCAGACAGATCACGTCCTGTGCCGGTTCGGGGATGGGCGCCAAGAGTACGGCATCCCGGACAGGCGCGGCGCCGGGGACGTCTTCCGGCTGTCTTGAGATCCCCCAGGCAACGCGCTGCATCTCTCCTTCACTGATTTCGCGGATCAGCTGGAGCATGGTTTCGTAATCAATTTCAAAGGATTTCAGAGGGTAGATCCAGCTTTCATCCGGATTAAACACACCCAGCAGGGTGTGAACGCGGTCTACCTGATAGGTAACAAATTTCATAACGTGAATACCTCCTTGCTGCTTCTTTTATCCTAGCACAGCGAGAGAAAATTTACAAATCCTATTCGATGGAACCGTATGATTCCCGGCTTTTCTCCCGAATGGGAGGTGATCAAAGTCATCCTTTCGAAATCTCTCCTTTGCGCGGTTTACGGCCTGCGTTCCTTCCCATACTCGGTGAAAACGCACGAAAGGCAGGCGGGCCGCCCCGCAAAGGGGACGGTTCCG
The DNA here is from genome assembly GCA_964425595.1 of uncultured Lachnospiraceae bacterium. GTDB lineage: Bacteria > Bacillota > Clostridia > Lachnospirales > Lachnospiraceae > Caccovicinus. The sequence continues at coordinate 40,940 of CAYRMW010000002.1, forward strand.
CCTGCCTTTCTGTATACCGCGAACGCGCGTCGCCGGCATTAATAGTTTTCCACTTTTCTTTCGAAGTAAGCCTTCGGGTGCGCGCAGCAGGGACAGATCTCCGGCGCTTCCTCGCCCTCATAGATATATCCGCAGTTGCGGCACTTCCATCCCAGAGGCGCGTCGCCCTTGAAGGTTTTGTCTGCCTTCAGGCTTTCCAGAAGCTTGAGGTAGCGCCGCTCGTGCGCCGCCTCTACCTTGGCCACCAGCTCGAACTTCACCGCTAGCTCTTCAAAGCCTTCTTCCCTGGCCTCTCTTGCCATACGCGCGTACATATCGGTCCACTCGAAATTCTCACCTGCGGCGGCATCCGCCAGGTTCGTTTCGGGCGTACCGACACCGCCGTGCAGCTCCTTGAACCACATCTTGGCGTGCTCTTTTTCCTGATCCGCGGTCTCCAGATACAGGGCAGCCATCTGCTCGTAACCGGCTTTCTTTGCCACCGAGGCGTAAAAGGTGTATTTATTGCGTGCCTCGGACTCGCCGGCAAATGCGTCTTTTAAATTCTGTTCTGTTTTGGTCCCACTGTATTTTGACATAAGCGCCTCCTTCTGCATGATCAAAGATTAACCGAAATACCGCTTTAATAAGCCCTGGAAGGCACAGCCGTGACGGGCCTCATCCTTCGCCATCTCATGAACGGTGTCATGGATCGCGTCGAGGTTAGCCTTCTTTGCCCGAAGCGCCAGATCGAACTTTCCGGCGGTGGCGCCATTCTCGGCAGCAACGCGAAGCTCCAGGTTCTTTTTGGTGCTGGGGGTAACGACTTCGCCTAACAGCTCGGCAAACTTGGCGGCATGCTCCGCTTCCTCGAAAGCGGCGGTCTTATAATATTCGCCGATTTCCGGATAGCCCTCGCGGTATGCCTGACGGGACATCGCCAGATACATGCCGACTTCCGAGCACTCGCCCTCAAAGTTCGCGCGCAGGTCGTTGATGATATCTTCGCTCACGCCCTCCGCTTTGCCCACGCCGATCTCATGCTGGCAGGCCCAGGTCATCTCTTCTTCCTGGAGTTTAAACTTGGAAGCGGGAACCTTACAGACAGGACAGGCCTCCGGCGGATTCTCTCCTTCGTGAATATAGCCGCATACGGTACATACCCATTTTTTCATGATCGTGATCTCCTTTTCTTTGTCAGTGAGCCGCGGCCGTACAGGAAGCCCGCAAGTCGGACTGTCCCGGCCGCGGCCGGATTTATGGTTTCGATGGTTGAAAATTAAAATAGTAATTATTACTGATATTAATGTAGCACATCGCCTGGACAATGTCAAGCGTTTTACGCCGATTCCTGAGAATTATTTTCACCGCATGCGCTGCAGATGCCGTAGAAGGTAGAAGTATGGCCTTCGATCTTCCCGTTGAATGAGCGCTGGGCCAGTGAATTGATCTCTTCGACAGGCAGCATGGGAAGATCCGACACCTGGCGGCAGCAGCGGCAGACAAAGTGGTAGTGATTGGCGGCGTTGCCGTCAAAGTGGTCTGCGCCGTCGCCAAAGTTCAGTTTCTGGATTTCGCCAAGCTCCACCAGAAGATTCAGATTCCGGTAGACGGTTCCCAGGCTGATGTTGGGGAATTCCTCGCGGATGCTGGCGTAGAGGGCATCAGCGGTAGGATGGTCGCAGCGCCTGATAAGGGCATTTTTGATGGATTCGCGCTGCCGGCTGTATTTCAGGGTTTTCATAGAGACTCCTTTCCGTGTTTCGCACGCCCGCAAGCCTTAACATTATACATGATATTAATAACCATTATCATTATAAAAGAAGTTGGAATGCCTGTCAACAGGAAATCGACATTGGCGGGAGAGGCGCAGTCAAAAAAGGCCGGAGAGGGCTTTAGAGCACCCTCTCCAGCCTGGGAAGATAGGGAAGCAGGATATCAAGGTTTGTGTTGACGATGAGTTCGGGCGGAAAGCAAAGCTCTTCCAGCAGGGCGAAGGCCCGGCTGTGGTTGCCTACGTCGCTTTCGATGTGGGCGTCGCTGTTGACGATGATGGAAACCTCTTCCTCCATGCACAGCTTCAGCATGATCCGGTAAGCGTCGGCCGCGCCGGCGGAGCGTTGGCTGCGTGGGTGAAGGGATGAGCTGTTTACCTCCAGAAGCTTGCGGTGCTTTTTCGCGCCCTTTACCAGGGCGGCATAATCGATGGGATAACGGGCGTCATCGGGATGGCCGATGATGTTGACGTAAGGATTGGCCAGCACATGCAGGTAGGCGCTGGTATTTTCTTCGCAGGTGCCGGGGCGGATGCAGGGGGGATGAAGGCTGGCTATGGTATAGTCCAGATGCTTCAGAACGTCCTCATCCAGGTCGACGCGGCCCCGGGCGTCCATGATATTGAGTTCCGCGCCCATCAGGACCTTGACGCCGAAGACCTCGCGGGGGATCACCCGAAAGTTAAGGAAATAGAAGGAATGGGGGCCGCCCGGCATCATGGGCGCGTGATCGGAACAGCCATAGAGGGCAAGTCCCCTCTCTGCCGCGGCATGGATCATTTCGTAAAGGGAATTATAGGCATGGCCGCTGGCCAGCGTATGTGTGTGCAGATCCAGAAGATCGGTCATTATACTTCCTCCTTTTGTCGGTCAGGCCTGCCGCCGCGCGGGCGCCAGGGCAGTTCGTTTACGCTTAGTATAAAGTTTTCCCGGGAAAAAGTCCAGTCCGGTCCGGAAAAACCTTCCTGCGCGGGCGGAAGGCGCGCGGGAGAAACAGGCAGGAAAAGAGCGCGGAAATGCCCGCTGTTTGGGCTTTTGTTTTACTCGGGATTGTGCTATGATAGAGAAAGTCGGGCGGCCGCGGACAGAGAAAGCAGCCGCAGTCAGAAAGGAAGGTGCGAAAGCGATGAGCGACGAAACCAAAATGACAGAAGAGATGAATGCTTCGGATGAGCCCCGGGAGTCCATGGCGGACTATGAGGCGGAGCTGGAGGCTTCCTTTAAGAAGATACGGGAAGGCGATATCCTGACCGGTACGGCGATCAGCGTGGAAGACGACCGGGTGATCCTGGACCTGAAGTACTACGCGGAAGGCATCATTTCCAAAGAGGATCTGTCCAACGATCCGGACTTTAACCTGAAAGAGGAGATCCATCCGGGCGATGAGATCACCGCTACGGTAATCCGCCCGGATGACGGAGAAGGGAACATCGTCCTGTCCCGCAAGGCGGCAAATGACGTGCTTGCCTGGGGCAGGTTAAAGACTATGCTGGAGGAACGGACGGTCGTCCCGGTAAAGATCGCGGAGATCGTAAAGGGCGGCGCAGTGGCCTGGCTGGAGGGCATCCGCGGTTTTATCCCCGCGTCGAAACTGGCTGCCGGGTATGTGGAAGATTTAAATGAGTGGAATGGAAAGACCGTTGAGGTCACGGTGATCACGGCAGACGAGGAAAACAGGCGTCTGGTCCTTTCCGGCCGGGAGGTAGCCAGAGAGAAGCTGGCGGAGGAAAAGCGGCGAAGGGTAGCCCGCTGCCAGCCTGGCGCGATCGTGGAAGGTACGGTGGAAAGCCTTAAGGATTACGGCGCGTTTGTCACGCTGGAAAACGGCCTGACGGGCCTGCTCCACATTTCCCAGATCAGCAATCAGCGGATCAAGCATCCCGGTGTCGTTCTGAAGGAGGGTCAGACTGTGAAGGTCAAGATCCTGTCCGCGGAAAACGGCAGGATCAGCCTGTCCATGAAAACGATCATGCCGGAGGATGAGCCGGAAGAAGTGTTCGACTACAAGGAAAACGGGGAGGCTACCACAGGCCTTGGCGCTCTGCTGAAAGGGCTGAAATTGTAAGAAGGAGAAATCAGATTGGAAAATATCCTGAAGGATGCGGGTCAGGTGGATCAGTGGGAAGAAACGATGTTTCTTTACGAATCAGCGCTGAAGCAGATGACCATGAAGGCAAGGATGCTGAATGACGAATTTGTCTGCCGCTACCGGTACAATCCCATTGAACATATCAAATCCAGGCTGAAGACGGCGGACAGCATCGTGCGCAAGCTGAAGCAGGACGGATATGAGGTGACTATCGAAAACATGAATACCCGTCTCAGCGACATTGCCGGAGTCCGGATCATCTGCTCCTTTACCTCAGATATTTATCAGATCGCGGATGTGCTGGAACGGCAGGAGGATGTGACGGTCCTTTATGTGAAGGATTATATCCGCCACCCCAAGCCGAACGGCTATAAAAGCTACCACATGGTGGTATCCGTGCCCGTGTATCTGACAGACGGACGGCGGGATGTGAAGGTGGAGGTGCAGATCCGGTCGGTAGCTATGGATTTCTGGGCCAGTCTGGAGCACAAGATCGCCTATAAATTCGAAGGCGACGCGCCGGAGGCGCTGCTGGGGGATCTGAAAGCCTGTGCCGATATAGTCGATATGCTGGACAACAGAATGTATTCGCTGAATAAAGCCATACTGGCCATTGCAGAGGAACGGAGGCAGGGCGGAGAACCGGCCTCCTGATGCCCCGTGGAGCGGGGGAGGAAAGAGAGTGAGAAATGGGACTGGTAAAAAAAACAGCGGGCGCTATCCGGGTGAACCTGGTGGATATCCTGGTCTTTGAGCTTCTTTACCGGTTACTGATCTTTCCGACCTATCTGTTTGCCATGGGGCAGGGGCTTCGGCTGACGATGAAGGAGGCCGGGTTCAGCTACATTACGGAAGAAAATCTGCGCGCATTTCTCCTTCGTCCGGCTTCCCTGCTGTTTTTGGCCTTCCTTATCCTGGTGTGGCTGGCGGTGGCCGCGGTGGAGGCTGGGGCCCTCTTGACGGCCTTTGAGGCCGCTGCCTATTCCCGGCGGGTGTGTCCGTCGGAAATGCTGAGCGGCGGCCTGTGGAAAACGGCAGAAGAGCTGAAAAAACGGGATAAGCGTTTTTTTCTTCTGATCGGAGGCGGGAGCCTGCTGATCCAGGCGGTCCCGCTGCATCTGCTGCTAAGCCGGATCAAGCCGGTGAATTTTGTGATGGAAGAGCTGTTTTCCCTGCGCGCAGGGAGATGGGCGGCTGGCCTTTTCCTGCTTTTCCTGCTTCTCTGGCTGGCGCCCCGGGCGTGCATCCTCCCGTATTCCCTGATCGAGCGGAGGATGTATGCGGACAGCCGCACGCGCAGTTTCGGCCTGTTTAGGAAACGATGGAGACGGATGTTTCTGCTTTTTTTTATCGGGAACCTGGGCCTGGCGGCGGTGATGACGTTTGCGTGCATCGTGGGAGAGTTCCTTGTGGCAGCGGCGATCATGTTCCTGGTGCGGCAGCCGCTTCAGCTGGCGGCGCAGAGTCTGGCCTCCAGCCGGGTGGAGCTGGCGCTGCTTTTTGTCTACAGCATCCTGACGGCAGTCCTTAACCTGGGGACCCTGACGGCCATTTATTACCAGGACGCGGAGAGCGTCAGAAAGCGGGAGGCGTATTTTTCGGGAAAGGAATGGCGGGACGGCAGGCAGGCGGCAGTCCTTGGCGGTGTTCTGGCCGTGGCCGGGGCAGTGATCCTGGCGAATATGGCGGTCAATGGTTCGCGGCTGCGGGACGATGCCTTCCTGGAGATCCAGATCACGGCGCATCGGGGGAGTTCGACGTCGGCGCCGGAAAATACCATGGCGGCCGTGGTCATGGCAGTAGAAGAGATGGCGGACTTTGCCGAACTGGATGTACAGGAAAGTAAAGACGGCGTGCTGGTTTTATGCCATGATCTGAACCTGAGCCGGGTGGCGGGCGTGAACCGGAAGGTCGCGGATCTGACGCTGGAGGAGCTTCAGAAGCTGGATGTAGGCTCTTACTTTTCCGAGGAATATGCCGGTGAACCGATCCCGCAGCTGAGCGAGGTGATGGAATATGCCAAGGGAAAGATCAACCTGAACCTGGAACTGAAAAATACCGGCAGCGATACGGGCATGCCGGAGAAGGCGGCGGCGCTGATCATGGAAATGGAAATGGAAGAACAGTGTGTGATCACCTCCACCAGCATGGAATACCTTAAGCGGGTCAAGGCCGCAGCGCCGGATATCCGCACCGGCTATATCATTACGGCGGCCTATGGAAATTATGTGGACGATGAAAATCTGGACTTTATCAGCATCCGCTCCAGCTTCGTGACCGAAGCGCTGGTGAGGCAGGCGCATGAGGCCGGCAAGGCGGTCCATGCGTGGACGGTGAACACAAAATCGGAGATGGAGGAGATGAAGCTGGCCGGTGTGGATAATATCATTACCGACTATCCCGTAATGGCCAGGGAGATCTGCTACCGGGAAGAAGGAGCGGAAGGGCTTTTGGAGCGGCTGCGGCTGCTTCTGCAATGAACGGCCGCGCCGGAAGGTGAGGGCCGGAAAAGAAGGGCCGGGGCCGCGCCGGAGGATCGGGGCCGCGCAGGAGGATTTGGGCTACGCAGGAGGACCGGGAGCCGGGGCAGGAAAAACAAGGAGAAAAGAGGAGAATTATGCGGGTTGTACTGCAGCGGGTGCGGGAAGCATCGGTATCGGTAGGGGGCGAGGAGATCGGCAGGATCGGAAGGGGATTTCTTCTGCTGGTCGGCATCTCCCATGAGGACGATGAAAAGATCGCGGATCGGATGGCGGACAAGATCTGCCGGCTGCGGATCTTTGAAGACGAACAGGGAAAGACAAATCTTTCCCTGGCGGATGTGGGCGGGGAAGTACTGGTCGTCAGCCAGTTTACCCTGTACGCGGATTGCCGGAAGGGGAACCGGCCCGGTTTTACGAATGCGGGCGACCCTGAACGGGCCTGCGCCCTGTATGAGCGGATGATTGCCGCGTTTCAGGAGCGGGTGAAAAAGACCGCCCATGGGCAGTTTGGGGCCGATATGAAGGTCTCTCTGGTCAATGACGGACCGTTTACCCTGTCCCTGGACAGCAGTCAGCTGTTTCCGGTGAAATAGAAAAGAGAGCAGAATGATGCAGAAACGGAGGATATGAGGATGGCAAAGAAAACAAAAGGCCAGGAACTGGCGGAAAAGCTGACCTGGAGCGCGCCGAATATCGGCAGGGAAGCGCCAAAGCAGGTAGAGAAAGCGCGGAAGTTCTGCGAGGGCTATAAAGCATTTCTGGACGCGGGAAAGACGGAGCGGGAATGTGTGCGCTACGCTCTAGACCTCCTGAAGCAGAGAGGATACCGTCCTTTTGAAGCCGGCGCGTCGTATCGGGCCGGTGATAAGGTATATTATGTGAACAGAGGAAAGGCGCTCATTGTCACGACCTTCGGGCGGCTGCCGCTGGAAGAGGGGTTGCGCATCAACGGCGCCCACATCGATTCGCCAAGGCTGGATCTGAAGCCGAATCCGCTGTACGAAAAGGAGGAGATGGCGTATTTTAAGACCCATTACTACGGGGGCATCCGCAAGTACCAGTGGGGGACCATTCCGTTAGCCATGCATGGCGTGGTGATGAAGAAAAACGGCGAGATGGTGGAGATCTGCATCGGCGAGAAGGAAGGCGATCCGGTATTCTGCATCACGGATCTGCTTCCGCACCTGTCGGCAAAGCAGAATGAGCGTCCCCTGCGGGAGGGCTTAAAGGGCGAAGAGCTGAACATCGTCGTCGGTTCCCTGCCGTACCAGGATGACCAGGTGAAAGAACCGGTGAAGCTTCTGGCCCTGGAGCTGTTAAACGAGCAGTACGGCATCACCGAGGCGGATTTCTGCAGGGCGGAGATCGAGATGGTGCCGTCGCAGAAGGCCTGTGATGTGGGCCTGGACCGCAGCCTGATCGGCGCTTATGGCCAGGATGACCGGGTGTGCGCCTACACGGCGCTGATGGCGGATATCGATACGGAGGTGCCGGAGCATACTACGGTAACGATCCTTACGGACAAGGAGGAGATCGGTTCGGAAGGGAATACCGGACTGGCGTCAAGCTATGTTCTGCATTATCTTGAAGAACTGGCGGATCAGGCGGGGGTCCCGGTACGGCGGATCCTGAAGCGATCCATCTGCCTTTCTTCCGATGTCAACGCGGCTTATGACCCCAATTTCCCGGATGTTTATGAAAGCAGGAATTCTTCCTATGTCAACAAGGGCTGTGTCCTGACCAAGTACACCGGAGCCAGAGGAAAGTCCGGATCGAATGACGCCGGCGCGGAGCTGATGGGGAAGGTGATCGGCATCCTGGAAGCAGAAGGCGTCTACTGGCAGGCCGGGGAGCTGGGCAAGGTAGACGAAGGCGGCGGCGGGACCATCGCCAAATTTGTGGCGGCCATGGATGTCGATACCGTGGATCTTGGCGTCCCGATCCTGTCGATGCATGCGCCCTTTGAACTCGCGTCCAAGCTGGATGTATGGAATACCTACAAGGCTTTCCGGGCATTTTACAAATAACCGCCCTTCCTGCAGCGCAGGGCGAAAGGATGAAAGAAAAGGATTTGTGTATTATGAAAAAAAAGATTGCAGCATTATGTTTGTGTGCCATGTTTGCCGTTGCGTTTGCCTCCGGCTGCGGGAAAAGCAGCAGCCAGGAGACGTCTTCCCAGGATCAGTCGGACAGTCAGTCGGACATCCCGAAGGGAACGGTCACGCTGGGAAACTATATCGGCCTTGAAATCACCGAACCAAGCAACGAGGTGACAGACGAGGATGTGGAGACACAGATCAATTACACCCTCAGCGTCAATCCCACCCTGGTCGAGGTGACCGACCGGCCTGCCCAGGACGGCGATGTGGTAAACATTGATTATGTAGGCCTGAAGGATGGGGTGGCGTTCGACGGAGGCTCTGCGCAGGGCTATGATCTGACGCTGGGGTCCGGGACCTTTATCGACGGTTTTGAGGACGGCCTGATCGGCGCCAATGTGGGCGATGAGGTCAGCCTGGATCTGACCTTCCCGGAAAATTACGGCAATTCGGAGCTGGCAGGGCAGGATGTGGTTTTTGAGGTTACGGTAAATGCCATCCAGGAGCAGCAGGATGCCGTCCTGAACGACGAGTTTGTCCAGAGGGTGTCAGGCACCTGTAAGACCGTAGAGGAGTACCGCGAAGAAGTGCGTCTGTATCTGGAGGAGCTTGCCGAGCAGAGTGCCAAAAACCAGATGCAGGATGAGGCCATTGATCTGGTCATTGCGGACAGCACCTTCGAAGGGCTGGATGAGCAGGTCGAGGCGGAATTCAACACGCAGCTGGAACAGATGACCGCCGCGCTGGAGCAGAGCGGGTTTACCCTGGCGGATTATGTCGCGATGTACGGCATGGAGGAAGACGACTTTAAGGAATATATGCGCTCCAGCATCGAAAGCAGTACCCGGATCAATCTGGTCTGCGAGGCGATCGCCGAGAAGGAAGGTCTTCAGGTGGAGGATGAGGACCGTCTGGAAGTGGCCAGGTTGTATAATCTGGACAGCCCGGATGAGCTGGTGGACGCCTATGGCCAGGAGGCGGTCGATGAGGCCGCAAGGAACGTCAAGGTGATGAACTTCCTGCTGGATAACGCGGTGATCACGCCGGAGGAGACGTAAGCGGCGAGACAAAGAAACCGCCTAGACGGCGGCGCGGGCAGGCATGACGGAAAAAGGATACGGCACAATGGACACAGGGGAATGGAACGGAGGATGGCATGAGAGAGCTGAAGGAGAGGATCCGCAGAGACGGGAAGATCAAGGCGGGCAATGTGCTGAAGGTAGACAGTTTTTTGAATCATCAGATGGATATCAAACTATTCGAAGCGATCGGACGGGAGTTTAAGCGCCGCTTTGCGGATCAGGAGGTGACCAAGATCCTCACCATCGAGGCTTCCGGGATCGGCATTGCCTGTGTGGCAGCCCAGAGCTTTCAGGTTCCGGTGGTGTTTGCCAAAAAGACCGAGACAAAGAACATTGCCGGTGAGGTCTACACTACGAAGGTGGAATCCTATACGCACGGAAGGGTCTATGACATCATTGTATCGAAGGAATTCCTGGGCAAAGGAGATAAGGTCCTTCTGATCGACGATTTTCTGGCTAATGGAAAGGCTCTGGAGGGACTGGCCAGGATCGTGAAGGAGTCCGGAGCGGAGCTGATCGGCGCCGGTATTGTGATCGAGAAGGGCTTTCAGGTAGGCGGAGATATGCTCCGGGACCAGGGACTCCGGGTGGAATCCCTGGCGATCGTAGACAGCATGGATGAAAAGACAGGAACCATCGTGTTCCGGGGGGATGACGATGAGCGGTAAACGGGCGCTGTTTTTTTGACGTGGACGGCACTCTTCCGGATGAACATACCGGAAGGGTGCCGATCTGATGTTTCATGAGGTATTATCTGCCGGGAAATTACACCTTGAAGCGGTAGCCCACACCCCAGATGGTTTCAATGTACTGCGGCTTGGCGGTGTTAAATTCAATCTTCTCGCGGATCTTCTTGATATGCACGGTCACCGTGGCGATATCGCCGACGGATTCCATATCCCAGATCCTGGAAAACAGCTCCTCCTTGGTGAAGACATGATTCGGATTTTGTGCCAGGAAGGTCAGCAGATCAAATTCTTTGGTGGTAAACGTCTTTTCTTCTCCGTTTACCCATACACGTCTGGCGGTCTTATCGATCTTAAGGCCGCGGATTTCGATCACATCATTGGCCGGCATGCCGCTCTTGATCAGGCGTTCATATCGGGCCAGGTGCGCCTTGACCCGGGCGACCAGCTCGCTGGGGCTGAAGGGCTTGGTAATGTAGTCGTCGGCTCCCAGGCCCAGCCCGCGGATCTTATCGATATCCTCTTTTTTGGCCGAGACCAAGATCACCGGAGTATTCTTGACTCTCCGGATCGCGCGGCAGATCTCGAAACCGTCCGTACCCGGAAGCATCAGATCCAGGATAAACAGGTCGAAATCTTCTTTCAGCGAACGCTCCCGTCCTACGGTTCCGTCATTCTCGATCTCTACCTCAAATCCGCTCAGTTCCAGGTAATCCTTCTCCAATTCGGCGATCGCCTCTTCATCTTCGATAATGAGAATCCTGCTCATTCCTGCGTTACCTCCTGATATTTCCTGAGTATGAAATGGATTTCCGTGCCGATGCCTTCCTTGCTGGTGGCCCAGATCCGTCCGCCGTGATCTTCGATGATCTTTCTTACAATGGAAAGACCGATGCCGCTGCCGCCCTTCGAGGAGTTGCGCGATGAGTCCGCCCGGTAAAAGCGGTCGAAGATATTCGGCAGATCCTTCTGGGCGATCCCTTTTCCGTTATCCTCGATTTCCACTTCGATGCAATCTCCCACATCCTTGATCCGGATATTGATGATGCCTTTTTTCTTATCGATATACTTTACGGAATTGCCGATAATGTTGTTGATCACGCGCCTCATCTGCTCCGCATCGGCGATCACCCGCACGTCCTCATCTACGTAATTAAAATACCCCAGTTCGATGCCCTTGGCCTCCATGTCCAGGCCGACTTCTTCCACACAGTCTTTGAAATACTGGTTCACATTGATCTTCGTGAAAGTATAGGGGATCTTGTTGGTATCAATCTTAGAATAAAAGGTCAGTTCATCGATCAGCCGGTCCATATCGTTTGCCTTGTTGTATATCGTGCGGATGTACTTATCCAGCCGCTGCGGAGAAGAAGCCACGCCGTCCATGATGCCCTCGGCATAGCCTTTAATGGCGGTAATCGGCGTCTTCAGGTCATGGGCGATGTTGCTGATCAGCTCCTTGCTCTCGCGGTCATACTCCATTTTCTCCTCGGTCGATTCCTTAAGACGGATCCGCATTTCCTCAAAGTCCTGGCACAGCTGCCCGATCTCATCCGCATTCTCTACCTCCAGGGCAAAGTTCAGATTCCCGTCCCGGATTTGCTTGGTAGCCTCCTTAAGCTTCCCAAGGGGACGCAGAATAGACTGATAGATCCATACCGTCAGGATAAAACCAACGCCCATCAGGATTGCCAGTCCCATGACCAGCATCTCCGCGACCATGGATTTGACTTCCGGGACGAATTCGTCTATGCGGGAGACGATGAAGACGGTGCCTTCGCTGCTGTCGGGAAACTGGAAATCCATCTGTTTGATCAGATGCTGGCTGTCTCCGTCCAGATAAATGCCGCCTTCCAGATCGTCGTTCGCCGTGGAATATTCCGGCAGCATCTCGCACAGTTCCTCATACGCCTCATCATCAGCACTTCCGACATAGATCAGTTCATCCCCTTTGCGGACGATCAAATAGGCATAACAATCAAGCAGCTGCTGGTTCAGCTGGTCCAGATACTCGGTATCCTCAAAGCGGCCTGTATCTTCATCCAGGCTCTGGCGTATCGCCTCCTGATATTTCTGCGTCAGACGGTTAAAGATCTGCAGAGAATTTGCCGACAGAAGTTCGATCTGCTCATTCAGACCGTAAGCTTTCTGGAAAGCCTGCGCCTGGTAATGCAAAAGTCCATACGCCGATGCGCAAATCAGGATAACCGGCGCAAGGGTAACAAAAAAAAACGTTACGGCCAAACGTGTTTTTAATTTCATGCCGTGCCTCCTAATGTTCGCAAACGCGGTTTTCCGCCTCCGGCATTTTTTCCTAGAAAGAAACAGCCTCGTACAGAACGGGCTGCAGATAAGGGCCTGCAAACAGGCTTTCTATTCGCATTTCATTATAGCATAAATCCGAGAGGCTGTTTCTAAAAACATTCTAAACTTTGCCGGGGGTATATTCGGCGACAGTGAGCAGAATAGCATCACATCGGAGCAGCTGAACCTGCCGTCATGCCGCTCTTTTGCGTGATCTGATCAAAAAGGCGGACGGAAAAGTTCCGCCCGCCTTTTTTACTGATTTAAGGAGTCAACGATCGCATTGGACCATTCCAGTCCATTTTCCGCCTCAAATCTGGCGTAGCCTTCTTCGACAGAAGTCCCCTGGGTAATGATGTCTGCGACGATCGAACGCTTTAAGGTCATCAGATCGCCGTTATACTGATTCATCGTCTCCGTGGAAGGGATCAGATCCAGCGTAACGGAATTGGCGTCAAAAATCTCCTGTGATTCTTTGGTGAACGCCGGAAGGAATGCCTCGCCGGGATCCTCATCTACGTAATCAGCCAGGGACAGAAGGGGATCGATGTATCCCTTCTGATACTGGGTTCCGGGGCTTTCCAGACTCTCCAGTCCGTGGAATTCGCCCTCTTCATAGGTGTTTCCGCATACCGTCTCTGCTGCCGTGGACCAGTGAACGCCCTCTACGCCGTAGGTCCATAAGGTCTGCATATCACCGCCGTCCAGCATGGATTCGATAAAGTATTTAAATACGCCTTCCGGATTCTCGCAGGCGGAAGTGATCGCCATTACGTTCGGCAGTTTGGCCACATAATTCCCGAGTTCTTCAATCGGCGGAAGGGCAACCAGGTCTCCGGAGTGCCCGTTCGCAACCAGGTTATCGGAAAGCTGGGTTCCCCAGGTTCCGGACCAGTAAGTAAATACGCCGAAGCTGTCTTCATAAAACTTATTCCGGCAGTCGCTGGTGCCGTTTGTCAGGGTTTCTTTATCAATGTATCCTTTTGCGTATGCATCCTGCATCCTTTCCAGGGTGGCTTTCATGTTATCCTGGGTAAATCCGTCAATCCATTGCCCGTTTTCATCTTTGGTAAAATCAACGGTTGCGCCCTGATAAAACTCAGGAAGATACATGGTCCACGGCGCCTCCGGAGCGATATAGCCGGCTGCCGATACGCCGTAGGTATCGCCGTCAATGCCGTTGCCATCCGGATCGCCGTTGGTAAACGCATCCAGCATCTCCAGATATTCCTCATAATTCGTGGGAACATCCAGTCCGCAGTTATCCAGCCAGGACTGCTTGACGTAAGTAATGCAGCCCTTGCTGTTTTCATGGGCAAATCCGTAAAGCTTACCGTCGATCTTTAATTTTTCCAAGATCTCCTCGCCTTTGTAACGGCCGGAAGCCTTCAGCTCGGAATTCTCCCAGGCCTCCGTCATATCCCACAGCGCGCCTTCCTCAGCATAACCGGTGTAGTAGGAAGAAGAAAGGATGACCACATCCGGCCAGTTGTCCGGACCGGAGGCAAAAGTCTGCCCTAAAACGTCATTGTATGCGTCGTGATCAGGCTGGATGATCACCAGATCGATTCCGGTAAGCTCCTCCCAGCGTTTTTCAAACTCATCCCGTCCGTTCGCCTGGGTAAATACATTTCCGTTTACGAAGATCGTGATCTGTTCCGGTTTCTCGATATCATCCTCAGCAGAAGCTGCCGTCGTCTCGGCCGCGGCGCTATCGGTGGTCGTCTCATCGGCCGCCGAAGTATCCGTGGTGGTGGAGCTGCCCCCGCAGCCGGTCAGCAGCATGGAAGCCGCCATTGTCGCTGTCAATCCCCATGTCAGCAGTTTGCGCTCTGTTCTTTGCATGTAAACGTCCTCCTCCGTTGTAATGGTTTTTGTTTCCCCTTTTCCTTCTCAAACAATCCTTTATTTGTCTGCGTAATAGATAACCCGGCTTTCCAGGAATCCGTCCTTTTCGAGCTTTTCCACGTTCATCCTTGCCGGAAGCCCCGGAATGTCCGCCGGGCAGATAAACCGGCCGTCCCTGGCCTCAGGGACATTCAGCATGTACTCAGCCACCGGGCGGCTGATGGGCTCATGGTATTCAACCCGCTCATTTTCGTCGTAAAGACAGCCAAAGTACGCGTTTATCGCCGCTCTTCCGCCGGAAGAGAATGTCACGCCATGTTCTCTGGCCATGTCACGGATCCGGAGCAGATCGTCGATCCTGGACATCCTGCCCAGTGAAGGCTGCAGATGATCCACACCTTTTTCGATGTATGTTTCGTATGCGTAAGAAATCCGCATGGACTCGCCGAATGCGATGGGCATATCCACGCCCATTTCCTTTAAGCGCTTGATGCCGTTCATATCATGGGAGTGAATCGGCTCTTCCAGCCACTCCGGATGATACGGAGCCGCAAGCTTGGCAAACTTCCAGGCGTCTTCCACATCCCATCTCTGGTTCGCGTCCACAGCGATGCCGATCTCATCGCCTACTGCCAGACGTACTTTTTCCAGCCGGCGGATATCCCGCTCCATATCCCTGCCTTCGCCGCTTCCTACTTTAAACTTGACCGTGCGGAACCCCTCTTCCACATAGCGGGTCATATCCTCTACCAGCTCTTCGTCGGAAAGAAGGATAGAACCGCCGCCCTTATAGGCCGCCGCCCAGTCTTTCTTTGCTCCCAGGAAACGGTGAATGGGCTTTCCCGCCCGCTGCGCCAGGATGTCAAGCATCATCAGATCTACGGTTCCCACCTCGACTGCCTGCCCGCTCTGGAATCCGCTGTTGCGGATCTTCCAATACAGAGAATGTCTCCATTCATTGTAGCTCATCTCCTCGCCGGTCAGGAGTCTGGGAAGCATATCCCTTACGAAGCTTCTGCTTGCCGAATAATGCGCACAGGCTCCGGTCTGGTCGTAAAGCTCCAGGCAACCCTGCTCCGGCGCGTACTTTCCCATGCCTCCGGTTCCGTCTCTAAACGGCTTTGGCAGCGGAATGGGCCTGAAATTGTAATAGACGGCTTTGGTAAAACGAATGTTGTCCTTGAAATCAAACGAAACCATAAAGTCCCCCCTTTTAGTATAAATTTGATTTCTGCTGTTGGTAAATTCGCATCAATATTTGCGAACCACGCGGCCGACAATAGCCTAATTATACAAAATAGATGTCGTAAGATAAATTTTATTAAGTAATGATAGCCTTATGAAAGTAAAGTAAATAGAGCATATAGATATACCGGCACCGGTGCATCTGCCGCCGTCCTGCGGCAGCCGTGTGTTTCGGTTGACATGCAAGAACGCAGCATGTTATAGTTTCCACGGAGAGTATGGATGAACATTTTACATGCAAAAACGCTGTGTCTAAGGGGGAGGAAAATGATACACGCGATGATCGTTGAAGATGATCCGATGGTTGCAGAGATTAACAAACGCTGCCTGCAAAGAGATGCACGGATCCATACGGTTAAAATTTGTTCCCATGGCGGCCAGGCAATGCGTTACCTCGAGGGGCATGCAGTGGATCTTCTGCTCCTTGACGTATATATGCCCCATCTGAACGGATTTGATTTTTTAAGACGGATTCGGAGTCGGATGATCGATACGGATGTCATTTTGGTGACAGCAGCAAATAATCATGATGATCTGGAGAAGGCAATTCGTTTTGGCGTTCTGGATTATCTGATCAAACCGTTCGAATATGAACGTTTTCGTCTGGCAGTTGATCGTTTTTTCCTGAAACACGAAATGTTGAAACAAAATAAGAGTCCGCTTTCCCAACAGGATGTAGATCGACTGATGTCGTTTCAGCCGGCGTGCAATGCGCCGGCGCAGTCTGTGGAAAAGGGGATACATCCACAGACGCTGGAGCTGATTCAGGCTTTCCTGCAGGAGCACGGAGAAGAAAAAAAATCCGGCGGTGAGATTGCCAAACAGATCGGGCTGTCGCGGGTAACGGTACAAAAATATCTGAATTTTATGAAAAGGAACGGTCAGCTGGACAGTGAGATCGACTACCGGACCGATGGACGGCCAAGAACATGTTATTGTTTGCGGCCGTCATGACCGGCCGGGAGATAATATCAGTAAATCGCGATCGGCCCGTACGGCCCTTTCACGATCTCGATCTTTGTCTCGAAGATCGCAGACAGCAGGTCGGCCTGCATGATCTCCTGTACGGTGCCGAAGGCGGCGATGCGTCCGTCTTTCATGGCGCAGATGCGGTCGGAATACTTCGCCGCGAAATTGATGTCGTGCATGACCATCAGGATCGTACGCCCGAATTCATCCGCTGCCTGGCGCAGGTGTTCCATCATCTGGACGGAGCGCGCCACATCCAGGTTGTTTAACGGTTCGTCCAAAAGCACATATTCCGTCTCCTGACATAAAACCATGGCGACATACGCCCGCTGACGCTGCCCGCCGGAAAGCTCATCAAGATAGCGGTCTTCCAATTCGGTCAGATCGAGAAAGTCGATGTACCGGGAAATGATGGCTTCATCCTCCGCGGTCAGCCTTCCCCGGGAATAGGGAAACCGGCCAAAGCCGGCCAGCTGCCGTACAGTCAGCCTGGTCACGAAATGATTTTCCTGGCGCAGTATGGTCATTACCTTGGCCAGATCCGCGGAGCGGGCGGTTGACACATCCATGCCGGCCACCCGGATCTGCCCCTCGTCCAGATGCAGGAGGCGGCCGATCATCAGAAGCGTCGTGGATTTCCCCGCGCCGTTGGGGCCGATCATGCAGGTCAGCCCCGCTTTGGGGATCCGGAGGGTCAAAGGGCCGATCTTTACGTCGTCCGTGTATATTTTTTTCGTGTTTTGTATATCAATCATAAGGAACCCTTTCTCAGCAGCACGATCAGGAACGCAATGCCGCCAAACAGCTCAATGATGATGGCGACAACGCCCTGGGCGCGGAATACATTGTACATAAAGAAGTAGGCGAAGGTCAGGACCAGAAAGCCGATCGCCAGCGCCATGGGGAAAATGTAGCGGTGGTCGCCGGACGGTACGGCCTGATACGCCAAAGCGGCCACCAGGAACCCGTAGAAGGTTAACGATCCGATCAGCGCGGTCGAGACGGACATCAGGACGGCGACCAGGACCAGAACATAGATCGTCCCACGCTGGTGATTGAGACCGAGGGCGGTACTGGCATCCCGCCCCAGGGCCAGCACGTTCAGTTTTCGGGAATACACCAGGAGCAGCACGGCGGCAAGCGCCACCAGGGGGATGGCGATGGGAAAATAAGCGGCGTCCGCGTTGGCCACCGAGCCGAACAGGCGCGCCTGCAGGATGTCGTATTCCGACGGCGCCAGAAGACGGCGCATAAAGGAAGCCAGGGATTTCAGCCCGCTGCCGATCATGATCCCCACAAGAAGCATCAGCTGGATATTTCCGTACCGGCCGGAAAGCAGCCAGCCGTAAAGGATCAGGCAGAGCAGGATCATGGCGGCAACCTGGAGGAGGAACGGTCCTGTGCCGGTGAATTCCAGGAAGGCCGTCGTGCCGAAGAAAAACATCGTGCCGGTCTGGATGGCGGAATACAGGGAATCAAAGCCCAGAAGGGAGGGCGTGATGATCCGGTTGCCGGTGCAGGTTTGGAACGCGACGGTAGCCAGACTCTGGCAGACCGCGGCGATCAGCATGGCGACGATGGCGGTCATCCGGCGTTTCACGATCGGGATAAAGGAGGATGAGGTGACGGGGACCGGGATGTCGTAGGCGGCGAGGCCGAGGGCGGCAAGGACGCCCAGACCGATCAGCACGGCCAGAAGGATCTGGTATCTGCGCTTTTCCCGCCGGGACCGGAACGCGCCCGAGGACCGGGCTGTGCCGGAAGGCCTTGCGGCGCCGGAAGGACATGTGACGCCGGAAGAGCGGACCGGCTTTGCGGTTCCTGCCCTGGCCGGTTGATTTTGTTTTGTCTGTTTCCACATCTTCATCTTGGTTTCCTCTGTTTCATTAGCATAATGATAAAGACAACCGCCCCCAGTGTCCCCAGGATCATAGACACAGGGACCTCAAAGGGCATAATGATCGTGCGGGCGAGGATATCGCAGATGGTGATGACGGCCATCCCCAGCATACAGACCCAGGGAAGGTTGCTTTTTAAGTCGTCGCCGCGGTACATGGACACGAGATTCGGGACGATCAGTCCCAGAAACGGAAGATTGCCGATCACCGATGCCACGATGCCCACCGAGGCGGACACAAGCCCGGTCCCGATCAGGACGATCTGCTGGTAATTCAGGCCCAGGCTGGTTGATACATCCTGGCCAAGTCCGGCCAGCGTCAGCCGGTCCGCGTAGATAAAGATCACGATGTTTATGAGGATAATGAGCCACAGGTATTCGTACCGGCCGGTCTGGACCTGGGCAAAGGATCCGGCGAACCATGTTTCCAGGCTTTGGGTCATGCTGAAGGTAAGGCCGACGAAGGTAGATAAGGCGGAGACCACCGCGCCCAGCATCATGCCGACGATGGGGACGATCAGGGAAGAGCGCAGTCGGATCTTGCGCAGGAACAGAAAAAAGAGCATGGTCCCGGCAAAGGAAAACAGGATCGCGCCCGTCATCCGGAGCATCAGCGAGGGACCGGGAAATACCACATAGACCAGGATCAGGCCGAGACCGGCCCACTCAATGGTCCCCGTCGTGGTGGGCTCCACCATCCGGTTCTGCGTGATCAGCTGTGTGACAAGCCCCGACATGGACATGGCGGTCCCGGTGAGCATCAGCGCCATGGTGCGCGGAACGCGGGTGATAAAGAACATATCCCATCCGTCCTCCTGTCCGCGGATATCGTATACGCCGGTAAACATGGACAGGAGAGCCAGTGCGGCAACCGCCAGCAGGGCCAGGAGAAACGGCTTTGTCAGAAGCTTTGGCCGTGAAAATGAGCGGGACTGCGTTTTTGCAGTCCCCCCGCTTTTTGGTATTCTTACGTCTGTCATGATTCACGCACCTTCTCGATCAGCCGCCGAAAGCGGCGGCCAGATCTTCAAACAGCTCCAGATAGGTCTGGATCGATTCATTGGTATAGGTGTCAGCCGGCGCGTAGATCACCTGATCCAGGATGACGGCGGTAGTGTTCTGCAGCGCCGCGGCATTGCTGATCACATCGCTGGCCGGCGTATAGTCCTCGCCGGAGGAGGTCGCGGCGTCGCGGTCCAGCACCAGGATCCAGTCGGGATTGCTCTGCGCGATCGCTTCCACGGAGATATCGTCGCCCTGGTGGTCGGAGGTCGCGTTATCGATGTTCAGCGCCTGGACCCAGCCGAAGAGATCGTACATGGGGCCCCATACGCGGCCGGAATATGGAGCGGAGAAACCGATCTCGCCGCCGGAGACGATCACGCTCATGACGGTGTCGGTCCCGTTGTACGCTTCGCTGACCGCCGCGATCGCGGCGTCAAACGCGTCGGAGAGTTCCTGCGCTTCTTCGTTCTTATCAAAAATCAGGCCAAGGGTGGCGACCGAATCCTTCAGTCCGTTCACCAGGCTGTCGCCGGATTCTCCCGCTTCATCCGAGAGCGTGAACGCCAGGTCGATGACAGCGGCGTCGGGGACCAGTTCCACGATATCGTCATAATAGCTGGCAAACCGCTGTCCCACGATCACCAGATCCGGATCGACGGCGGCGATCACTTCCAGGTCCGGATCGTTATGTGTGCCGATGTCCTGGACGCTGTCATCATCGGCATAGGAGATGCCGTCGGGGATGAGTCCCTTTGGCGCCGCGGCCAGCGTGATGCCCCAGTTATCCAGAGTCTCAAAGGTGCGGTTATCCAGGGACACGACAACTTCCGGGTTGACGGGGACGGTGACGGTTCCATGAGAATCGGTGATCTCTACGGTACTCTCGGCCGCGGACGTGGTTTCCGCGTCATCCGCTGCGTCGGTGCCGTCTGCCGCATCGGTGTCATCCGATACGTCTGCGTCATCCGCCGCATCCGTGTCATCCGCCGCGGCGGCCGCACTTGTCGCATCCGCCGTATCCGTGCCGGCGCCGGAGCAGGCGCCAAGCAGCGCCGCAAACGCCAGGATAAAAGCCAGAAGCAGGGAAATATGCGTTTTCTGTTTGATGGTTTTCATAATCATCCTCCTGAGTGTGTGTTGTGTGTGCGGGTGTCAAAAGTTAGCCGCAGCTAACCGTTCGGTAAAAAAACCGATGCCCCTATTATACTGGGATACGCAGACGTGTCAATCCTTGACATTTCTTTTTTTTTTTGCTAAACTTAACAGGCTGTTTTGGATGTAACGAGGGGATGATAAGCCTTAAGCGGCTTTGTCTCCTCGTTTTTATTACGAAGTATCCGGCAAGACACGCCGGTGACGCGTCTTGTCGGATTACGATGTACGGGCAGGATGGGTAGGCGGCGTGTCCTGCTGGCCGGAAGATTTAGAGATTAGGAAGGATTGAAGTGACAATGATGGAGACAGTTCGTTTTGAAGATTTACATTTATGTGAGGAGATTCTGCGGGCGGTAACGGATATGGGATTCGAGGCGGCATCCCCCATCCAGGCGCAGGCGATCCCGGCACAGCTGGAGGGACGGGATATGATCGGCCAGGCGCAGACGGGGACGGGCAAGACGGCCGCCTTCGGCATCCCGCTTCTGCAAAAAATTGACCCGGAAGATAAGAAGCTCCAGGCGATCGTTCTGCTGCCTACCAGGGAACTGGCGATCCAGGTGGCGGAGGAAATCCGCCGCCTGGCCAGGTTTATGCATGGAATCAAGGTACTGCCGGTGTACGGCGGGCAGGATATCGTGCGTCAGATCCGCTCGCTGAAAGACGGCGTCCAGGTCGTGATCGGTACGCCGGGCCGGGTCATGGATCATATGCGCAGAAAGACGATCCGGACGGACCATGTGCACACGGCAGTGTTAGACGAAGCGGACGAGATGCTGAATATGGGCTTTTTGGAGGATATGGAGACGATCTTAAGCCAGCTGCCGCAAGAACGCCAGACGGTGATGTTTTCCGCGACCATGCCGCCGGCGATCGCGGATATCGCCAGAAGGTTTCTCAAGGATCCGGTCATGGTGCGCGTGGTAAAAAAGGAGCTGACCGTGCCGAAGGTGACCCAGTATTACTATGAGGTCAAACCCAAGAACAAGGTGGAGGTGCTCTGCCGTCTTCTGGACCTGTATTCGCCCAAGCTTTCTGTGGTCTTTTGTAATACGAAAAAGGGCGTAGATGAACTGGTGCTGGCGCTCCAGGGCAGAGGCTATTTTGCCGAGGGCCTTCATGGCGACTTAAAGCAGGAGCAGAGGGACCGGGTGATGAATGGTTTCCGGAACGGCCGGACGGAGATTCTGGTGGCGACGGACGTGGCCGCCCGGGGAATCGACGTGGATGATGTGGAAGCGGTATTCAATTATGATATTCCGCAGGATGATGAATATTATGTACACCGGATCGGCCGGACGGGAAGGGCCGGACGGGAAGGAAAGGCGTTCAGTCTGGTGGTAGGCAAGGAAGTCTACAAGCTGCGGGATATCCAGCGCTACTGCAAGACGAAGATCATT
Source organism: uncultured Lachnospiraceae bacterium (assembly GCA_964425595.1). Taxonomy (GTDB): domain Bacteria; phylum Bacillota; class Clostridia; order Lachnospirales; family Lachnospiraceae; genus Caccovicinus. Next base: position 62,956 of record CAYRMW010000002.1, read on the forward strand.
CCGCAGGCCATTCCCTCGCTGGATGACATCACGGATATCAAGGTGGAAAAGACCATGGATCAGGTCCGGGACATGCTGGAGAACAGCGACTTAAGGCAGATGGTGAACATCATCGAGCAGAAACTGATCGAGGAAGACTACACGGCCCTGGATATGGCGGCGGCCCTGTTGAAAATGAGTATGGGCGAGGATAATGAAGACATTATCGACAACTTCGAACCGGCCCGTTCTCTGGACGATCTCGACCGCGGCGGCCGCGGCGGCCGCCGGTATGGCCGCGACGGAAACGGCCGGGACTTAAGAAGCGCCCGGAGCCGCAGAAGAGGAGCGACGGACCGCGCGGCCGTGGACTATGTGACGGGCGACGATATGGCCCGCCTGTTTGTCAATATCGGCCGCAGTCAGAATGTTAATCCGGGCGATATCCTCGGCGCGGTTGCCGGGGAGTCCGGGATCCCCGGGCGTGTGGTGGGAAGCATCGATATGTACGACGGCTATACCTTTGTAGAAGTTCCCCGAAGATATTCCGACCAGGTGCTGCAAGCCATGGAGAACGCCAAGATCAAAGGCAAGAAGGTGCGGGTCGAGCGGGCCGGAGGCCGGCGTTACCATACGGAGCGTTAAGGAGGGAGAAGAGCGATGATACTGCAGGGCAGAAAGGTATGGATCGGCGGCCAGTTTATTCCGGCGCAGTTGGAGCTGGAGGGGGAGAAGATCCGGGCTGTCCGTGATTACGGGAAGACGCGCGCGGACGTGGACTACGGCGACTTTCGCGTCGTCCCCGGCTTTATTGACGTGCATACCCATGGCGCCTACGGCTTTGATACCAATGACGGAGAACCGGAAGGACTCAGAGAGTGGATGCGCAGGATCCCGGAGGAGGGGGTGACCGCTATCCTTCCCACCACGGTGACGCAGATGCCGGAGGTACTGACAAAGGCGGTGGCCAACGTGGCCCGGGTAGCGCGGGAAGGCTATAGGGGTGCGGAGATCCTGGGGATCCATTTTGAAGGGCCCTATCTGGACATGGACTATAAGGGGGCGCAGCCGCCGGAGGCGATCGCCCCGCCTTCGGTTGAACAGTTTAAGCAGTACCAGGAGGCGGCCTGCGGCATGATCCGGTATATCACTCTGGCTCCGGAACATGACGAGGACTTTGCGCTTACCCGTTACTGCCGGGCCGGCGGGGTGGTGGTCAGCATGGGGCATTCGGCGGCGGATTATGCGCGGGCGCTGATGGGGATCGCCAATGGCGCCACCTCCATGACCCATGTGTATAACGGCATGACCGGCTATCATCACCGGAAGCAGGGACTGGTCAACACCGCTTTGCGGATCAGGGAAATCTTCGGTGAGATCATCTGCGATGGCTGTCACACGGATGTCAATGCGCTGAATGTCTTTTTCACGGCCAAAGGCCGGGATTTTGGCATCATGATCACGGATTCCCTGCGTGCGAAGCACTGCCCGCCGGGGGGAGATTATACGCTGGGCGGCCATGCCGTGGAGATCGGCGAAGACGGCCTGGCCCGTCTCAAGGGAACCGATACCATCGCCGGGAGCACACTGCGTATGAACCAGGGCCTTCGGATCCTGGCGGAGGAGGCGCAGATCCCCTTTGATGCCGCGTTAAACGCATGCACGGCAAATCCGGCCAGATGCCTGCGCGTGGATGATAGAAAGGGATATCTGCGGGCCGGCTGCGACGCCGACATCGTGGTCCTTTCGCCGGATTATTCCGTGGTGCAGACCTACTGCAGGGGAAAAGCGCAGTTAGAGAACTGAGGACATGATCATTTTACCGGCAAAAGCCGGCAGGAAGACCGCATAGGCTTCCTTCCGGCTTTTGCCATGTCTGCCCCTCCGGCGTTTGGTGCCGCCGCCTCCTTCCGGTTTACGTTGTTTTTACACAAGCTATACATAAACCTGCTTTCACCTGCGTGGGAAATTTCGTATACTCCCAGATGTAACAGACCGATGAGAAAACGGGCCGAAGCGGCCCATGGGAGGAAAGAATGATGAAAAAGAAAACGTTAGCGATCATGTGCTCTGCCGTTTTGGCGATCGGCGTGCTGGCTGGGTGCGCGAATTCCTCGGCGGAGAGTACGACAGAGACGTCCGCCGGGACGGCCGCGGCCGATACGACGGCAGAGGAAGCGGCGCAGGAAGAGGAAACGGAAGCAGAGACAGAGGCCGCCGCGGACTTAAGCGGCTCCATCAGCATGGTAGGCTCCACTTCCATGGAAAAGTTTGCCAATGCGTTAAGTGAAGTATTTATGGAAAAGTATCCGAATGTTACCGTTCAGGCGGAGTTTGTGGGATCCGGCGCCGGCATTGAGGCCGTGACGAACGGAAGCGCGGACATCGGGAATTCCTCCCGAAACCTGACGGAGGATGAGAAGGCCGCGGGCATCGCGGAAAATATCGTGGCGATCGACGGCATCGCCGTCGTGGTTGATCCGGCAAACACCGTGACCAATCTGACCAAACAGCAGTTGATCGACATTTACTCCGGCGCTGTGAGCAACTGGAGTGAGGTGGGCGGTTCGGATTCCCCCATCGTTGTGGTAGGCCGTGAGGCCGGTTCCGGCACGAGAAGCGCCTTTGAGGAGATCCTTGGCCTGGAGGATGCCTGTGCGTACAGCAGTGAGCTGGACTCCACCGGCGCGGTCATGGCAAGAGTAGCGGCCACTCCCGGCGCGATCGGCTACGTGTCTTTGGACGTGCTGGATGATACGGTAAAAGCCTTAAGCCTGGAGGGCACGGAGCCGGACGCGGACAACATCAAGGCCGGTACGTATTTCTTAAGCCGTCCCTTTGTCATGGCGACCAACGGCGAGATCAGCGAGCAGAATGAGCTGGTGCAGGCGCTGTTTGACTTTGTTTATTCGGATGAGGGCGACGCCGTCATCGAGACGGTCGGCCTGATCTCCACCCGATGATCCGATAAGGAGGCCTGAGCCATGAATGAATCTTTTTCGATCTTTTCCCATCATGGCAGCAGATCCGGCGTTGAAAGAGCGGCTGAGGTGATCTTCACCGTCAGCGGATTTTTTGCGGTGTTGGCTGTTGCGTCGATCACCCTCTATATGATCATCAGCGGTGTGCCGGCCCTGTTCCAGGTAGGCATCCTGGATATCCTGTTCGGAACGGTCTGGGCGCCTACGGCGGCGGATCCCAGCTATGGGATCCTGTACGTCATCCTTACTTCGATCATCGGAACATTCCTGGCAATCCTGATCGGCGTGCCCATCGGCGTGCTGACCGCGGTGTTTCTGGCTGAAGTGGCGCCGAAAAGGCTGGCCGGTGTGGTGCGTCCGGCGGTGGAGCTTCTGGCGGGCATTCCCTCCGTGATCTATGGCCTTCTGGGCCTGCTGATCCTGAATCCGCTGATGTACAAGCTGGAATTAAAAATCTTCGCGGGAAGCAGCACGCACCAGTTTACCGGCGGCGCAAATCTGATCTCCGCCGTCCTGGTCCTGGCGGTCATGATCCTTCCCACCGTGATCAACATCAGCGAATCGGCCCTCCGGGCGGTGCCGGAGCATCTAAAGAGCGCGTCTTTGGCCCTTGGCGCCACGAAGATACAGACGATCTTCCGGGTGATCATCCCTGCGGCGCGATCCGGGATCGTGACCGCCATCGTGCTCGGCATCGGGCGGGCGGTCGGAGAAGCCATGGCCATCAGCCTGGTCTCCGGCTCTGCGGTGAATTTTCCGCTGCCCTTTAATTCGGTCCGCTTCCTGACGACGGCGATCGTCTCGGAGATGTCTTATTCCAGCGGCCTTCACCGGCAGGTGCTGTTTACCATCGGACTCGTTCTGTTTGTATTCATCATGATCATCAATTCCGGCCTGACCAGGCTGTTAAAACAGAGCGGCCGGGAAAACAAGGAAGTGAAAAAATGACCAGACAAAAGGAGAGGAGATCATCATGAACGGCGAAGCAGTGATCCTTGTCAATGAGGATCCGGTGATCAAACGGAGCATTTACCGGAACCATGTGCGCACGGCGGATGCGCTTTTGACCGGACTGATTTATGCCGCCGCGGCGGTTTCCATCCTGCTGCTGACCGGCATCATGGGCTATGTCTTTGTCCGGGGGATAGGCCAGGTCAATGTAGAGTTTCTGACCTCCGTTCCCAGCACCCTGAAAGGGACGTTCGGCATCATGGGCAATATCGTCAATACGTTGTATATCGTAGCGATCACGCTTCTGATCGCCACGCCGCTTGGCATCGGCTCAGCGATCTATCTGAATGAATACGCAAAGCCCGGCAGGGCAGTGCGGCTGATCGAATTTACCACAGAGACCCTTTCCGGGATCCCGTCCATCATCTTTGGCCTCTTTGGCATGGTATTTTTTGGCAAGACCCTTGGCCTTGGCTATTCGATCCTGACCGGCGCCCTTACCCTGACGCTGATGATCCTGCCCCTGATTACCAGGACCACGCAGGAAGCCCTAAAGACCGTGCCGGACAGTTACCGCAGCGGCGTGCTGGGGATCGGCGCGACCAAATGGTACATGATCCGCACGATCCTGCTGCCCAGCGCCATGCCCGGCATCATTACCGGCGTGATCCTGGCCATCGGCCGTATGGTGGGCGAGTCGGCGGCCCTTTTGTTTACCGCAGGAAGCGGGTTTATCCTGCCGAAGGATTTCTTTGGCAAGATCTTCGAATCCGGCGGGACCCTGACCATTCAGTTGTACCTGTGCATGCAGAAGGCGCAGTATGACGAAGCGTTCGGGATCGCGGTCGTGCTCCTGGTGATCGTCCTTGGCATCAATGGCCTGGCAAGGTACCTTGCCTGCCGCTTTAAGGTGGAAAAATAATGAAAAAGATGGAGGAGAATATGCTTGACACAACCCTGCACGCGCCGGTTGATGCGCCAGGATCCGGCGGCGCGTTTGGCGCCCCTGAGCTGTCTGCGGCGGCCGGCCGGCAGTTATCCGGGGTAAAGATTTCGACGCAGCATCTGCACTTGTATTACGGGCAGAACCACGCGCTGAAGGATATCAATCTGGATATCTATGAAAGGAAGATCACCGCGTTTATCGGTCCTTCCGGCTGCGGGAAATCCACGTATTTAAAAACGCTGAACCGGATGAATGATCTGATCGCGAATGTAAGGGTCGAGGGAACCGTCCTTCTGGATGACGAGGACATCTACAGTCCACAGGTGGATACCACCCTCCTGCGAAAGAAGATCGGCATGGTCTTCCAGCAGCCCAATCCCTTCCCTATGAGCATTTACGACAATGTGGCTTATGGTCCCCGCATCCACGGGATCAGGAATAAAGCGGAACTGGACGGCATCGTAGAGAAAAGCTTAAGGGGCGCGGCGCTCTGGGACGAGGTTCATGACCGGTTAAAGAAGTCTGCCCTTGGCCTCTCCGGCGGACAGCAGCAGCGTCTGTGCATTGCCCGGGCGCTGGCCGTGGAGCCGGAGGTGCTTTTGATGGATGAGCCCACTTCCGCCCTGGATCCGATCTCTACCTTAAAGATCGAGGATCTGATGGATGAGCTGAAGCAGAAGTACACGGTGGCCATCGTCACCCATAATATGCAGCAGGCGGCCCGTATCGCGGATTACACCGCGTTTTTTCTGGTAGGCGAAGTGGTGGAGTATGCCTCCACCGATGAGCTGTTCTCCAGACCGCGGGACAAGCGTACCGAAGATTACATTACCGGGCGGTTTGGCTGAAGGAGAACCCGGAGAGGAGTACAAGGAAACATGCGGATCACATATGAACATGAGCTTCAGGAATTAAAAAAAGAATTAAAAACAATGGCCCGCCAGGTGGAAAGCGCCATCGACCAGACCTTTACGGCGTTTGCGGACGATGACCGCGACCTGGCCTGGGAGGTCATCCGGGATGACCGGAATATCAATGACATGGAACGGGCGATCGAGGCCCGCTGCCTGTCCCTGATCTTAAAGCAGACGCCGGTGGCAGGCGATCTGCGTATGGTCTCCACCGCGCTTAAAGTGGTGACGGATCTGGAGCGGATCGGCGATCATGCCTCCGATATCGCGGAGCTGGTCCTGCAGATCCGCGGGAAAGACGGATATCAGATGCTGCATCACCTGCCGGTGATGGCGTCCAGGGCCGGCGAGATGCTTCATGATGCCATTGAAGCCTTTCTGGCCCAGGATGAGCGCGCTTCCGGCGAGATCATCCGGAAGGACGACGAGATCGACCGCCTGTTCGGCCAGACGAAAAAGGATGTGGCCGAGATGCTGAAGGCCAGCGTGGAGGATGACCAGATCGACAATGCCATTGATCTGCTGATGATCGCCAAATATCTTGAGCGCATCGGCGATCACGCGGTCAATATCTGCGAATGGACGCAGTTTTCCCGGACGGGGGCGGTAAAAAATGTGCGGCTCCTGTGAAAACGGGAGTTTTGCGTGCCGGAGTGCTTCGGGGACAGATCGCCGGACATCCGATCGATGCGTAAGCATCCGTTTAATGGGATTTTACTTCTTTCCAGAGCGCGTTGTATACACTCTCCTCTTCGCTTCCCAGATAGCGGTATACCTCGCAGTTTTCCAGACTGTCCAGGTCAGGGAAGACGGACGGATTTTCCTGGATTTCCGGATCTAGAAGGTCAAAGGCGCCTTGGTTTGGCGTGGAGTAGGTGATGTATTCGAAATTGCGCAGGGCAATGTCCGGGCGGCAGAGGAAATTGATCCACTTTTCGGCGTTTTCCTTGTTTTTTGCGTTTTTTGGGATCACCCAGGAATCGATCCACAGGTTGGTGCCTTCTTCGGGGATCACATACTCCAGGGAATAGTCCAGGCCCAGCGCCTCTACCTCCTCCTGGATGTAGAGCATCTCACCGGAATAGATAACGCCTACGGCGGCTTCGCCGCCAATCATCTTGTCACGCACCTGATCGATGACGTAAGCCTGGACCAGTGGCTTTTGCCGGATCAGCAGATCCTTTGCCTGCTGGAGTTCATTTTCATCCGTGGTATTCATGGAGAAGCCAAGCGCCTTTAACGCTACCATGAAAGCGTCCCGTACGCTGTCCTGCATCAGGATCTCGCCCTGCAGGGCAGGATCCCACAGATCCGTCCAGCTGACCGGCGGTTCCACGCCCAGTTCCTCCAGGCGTTTGGTGTTGTACAGGATGCCTACCGTGCCCCAGCAATAGGGAACCGAGTAGAGATTTTTCGGGTCAAAGGAACGGGACATCTCCAGGTATTCCGGGTTGATCTGGCTGATGTTGGGCACATTGTCAAAGTTGATCTCAGCCAGCATATCGTTTTCGATCATCTTCTGGATCATATAGTCTGAGGGACAGACCACGTCGTAAACGACAGCGCCCGCCTCGATCACCGGGTACATCTCCTCATTGGTCTCGAACATGTCATACGTTACCTTGATCCCCGTCTCCTCTTCAAACAGTTCGATGACTTCATCGTCGATGTAATCGCCCCAGTTGTAAACGTAGAGTTCATCGGTATGCCGGACAGAATAATTTTTCCAGGTTACCCAGCCGACGGAGACGACGATGAAGACAGCTGCCGCGGCCATTGCCCATTTCTGGATCTGCCGGGGCAGGCGGTGACGGCTGCTTTGATCGGCGCCGGCAGCGGACGAGGGCGCCGCGCCGGGGATGGCTTTCTTTTCTTTCGGCCGGTAATTGGTGATCAGAAGAAGCACCAGCACCGTCAGGAAGATGACCGAGGACAGCGCGTACATGGAGGGCTGGATGCCCCGGCGCACCTGGCTGTAGATCAGCGTGGACAGGGTATTGATGCCTGCGCCACGGGTAAAGTGGGTGATGATAAAATCATCCAGGGACATGGTAAAGGCCAGCAGGAATCCGGAAAGGACGCCGGGCAGGATGTCCGGGAAGACCACGTTAAAAAACGCGTAGACCGGAGACGCGCCAAGGTCCAGCGCGGCTTCATAGGTGCTTTTGTCGGTCTGCTTCAGCTTTGGCATGACGCTTAAGATCACGTAGGGGATATTAAAAGTAATATGCGCGATCAGGATGGTCTTAAACCCCAGGGAAATACCGAAGGCGATAAAGGCCAGCATCAGGGAGATGCCGGTGACGATATCGGCGTTGAGCATGGGGATGTTGGTGATGCCCATGATCAGGGTCCGGCTTACGGGCTTCATGCTGTTGATGGCAATGGCGGCCGCCGTGCCCAGGAGGCTGGCCGCAAGCGCGGACACAAAGGCGATCAGCAGGGTGTTGGATAAGGCGGCCAGGATATCCGGGTCCGACAGCATCCGCTGGTACCAGTCCAGGGTAAATCCGCCCCACTGAGTCCTGGACTTGGAGGTATTGAAGGACAGAACCATCATCGTCAGGATGGGCGAATACAAAAAGATCAGGATCAGGACCAGATAAAAATCGGCCAGGATCTTGCGCAGCGATTGAAACTTGCTTTTCATCAGAACGTACTCCCCTCCCCGTTTTTATCGTATTTTGCCAGAAGGGCCATGCTGAGCAGGATAAAGATCATCATGACCAGGGAAAGGCCGGAGCCTAAGTTCCAGTTGCTTCCCTTGGTAAATTCCTGCTCGATCACGTTGCCGATCAGCAGGATCTTGCTCCCGCCCAGGAGGCTGCTGATGACGAAGGTCGTCAGCGCCGGCACAAACACCATGGTAATGCCGCTGATGACCCCGGGCACGCTTAAGGGAAGCAGCACATACCAGAAGGTCTGGAAGGAGTTGGCGCCCAGGTCCCGGGCCGCGTTGATCGTATTGTCGTCGATCTTGGACAGCACATTATAGATAGGAAGGACCATAAAGGGCAGGAAGTTGTAGACCATGCCCAGGATGATGGCCCCGCCGGTATTGATCAGGCTCTGGTCGGGCAGGTGCAGGGCGGAGAGGATGCCGTTGATCACGCCGTTTTTCTCCAGAAGGGTCTGCCATGCCAGGGTCCTGAGCAGGAAGTTCATCCACATGGGGAGGATGAAGATAAAGACCATAAAGCCGCTGGCTCCGGCGCCGCGGGAGCGCAGGACCATGGCCAGAGGATACGCCAGCAAAAGACAGACCAGGGTGGAAGCCAGGGAAAGACCCAGGGAAAGCCACAGGGCCTTGGCATGTTCCGCCGTGGTGATAGCCAGGATATTTTCCAGGGTAAAGGCACCGCTTTGGTCGGTCAGGCCATAGTAGACCACCAGCGCCAGGGGAATGACCGTGAAGCCGGTCATCCAGATCAGATATGGCCCCGCTAATAATTTTTTACTCATTGACGCCGATCGCCTCCTCGTCCTCCGATGCCGGTTTATTCATGATCTGGATATCATACGGATCCACATGGATATCGACTTTCTTCCCGACCGGGAACAGGTCGGTGGAATGGACCAGCCACTCGAAGCCGTCCGGTGTGGTTACTTCCATCTCATAGTGGACGCCTTTGAAGATCAGATGCGTCACGACACCGGAAAGGGTGCCGCAGCCGGGCTCCCTTAAGTCGATGTCTTCCGGGCGGATGACTACATCCACAGGGGTATGGTTCCCGAATCCCCTGTCCACGCAGGCAAAGCGCGCGCCGAAGATCTCGACCAGTTCGTCACGGATCATGATGCCGGGGACGATGTTGCTGTCGCCGATGAAGTCCGCCACGAAGGCGTTTTCCGGCTCATTGTAGATGCTTTCCGGGGTTCCCATCTGCTGGATGTAGCCCTGGTTCATGACCACAATGGTATCCGACATGGTCAGGGCCTCCTCCTGGTCGTGGGTCACATAGATGAAGGTGATGCCCAGCTCGTTTTTCAGCCGGATCAGTTCGTACTGCATATCCTGGCGCAGCTTCAGATCCAGCGCGCCCAGCGGCTCATCCAGGAGAAGGAGCCGGGGCTCATTGACGATTGCCCTGGCGATGGCGATCCGCTGCTGCTGGCCGCCGGAAAGCGAGTCGACGGAACGGTTTTCGAAGCCTTCCAGGTTGACTAATTTCAGGGCGTATTTGATCTTGTCCCGGATGTAGGCCCGGGACTTGTTTTTGATCTTTAAGCCGAACGCGATGTTTTCCGCGATGGTCATATGCGTGAACAGGGCATATTTCTGGAACACCGTGTTCAGCGGACGTTTATTGGGCGGCAGGCTGGTGATATCCTGTTTGTCAAAGATCACCTTTCCCTGATCCGGGGATTCGAAACCGCCGATGATGCGCAGCGTGGTGGTCTTCCCGCAGCCGCTCGGGCCAAGGAGGGTAACAAAGCTGTTTTCCTTTACCGTAAGGCACAGATCATCCAGGACCATAGTGCCGTCAAAGCTTTTTGAGATATGCTGCAGATCAATCAATGGCTGATTCATAAGCCGTTCCTCCTTAGATAATGTACCGGAGCGCGGAAAACGATCTGCTCTTCCGGAGATTTATGGAAAAAATCACTGACCGTCGTGCCGAGACGCTGCAGGATATCTTATTATACTAAAAACCGATGGGGTGTCAATACCCGGAATGCTTGAGTTTCCGCAGAATTATCCCCACTGGAAAAATCTACTGCGTCCTGTTATCC
>CAYRMW010000003.1:0-64867 GCA_964425595.1 uncultured Lachnospiraceae bacterium
TTAAGAAGGGATATATTAAGATATGATAAAAATATTATTCATCTGCCACGGCAATATCTGCCGCTCCCCGATGGCGGAGTTCGTTATGAAGGATATGGTGCGTCAGGCAGGGCTGGAACAGGAATTTTTTATTGCGTCTGCCGCCACCAGTACAGAGGAGATCGGCAATCCGGTCCACAGCGGCACGCGGAATAAGCTGAGGGCCGTCGGCATTTCGACTGTCGGGAAGACGGCCGTCCAGATGAAGAAGAGGGACTATGCCGATTACGATCTGCTGATCGGGATGGACAACTGGAATATCCGGAACATCCTGCGGATCACCGGCGGCGATCCGGAGGGAAAGGTGCATAAGCTTTTGGAGTATGCCGGTTCTGACGGGGAAGTGGATGACCCGTGGTATACCGGTGATTTTGAGACGACATACCGGGATGTGTATGCCGGGTGCAGCGGACTGCTTAAGCGGCTGACCGGAACGCAGGATCTGGGCGGGAGAGGAAAGCGATGATCTTAAACACAGGAAGCCGCACGGATATACCGGCCTTTTTCAGTTCCTGGTTTTATCAGCGTGTACGCGAAGGCTTCGTACTGGTGCGTAATCCTTATCATCCGACGAGGGTCAGCCGTTATCGCCTGACGCCGAAACTGATCGACTGCCTGGTATTCTGCACGAAGAACCCGGCCCCGATGTTTGAGGAACTTTCTTTGCTGGATTCTTTTCATCAGTACTGGCAGGTGACGATCACGCCGTACGGGAGAGATGTGGAGCCCTATGTGCCGCCGGTGGATCAGGTGATCTCCGCTTTCCGGAAGCTTTCCCGCGCTAAGGGGCTGCGATGCGTGGGGTGGCGGTATGATCCGATCCTGCTTTACGGCCCCTATTCTCTGGAGGAACATATCCGTTCGTTTGAGAAGATGGCCTGCGCGCTGGAAGGGTATACCGATCACTGCGTGATCAGTTTCATCGATCTCTACCGGAAGACCTGCCGGAATTTTCCGGGGATCCGGAGTGTAAACCGGGAGGAAAGGCTGGCGATCGGGGAGGCGTTTGCGCGGATCGGACATGAGCATGGGATACGGATCAGGACGTGCTGCGAGGGGGGCGAGCTCGCTGCTTTTGGGATTGACTGCAGCGGCTGTGTGACCCGTGAGGTGATCGAGAGGGCGGTGGGAGGAACTCTTTGCGTCCCGCGGACGAAACCGGCCCTGCCGGACTGTGGCTGCCTGCTGGGCAATGATATCGGCGTTTACAATACCTGCGGGCATGGATGCCTGTATTGTTATGCGAATGAAAGCACGGAGGCGGTGAACGCCAATCTTCGTCTTCATGATCCGTCTTCCCCCTTTTTAATCGGAAATCAGTTTCCGGAAGACGTGATCACAGACGCCAGACAGAAATCGTACTTTGATGGACAGCTTCGGTTATTTTAAAGGAGGGATCACATGAACTGGGTACTAAAGGGATTATATTTTCTGCTTTCAATGGCTGTAATGGTAATCCAGCTTCTGAGCAATGGTCTGGCGGTCATCAATGGAACAGCAGGGGACGGCAGCGATGAGGGATTTTACGGCTGGTATGAGGACCCGTCTGGCAGTGATGGAGATCCTTACGGCTGGTATGAGAACCCGTCCGGCAATGGTGAAGATCCCTACGGTTGGTACGAGGATCCGTACGGCGGGTATGAGGATCCGTATGGCGGGTATGAGGGCCCGTATGACGGTTACGAAGATCCCTACAGCTGGGATGAAGACCCTTACGGCAGCTATGGGAATTCGGAAGAGGATGAAGCTGCGCAGACGCAGGCGGAAGAGATCCGGACGCGGTATCAGGAAATGGGAGAGGTGCTGCGTGAGCTCGGATTTTCGCAATTTACAGAGGAAAGGATGGAGTCTGAGGCAGAGGAATATATCGCAATTCTGCGTGAACTGAGTCTCTATTTCCCGGAATGGGTTGAATATATCCAGGAGCCGGGTTACTTAAGCCTGCTTGCGGATGAAGGCTACGGCAGCTATGACGATAACTGGATATGGCATCCATCTTCGGATTCCGTATATTCGTTCGACTGCGAAGTGTTGGATACTTCACGCATGTATACCTATTTTCTTCGCGGGGTGCTGGCGATCTCGGGAGAAGAATTTTCCCTGACGTACATCGAGGAAAGTCAGAAAGAGGTGGATTTTTACAGCAGCACAGGCACACAGACGCTCTCTTTCCGCTATAACGATACCCCTTATTACTTCCGGGCCCGATACATGGGCGACTGGATGGACTGCACCATCATTGATTTTGTCAATTCCGTGCTCGAGGCAGAGGGTAATGCCAAGCGTCTTTGGTGCATCGGCGACGGTGGGCAGGGATATATTGTTTTCTATAATACAGAAGAATGGGCGGAACAGTTTAACGAGGCCACCGGCCTGGAACTCAGGGACAGCTATGTGAACTATAGCATCGTCCAGGCCAGCATCGCGCACCTCCCTGTCAGATCTTAATCCTCTTACGTGCTAGGTCACTTCTTCCAGACTGCACCCGGGGACGGCTACCATGGAATAGTTGGTGTGATAAATGACAAAACCGGGCGCAGCTTTGGCGGGTTTTTTGATGGATTTTTTCTGGACATAGTCCACCTCCACCTTATCGTTTTTCCGGCCCCTGGAATAGTATGCAGCAAGCGAGGCGGCCTCCTCAAAGGTCCGGTCCGGCAGCTCTTTCCCCTGGGACTTGACGATGACGTGCGAGCCGGGGATCCCCTTGGCGTGGAACCACCAGTCATTTCCGGAAGCGGCCTTGAAGGTGAGTTCTTCGTTTTGGTAGTTGTTCTTGCCGACGTAGATATCAAAACCATCGGAAGAGCGATAATGGAAAGGCCGGCTGGTGATCTTTGGTTTTTTGTCGCCGCTGCGGCGCTTCCTGATGTAGCCAAATTCCATCAGTTCCTCGCGGATCTGCACCAGATCCGCCTCCTGGAGCGCGATATCCAATGCCGTGCTGATGGACTCCAGGTGGTCGATCTCGGCCCTGGTTTCCTGCGTCAGCTGGTGCAGGGCTTCGTAAGTGCGCTTCAGCTTGTTGTACTTTTCAAAATAACGCTGGGAGTTCTCCCGGGCGGTCATCTGCGGATCCAGCGGGATCCGGACTTCCTTCCCGGTATAGTAATTAACGCAGGTCAGTTCCTTTTCGCCGCCGTTTAGTGCGTAGCCATAGGTATTCAGCAGCTCGCCGTATACACGGTATTTTTCCCGCTTTTCCGTGTCCTTCAGCTGCTTTTCCTGAAGGTCGTATTTTTTGTAGTTCCGTTCCAGGGCATTCTGGATAATGCGGCGTAAGTCGGCGGATTTCTGCCGAATCCGGGTGAACATATTCCTGGATGCGTAGTAAGTCTCCAGTACCTGGCTGATAGAAGAGAAGCTGCGCGTCCGGTACCGGCTGCCGGTCAGACAGGTCAGTGGGACAGCGGCAAATTCCACGGGCTCTGCATCGCTCCAATCATCCGCCGAAGAAGATGCCCGGGCGGCCGGCGTTTCCGAAGTCCCTTCCCGGTCTGGCTCCGGAGTCCCGATCTCGTAGATGATATTGGGCTGGAAACGGCATTCCTTTACATCGTCCATCAGCACGGAAAAGGTGTGGTAAAGGTGGAGCAGTTCCAGCGCATTCAGCCGGTTCGCCCACTGATCGCCGTCCAGCGACGCCAGACGGCAGATTTCCTCGCCGATGATCGGGCTGATGCCGGTCAGTTTCTGATACAGAGCCTTCGATACAGGCAGGGATGCCGATTGCATCGCTGCAGTAAAGTCCTCCTCGGTCACCGTAAGCGGATCCAGCTTTTCTACTGTATGCGGGATGAAGTAAGGCCTGCCGGGCAGGACCTCCCGGACGGAACTTACCTGGGCGGAGATGTGCTTAATGCTGTCCAGGATCGTTCCGTCTTCGCGGCAGAAGATGATGTTGCTGTGCTTACCCATGATCTCGATGATCAGGCGCTTCTGGCTGACGTCGCCCATCTCATCCAGGTGCTCCAGCCGGATCTCCACGATGCGCTCCAGGCCGGGCTGGCTGATCTCGATGATCTTCGCGTTGCCGATATGCTTGCGCAGGAGCATGCAGAAATTGGGCGCCGTAAGCGGCCCCGGCTTGTTTGTTTCTGTCAGGTAGATCAGGGGAAGGCTGGCGCTGGCCGAAACCAGGAGACGGCAGCTGCTTCGATAGTTCTTTATCGTAAAAAGAAGCTCGTCCTTTTCCGGCTGGGCGATCTTTGTGATCCTCCCTCCCTCGATCGTATGTTTTAATTCATGTACCAGGCTGGCAATGGTAATTCCGTCAAAAGCCATGATAATCCTCCCAAACAGTTCCATTCTGTCTGATCAAAAATGTTTTGATCGATCTCGGACCAGTATATCACATTTTTCAGGAAATGTCTTCTCTTTGGCGCATGAACGAATGAAGGACACGACCGGCCGCGGAAATTCGGTTGACTTGCCCCGTTACTTGACTTATAATGATAGACAGTTATGGCAAAAGAGAGGCTTTTCTTACTATGTTAAAAAGCATGACAGGTTTCGGCAGATATGAGACAGTGACCGAAGAGTATAAGATATCCGTGGAGATGAAAGCCGTAAACCACCGATATCTGGACCTGAGCATTAAGATGCCGAAGAAATTTAATTACTTTGAGACGTCGATCCGCGCATTGCTGAAGAAGTACATCCAACGAGGCAAGGTGGATCTTTTTATCAGCTATGAGGAGTATACGGAGGGGACGCTTTCCCTGAGGTATAACGGGGGACTGGCTGCGGAGTACATGGGCGTGTTCCGGCAGATGGCAGAGCAGTTTCAGATTCCGAACGACATCACCGTATCCTCTCTTTCCCGTTTTCCGGAGATCCTTACGACGGAGCAGGTGCAGGAGGATGAGACGAAGCTGTGGAAGGTTTTGGGAGACGCCGTCAGTCATGCCGCGGAGCGTTTCGTTGAGACCCGCCTGAAGGAGGGAGAACACCTGCAGGATGATCTTCTGAAAAAACTGGATCGTATGTTGGAGCTGGTGGATTTTATTGAGGAGCGTTCTCCGCAGATCGTGGAAGAGTACCGGGCGAAGCTTACCGACAAGGTGCAGGAGCTGTTAAACGGGGCAGCCATAGACGAATCGCGGATCATCACGGAGGTGACGATCTACGCGGACAAGATCTGTACAGACGAGGAGATGGTTCGTCTCCGCAGTCATATCGAGACCATGAAAGCCAGGCTGATGGCCGGGGGAAGCATCGGCCGGGAGCTGGATTTCATCGCTCAGGAGATGAACCGGGAAGCGAATACCACCCTGTCCAAAGCGAACGATCTGGAAACCGCAGACAAGGCGATCGCTTTGAAGACCGAGATCGAAAAGATCCGGGAACAGATCCAGAATATAGAATGATCCGCGCGCCGTCAGCGGGATGTTGAAAGAAAGGAAGAGGGGACTTATGGACCGAAAGGGGATTTTGGTTGTTGTCTCCGGTTTTTCCGGATCAGGCAAGGGGACGCTGATGAAGGCGCTGGTAAAGAAGTACAGCCAGTACGCGCTTTCCATCTCTGCGACCACTCGCCGGCCAAGGCCGGGGGAGAAGGATGGGAGAGAGTATTTTTTTGTTTCCCGCGAGACGTTTCGGGAAATGGTGAAAGAGGATGCGCTGATCGAACATGCGCAGTACGTGGAGAACTACTACGGAACGCCGAGAGCGTATGTCGAACAGCAGCTGGCCTCCGGACGGGATGTGATCCTTGAGATCGAGATACAGGGGGCCCTGCGCGTCAGGGAGCAGTATCCGGACGCGCTCCTGCTGTTTGTGACGCCGCCGAGCGCGGCAGAGCTGAAGCGGCGTCTGACCGGACGCGGAACGGAAAGCGAACAGGTGATCCAGGCCAGGATCGCGCGCGCGGCGGAAGAGGCCGAGGGCGTGGAGGCCTATGATTACA
This sequence comes from uncultured Lachnospiraceae bacterium, assembly GCA_964425595.1. Lineage (GTDB taxonomy): Bacteria > Bacillota > Clostridia > Lachnospirales > Lachnospiraceae > Caccovicinus. The sequence continues at coordinate 5,948 of CAYRMW010000003.1, forward strand.
TCGTGGTAAATGATGAGCTGGAAGCCTGTACGGAGCGCCTTCATCAGCTGATCGAGGCGCAGCACAGCCGGACCGGCTTTCAGAAGGAATTGATCGCGCAGATTCGCGCGGAACTGCGGCAGCTGGCGCGATAACGTTGTCTGCCGGAAAAAGAGATTTTGCATAGGGAAAGGAGTCATTTATGTTACGTCCATCTTATACTGATCTGATTGAAGCGGTGAACAGCGATGTCGAGCTGGGGGAGCACCCGGTCGTACAGAGCCGGTATTCTATTGTCATCGCGGCATCCAGGAGAGCCAGGCAGCTGATCGACGGCGCAGAGCCGCTGGTAGGCGGTTCTTATGGGAGAAAGCCGCTGTCGGTCGCGGTTGATGAGCTTTACAAGGGCAAGGTAAAGATCCTCACCGATGAGGAAACGGCGGAACAGTCGATGGATGAAGAGGAAACGCTGGAGGAACTGGATGAGCTGGATCTGGATACGGAACAGACCAGGGAACAGCTGGCCAGGGATCTGTCGGTCTTTGACGAGGATGTGCATTCTGAACAGTGATGATCAGGGTAGGGGAGGTACTGCTAAACATTGGTTTTGTAAGTCCTCCTTTTTCTTCTGCGGGAAATCACGCGGTGGCGATGATCGAGAGGAAGAGGAACGGAATTTATGAAGATATTATTTGTTTCACTTGGCTGCGATAAAAATCTGGTCGATACGGAAAAGATGCTCGGGATCCTGGGAAGCGATGGGTTTCAGTTTACGGATGCCGCGGAGGAAGCGGATGTGATCATCATCAACACCTGCTGCTTTATCGGCGACGCCAAGGAGGAGAGCGTAAACACGATCCTGGAAATGGCGCAGTACAAAGAAGAAGGCAGCTGCAAGGCGCTTCTGGTGGCCGGGTGTCTGGCTCAGCGTTATCAGGAGGAGATCTTAAAAGAGATCCCGGAGGTAGACGCTATTCTGGGCACATCATCGTACGCGCAGATCGGCGATATGCTCAGGCAGGTGCTGGAAGAAAAAAAGGAGCATATCTCCTGTTTTCAGGATATTAACGCGCTGCCGCGCACCCGGAACGGACGGATGGTCACGACCGGCGGACATTACGCTTTCCTGAAGATCGCCGAGGGCTGCGACAAGCGCTGCACCTACTGCATTATTCCCAGCCTGCGCGGCAGTTATCGCAGCGTGCCGATTGAGGAGCTTTTGCAGGAAGCCGGTGAGCTGGCCGCGCAGGGAGTAAAGGAACTGATCCTGGTCGCACAGGAGACCACCCTTTACGGCACGGATCTGTATGGGGAGAAATCCCTCCCCAGGCTGCTGCGGGAGCTGGCGAAGATCTCCGGGATTCGATGGATCCGCATCCAGTACTGTTATCCGGAGGAGATCACCGATGAACTGATCAGGGTTATCCGGGAGGAAGAGAAAGTCTGTCATTACCTGGACCTTCCGATCCAGCACGCCAGCGATTCCGTTTTGCGGCGGATGGGACGGCGGACAGATCAGAGAGAGCTTCGCCGGATCATCGAAAAGCTTCGCCGGGAGATCCCGGATATCGTCATCCGCACCACGCTGATCTCCGGTTTTCCCGGGGAGACGCAGGAGAACCATGAAGAGCTGATGGCGTTTGTGGATGAGATGGAATTTGAGCGGCTTGGCGTCTTTGCCTATTCCCTCGAGGAGGATACGCCCGCGGCGCAGATGCCGGACCAGATCCCGCAGGAGATCAAGGAAAGCCGGCGCGACGAGATCATGGAGCTGCAGCAGGAGATCGCTTTCGACAAGGCAGAATCCCTGGTCGGGCGGACTCTGGATGTCATGATCGAAGGGAAGGTAGTTGACGAACCGGCCTATGTGGGACGGACTTACATGGACAGCCCCAATGTGGACGGGCTGATTTTCGTGAATGCGGACCGGCAGCTGATGAGCGGAGACTTTGTTCGCGTGCAGGTGACCGGCGCTGCGGAGTACGATTTGATAGGGGAGGTGTGCGATGAATCTGCCCAATAAACTGACGCTTCTGCGAGTCGTGATGATCCCTTTTTTCGTGATCTTTCTCCTTCTGGAGGACGGAGCCGTTCCGGTGTGGCGGTATGTGTCCGCCGGGATCTTCATCCTGGCCAGTTTTACTGATCTTCTGGATGGAAAAATCGCCAGAAAATATAACCTTGTGACCAACTTCGGGAAGTTTATGGATCCCCTGGCCGATAAGCTGCTGGTCTGTTCCGCCCTGATCTGTCTGATCCAGCTGGGGCAGCTGTCGGCATGGATGGTCATCGTGATCATCAGCAGGGAATTTATTATCAGCGGGTTTCGTCTGGTCGCCTCGGATAACGGGGTGGTCATTGCCGCCAGCTACTGGGGGAAATTTAAAACCGTATTTCAGATGATCTCCGTGATCCTGCTGATTCTGAATATCCCGGTGCTGGAATGGTTTACCCGGATCTGTTTGTGGGCGGCGCTGATTCTTACGGTCGTCTCGCTGGTCGATTATATTGTCAAAAATCACAAGATACTCACGGAAGGGAGCATGTAGAGATGGTATGTGAATTGATATCCGTTGGCACAGAGCTTTTGCTGGGTAACATTGTGAATACGAACACACAGTTCCTGGCGGAAAAATGCGCGCTGCTTGGCCTGAGTATGTATCACCAGGTAACGGTGGGCGATAATCGCGAACGTCTGACGCAGGTGATCTGCGACGCGATCGACCGGTCAGATATCGTGATCCTCACCGGCGGCCTTGGCCCGACAGAAGATGATCTGACCAAGGAGGTCTGCGCCGAAGTCATGGGCTGTCCTCTGGTGGAAGATCGCCATACCAGGCAGATGATCGAGGAGTATTTTAAAAACAATATCTATAAAGAGATCCCGGACAATAACTGGAAGCAGGCCCTGGTGCCCCTGGGTGCGATCGTCCTGGATAATCACAACGGGACGGCTCCCGGCCTCATCCTGACCAGGGAGAATAAGACCGCCATCCTTCTTCCGGGGCCGCCCAATGAGCTGATCCCCTTGTTCAACGAACAGGTTCAGCCTTATCTGGAAAAGCTTCGCCCGGAGGTGATCCGTTCCCAGATGGTGAAGATCTGCGGCGTTGGCGAAAGCCAGGTGGAAGACCGGCTCCTGGATCTGATCGATCAGCAGACCAATCCCACGATCGCCACCTACGCAAAGACAGGGGAAGTCCACCTGCGCGTTACGGCTTCAGCGGCCACGACGGAAAAGGCGGACAAGCTGATCAAACCGGTGGTGAAGGAGATCAAAAAGCGTTTTGGCGAAGCGGTGTATTCGACAAAGGAGAATGAAAGTCTGGAGATGGCCGTGGTGCGCCTGCTCAAGAAGCATGGCCTGACGGTAACCACGGCGGAATCCTGCACCGGCGGAATGCTGGCTGCCAGACTGGTGAATGTCCCCGGTGCTTCGGATGTGTTCTGTGAGGGCTATATTACCTATTCTAATAAGTCCAAACGGCGTCTTCTGGATGTCAATAAGCGCACCTTGAAAAAATACGGCGCGGTGAGCGAGCAGACAGCCCGCGAGATGGCCATCGGCGGCGTATTCGCAAACGGTGCGGACGTGTGCGTGGCGGTTACGGGGATCGCGGGACCGGACGGCGGTTCTGAGGAAAAGCCGGTAGGCCTGGTCTACATTGCCTGCTATTTAAACGACAAGGCTTTGGTCGAGAAGTACCAGTTTAAGGGAAATCGGGGGAAAATACGGGAACAGACGGTGGTCAGGGCGCTGGATCTGCTCCGCCGGTCTATTTTGAAAAATTACTGATCGATCTCGGGAGGAAACCATATTGGATAAGCATAATAAAAAAAGAATCATGTCGACGGCCTGCCGGTATGCCGCCTGCCGTTTCGCCCTGAACTACTGTATGTATGGCGATACATTCTTCAGTAGAAATGAGGAAGCAGGAAGCCTTGACGCGTTCCAGGAACGTTTTCATCCGCTGGTCGGGGCTTTATTATCGGACCATACCGCGGCCTTGGAGGAAGTTGATGCTCTCCGCAGGGAGATCATCTGCGATACGGAAGTGATTTTCGCTTTTTTGAGCTGCCTCCAGATTTATGAATATGTACTCAACCGTCTGGAAGGGCGGTTTCAGGAATCCGCCGTAGATGGTTCGGAAGAGCAGATCGTGGATGAGATCATGCGCTATATCGTATCAGGGGAGGACACTGCCGCCCAGAATCAGCGGATCAAGGCCGTGCTGGGGCAGCTGCCGATGCGATTTACGAAAGCGAAATTTTCTTCGCTTATCCTCCAGTCGCTTTCCGTCTATGAGGGCACGGGCAGACAAAGCCTGGAGCAGCTGATACCGATGCTTCGCACCGAAGCGATGCTTGATCTGCCGGAAGATATGCAGGGAAGACAGCCAAAGCTGTGGGCAATGATGGAAAAGCTTCGCCGCGCGGACTATGCCCATCTTACAAAGGAGCGGTTTGACGCGCTGCAGGAGTGTATGTGCCAGGCGGAAGAAACGCTTTCTGCGTTGTCATCGGACAGCATGATGATGATCGATCTGGTCAATGATCTTTATGTGATCGGTCTGACCAGGAAGGATGCCCTGATGGACAGCAGGGAAGAAGAGCTGATCTGCGAGATCATCGGTCTGGTTTACCGGAGCATCGACAAAAAGGAACCGGTCAGTCAGCGGGAGCTGGAGGAAAAGCTGGTACAGATGGAAGGCCGCCAGGAGCATTATTACGCGCAGTGGTCCCGCTTTGATCTGTCCGGGCTTGATCACGCTGACGCGGTTGAGACGGGACGGGAGGAATGCGAGATCCTTCGCAGGCTCGACATGCTTCTGTCTACCAGTTCCTTTATGTCGCTTGAAGAAGAGACAGAAGCAGGGACGGAGCATGGGGAAGACATCCTCTTAAGCCGCAAAGCGGTCGAAGAGATGTGCGCGCCGTTTCTTTCTGAACTGGAAGAATCCTGGAAGAACATGCCGAGACCGGTCGTGCGTGCCGTGATGGCAAGGCTTCTGACCGTGCTCCCGCAGTTTTTCAGGACAAGCGACGAGGTTCGCGAATTTATCGGCGGCTGTCTGTCAGCGTGCACTGATCCTTCGGAAAAGGCGATCAGCATAGAACTGATCCGCAAAATGATGGAGAGTGAGGATGCTTTTATATAAAGGGCTGTATACCGGGGAGAGGGCAGAAAGGCACCGCCCGGCGCTGCTTCGACGGATTCGGGAGGGCCGGCCTCCGCTGGGGGTTTATGTGATCCTGTTGCCTCCGTGCGGCACAGGGAATCTGCTGGAGATCTATCCTGCGGGGCAGATCCTGGGGGAGAATGAAGCCCGTTTTTGCCGCATCCGGAAACGGGAGCCGCTGATCCTGGGGGTCGCCTGGGGATATCGTGAGGCGCTCATCCTGGCCGGCCGGATGGTCGACGAGATTTATCATGCCACCGGCGGCTTTGACTTTGCTGCTTATCTTGGTCTTTCGGATGGAACAGAATGATACATGGATTGCTGTTAGTATTGAAATTTCTGATCGGTATTTTGCTGGGGCTTCTCGGACTGCTTCTGGGAATCCTGCTGTTTGTGCTGCTTTGCGCTGTCCGCTATCAGGCATATCTGCGCCGAAAGGACGGAAGACTCACGGTTCAGGTCAGGATCCGCTTTTTCCTGGCCGGAACATTCTGCTTTTCGTATCAAGCCGGAACAGCGGATGCCCGTTTGCGGATCCTTCGGTTTTCTGTCTGGAACAGCGGCTCGTCTGCCCGGGAGAGTACGCCTCCCAAAGCGCCGGACGCGGCGTCAAAACGCAGAGAGACGCCGCCCAAATCGTCAGACGTGCCGCCGGAGCGCAAGGGAACGCTGCCGCAAAAGCAGGAAGCGCCGCCCCAAACGCCGGAGGCGGCGCTGGAGCCGGCAGGCGCTTTGCCGGAACAAAGAAGCACATCGGCGGCCGAAGCCGGACTTTCTTCCGAAAAGAAAGAAAGGAAAGGGGAAAAGGGCGCCTTCTGGAAGAAGGGCGTCAGAAAAGTCCGGTTTGCTTTTCAGTCGTTTTGTGATAGAATAAAACAGGCGGAGGACGGTTTTCTTTGGCTGACCGGAAAGTGGGCGCAGATCCGGGCTTTCTGGGAGGAACCGGCAAACCGGCGGTCCGTCCGTCTTCTGACCGCCCAGGCCAGGAAGCTGGCTGTTTACGTACTGCCGCGAACGGGCGTCGGTGAGCTGACATTCGGATTGGAGGATCCATACCGGATGGGGGAACTGTTGTCTCTTGCCGCTTTTGTGTATCCTCTTTCGCACCAGGCGGTGGTCCTGCATCCGGTGTTTGATCAGGACATCCTGGAGGGCGAGGCGCATCTTGGCGGCAGATTCCGCCCTGGCGTGATCTTGTTTTTCGCGGCGCGTATTCTTCTGGATTCAAATATCCGAAGATGGATCGCCCGTCTTACCCGGGATCAGATTTAGATGATATGATTGTTCAGGAGGGAGTATATGGCAGATAATCAATTTTCTTCGACGATAGACGCCCTTTTCCGCGGGCTTGATCAATTTGTTGCCACGAAGACCGTAGTTGGAGAGGCGCTGAAGGTGGACGATGCCGTCATCCTTCCGCTCGTTGATGTGTCCTGCGGCATGGCCGCCGGCGCTTTTGACGATAAAGGAAAGAATAAAAATAACGGGGCCGGAGGGATGAGCGCCAAGATCAGCCCCAGTGCGGTTCTGGTCATCCAGAACGGCGTGACCAAGTTAATCAGCGTCAAGAATCAGGATCCCATGACCAAGGCGCTTGATCTTGTGCCGGATCTGGTGAACCGCTTTGCCGGCGGGCCCAAAGGCGGCGGGGAGATCTCTCCGCAGGCTATGGACGCAGCAGAAGAACTGGCTGCGAAGACCGATACATAAAGGCGGGAGGACGACAAAAAGGGCTGTCAGACAGCCCTTCTTTCCCTTAAGACTTCGTTGTTTAAGCTCTTTCCACTAAACCGGACTTCAAGCAAGAAGTACACACATACATCTTCTTAGCACCGCCAACGGTCTTCACTTTGACAGACTTCACATTCGCCTTCCACATCTTGTTGGATCTTCTGTGGGAATGGCTCACCGCATTGCCGAAGTGAGCAGCCTTTTCGCAGATTGCACATTTGGCCATAATTCGCACCTCCTTTAACGGTACTTGGATTAAATCCACAACAAATGTATATTAGCAGAAAGTCCCTGAAAAAGCAAGGGAAAAATAAAAAAATATTTCTTTTTCGAAAAAAGTAGTGTATACTTGTCCATATAACATACGAGGAGGCTATGATCATGAAGGGACGGATCAACAACAAGCTGGGTGAGATCCAGATCAGCGCAGACATTATTGCAATGTATGCAGGCACCACGGCGGTAGAGTGCTTTGGTATTGTGGGAATGGCCGCAGTCAGCATGAAAGACGGGCTGGTCAAGCTTCTGAAGAGGGACAGCCTGTCCCATGGCATTAATGTTGAGATCAGGGATAATCATATGACCATTGATTTTCATGTGATCGTAGCCTACGGTGTCAGCATCTGTGCGGTTGCCGACAATCTGATTGAAAACGTCAAATATAAAGTGGAAGAATTCACCGGGATGGAAGTTGATAAGATCAACATCTACGTAGAAGGTGTTAGAGTAATCGATTAAGGAGGATCCGGTGCGATGAATACCATTGATGCAAGTCTTCTTCAGAAGGCATTTTTGGCGGGCGCCGCCAATCTGGAGGCTAACAAAGAGTGGATCAACGAACTGAATGTGTTCCCGGTTCCGGATGGCGATACCGGCACGAATATGACCATGACGATCATGTCTGCCGCTAGGGAAGTGGCTGCCATCGAACATCCTTCCATGGATACCGTGGCGAAGGCGATCTCCTCCGGCTCGCTGCGCGGTGCCCGGGGGAATTCGGGCGTGATCCTTTCCCAACTGTTCCGTGGCTTTACCCGGGAGATCCGCGATTGCCAGGAGATCGATACGCGTACGCTGGCCGACGCCATGATTCGCGCGACCGAAACGGCCTACAAGGCGGTGATGAAGCCGAAGGAAGGAACGATCCTCACGGTGGCCAGAGGGATGTCGGAGAAGGCCGCGGAGCTTTCCGAGACGCAGAGTGATATTCTGGCGTTTTGCCGGGAGGTCATTGATGAAGGCGATCTGGTCCTGAGCCGCACGCCGGAGATGCTTCCCGTCCTTAAGGAGGCCGGCGTGGTGGATTCGGGCGGTCAGGGTCTGATGGCGGTTCTTAGGGGCTGCCTTGACGGTCTGATGGGAAAGGAATCTTCCCTGAACTTACAGCCGGATGCCCCGGCAAAGACGGTCCTTGCGGCGGCGGACCGGTCAGCGATCGGGACGGCAGATATCCGCTTCGGCTACTGCACGGAACTGATGATCAATACCGCCCATCCGTTTACGCAGGATGAAGAGAACGAGCTGAAGGCCTACCTCGAAGAAATCGGTGATTCGCTGGTAGTGGTCGCCGATGAAGAGATGGTCAAGGTCCATGTGCATACGAATCACCCCGGCCTCGTCTTTGAAAAAGCCCTGACATACGGCTCGCTTTCCCGGATGAAGGTGGACAATATGCGCGAAGAGCACCAGGAGCGCCTGATCAAAGATGCCGAAAAGCTGGCCGCACAGCAGACGAAGGAAAAGGAGCCGGCGCCGGGATCCGGGCTTCTCCGCGGCGGCGAGACCAAAGAGTTCGGCTTCATCTCCGTTTCCGCCGGCGCGGGGCTGGCAGAGATCTTTCGAGGGATCGGCGCCGATTACATCATTGAGGGCGGACAGACCATGAATCCCAGCACAGAGGATATCCTGAAGGCAGCGGAGCAGGTGAACGCCCGGCAGATTTTCGTTCTTCCTAATAATAAGAATATTATCCTGGCGGCGGAGCAGGCTGCCGGACTGATCAAAACGAAAAAGATCCACGTGATCCCCTCCCGGACGGTGCCGCAGGGGATCACGGCGCTGATCAATTATACTCCTGACCGGGACGCGCGGGAGAATCTGGAGAATATGACCCGGGAGATGGAAAACGTCCGCACCGGACAGGTCACCTATTCCGTGCGCGATACCGTCATCGACGGTGTAAAAATCGCGGAAGGCGATATCCTCGCGATCGGCGACGGAGGGATGCTGGCGGTCAGCAAGACCATTCCCGGGACCGTATTAAAGGCGCTGGAAGCGATGCTTGATGACGACGCGGAACTGGTCACCCTTTATTATGGAAAGGATGTTGCCAGGGAGGATGCTCTGACCCTGCTTTCGCAGGCACAGGCTCAGTTCCCGGAAGTAGAGATCGAGCTGCAGGACGGCGGCCAGCCCGTCTATTATTACCTGATTTCCGCTGAGTGAAACGATGATGACACAGGGAAAACCCATTGAAGAATTAAAGGGGATCGGCGACAAGACGGGAAAGCTTTTCCGGAAACTGGGCATCGAGACCGTGGAAGACCTGCTTCACTATTATCCGCGGGCATACGATGCGGTCGAGGCGCCTGTCCCGATCGGCGCGCTGACAGAAAACCGGTACGGGGCAGTTCGGGCTGTCCTGGAAAAGCCTGCCGATCTGGTGCGCCGCAGCCGCCTGCAGCTGGTATCGGCCTCGGTTAAGGATCTGACCGGAAAGCTGCAGCTTACTTGGTACAATATGCCGTACATGCGGACGAATCTGAAGACGGGCGTGCCTTACGTATTCCGCGGCCGCGTCGTACGCCGGCGGGGGAGCCTGATCATGGAACAGCCGGCGGTATTTTCCGAGGAGGAGTACGGCCAGATGGCGCCTTCTTTGCAGCCGGTCTACGGTCAGACCAGGGGGCTTGGGAACAAGGCGATCGCCAGAGCGGTAGTCCAGGCGCTTTCCCTCCGTCAGCTGGAAAGGGATTACCTGCCGGAAGAGATGCGCAGGCGGTACGAGCTGGCAGAATATAACTTCGCGGTCGAGCACATCCATTATCCGAAAGATCAGCAGGATCTTCTCTTTGCCCGCAAGCGGCTGGTGTTTGACGAGTTTTTCTTTTTTCTTGCCGCGGTCGGACGGCTTAAGGAGAAGCGGGAAGATCTACCGTCGGCCTTTCCCATGGCGGAGACGGCGGAGCCGGAAAAGCTTCTGGCATCTCTTCCCTATCAGCTGACCGGCGCGCAGATGCGTACCTGGAATGAAGTCGCCGCCGACCTGCGCAGCGGCCGGGTGATGAACCGGCTGATCCAGGGCGATGTAGGGTCCGGAAAGACGGTAGTGGCGGTGCTTGCCCTGCTTTTTGCAACGGGGAATCACTTTCAGGGAGCGCTGATGGTGCCGACGGAAGTCCTGGCCAGGCAGCATTACGAATCGATCAAAAACCTGCTGTCTGCCTGCGGCCTGCCGCAGAAGGCGGTGCTCCTGACCGGCTCCATGACTGCTAGGGAGAAGCGGGAGGCCTGCCGGGCGATCGCAAGCCATCAGGCGGACATTATCGTAGGTACCCATGCACTGATCCAGGAAAACGTCAGCTATGACCGCCTGGCGCTGGTCATCATCGATGAGCAGCACCGCTTCGGCGTGAGCCAGAGGGAAGCGCTGGGGAAAAAGAGCGGCGCCTCAGCCCCGCATGTCCTGGTCATGAGCGCCACACCGATCCCGCGCACGCTGGCCATCATCCTTTACGGCGATCTGGATATCTCGCAGATCGATGAGCTTCCGGCCAACCGCCTCCCGGTGAAAAATTGTGTGGTGGGAAAAGACTACCGGGAGAATGCCTACCGTTTTATCGCCGGGCAGGCCGCGCAGGGGAGGCAGGCCTATGTCATCTGTCCCATGGTGGAGGAGAGCGAGATGATCGAGGCGGAAAATGTGCTGGACTACACCAAGACGCTGCGCCAGGCTCTTCCCGACTCCGTTACGGTGGAATATCTTCACGGCCGGATGAAGGGGAAGGAGAAAAACCGGATCATGGAGCGGTTCGCTGCCGGCGAGATCCAGATCCTGGTGTCCACCACCGTGATCGAGGTCGGCGTCAATGTTCCGAACGCAACGGTGATGATGATTGAAAACGCGGAGCGCTTCGGTCTGGCGCAGCTCCATCAGCTTAGAGGACGGGTAGGTCGCGGAGAGTACCAGTCGTACTGCATTATGATCAATGGTTCCGATGATGAGGGTGCCGCGAAACGCCTAGATATCCTGAATCATTCCAATGACGGATTTTATATCGCGTCGGAGGATCTGAAGCTGCGGGGGCCGGGCGATATTTTCGGCGTCCGCCAGAGCGGCGATCTGGAGTTTAAGCTGGCGGATATCTTTACGGACGCGGACCTGTTAAAGGACGTCTCCCGGGAGATGACGAGGCTGTTTCGGGAGGATCCGGAGCTTTCCGCGCCCGATCATGAAGCGTTGAAAAAGCGACTTGATTCTTATTTTCAGAAGAGCTATGATAAACTTAATCTTTAACGAGCAAAGGAGGACACGGGATGAATCAGACGATTGAAACGATCTTAAACCGGAGAAGCACGAGAAGTTTCCTTGATCAGCCGCTGAGCGAGGAGGATCTGAAAGTCATTGTCGACTGCGCGCTCCATGCGCCGAGTGCCAGAGGGCTTCAGACCTGGAAGTTTACGGTGATCGAAAGCCGGGAGAAGATTCAGGAACTGGCAAAGGCCATGGGCGAAGCCCTGGGACGCCCTGATTACGATATGTATAAGCCCCAGGTGCTTATCATTCCCTCGAATGAAAAGAGCAGTCCGTTCGGCAAGGAGGACAACGCCTGCGCTATGGAGAATATTTTCCTTGCCGCAGCCTCCCTCGGCATTGGTTCCGTGTGGATCAATCAACTGAGAGATGTGTGCGATGCTCCCGCAGTCCGCGCGCTTCTTCGCGGATATCACATTCCGGACGACCACACGGTTTACGGGCTGGCCGCTCTTGGCTACGCTGATGGTGCGTCTGCGCCCAAGGAGAGGATTGGAAAGGTCGAATATATCAAATAATCCAGGCAAAACGTATTTCCGATGTGGTTTTTTGGACTTGCCAAAGGGAAGGCCGCCGCAGTGCATGACGGATACAGACATCCGTTTTTCACTGTGACGGTCCTTTTCTTATCCCGCCGCGAGGGGGAAAATGGGAGAATTTAAAAAAAATCCCTTGTACATCCGGGCTATTCATATTATACTTAATAAGATAAAGCGAGGAAATTCTATGAGAGTAATAGCAGGAAGCGCGAGGCGTCTGCGCCTGACGACGATCGAAGGCCTGGATACCCGGCCGACGACGGACCGCATTAAGGAAACCCTGTTTAATATGCTCCACAATGATCTGGCCGGGTGCCGTTTCCTTGATCTTTTTGCCGGAAGCGGAGGAATCGGGATCGAAGCCCTGAGCCGCGGAGCGAGAGAGGCTGTCTTTGTAGAGAAAAATCCGAAAGCGGCGGCCTGTATCCGGGAAAACCTTACATTTACCCGGCTTTCCGACCGGGCCAGGGTGATGGAGACAGATGTGTTTGCCGCTCTGCCCCGCCTGGAGGATGGGAGCGCCTTTGATTATATTTTTATGGATCCGCCGTATGATCACGGCCTGGAGCAGCAGGTGATCCGCTGGCTGGATCATTCTTCTCTGGCCGATCTGGATACGGTGATTATTTTTGAGGCATCGATTGCCACCGATATCCGCTGGCTTTCGTCGATGGGATGGCGGATCATTAAAGTCAAGCAGTACAAGACGAACCAGCATATTTTTACAGCCAAAGGAGAAAGTTAAATGTCAGCAGCCATATATCCGGGCAGTTTTGATCCGGTAACGTTAGGACATTTTGATATTATAGAACGGACTTCCAAGGTAATGGACCGGGTGATCATCGGTGTTTTGAACAATCAGACCAAGACGCCGTTATTTTCTGTAGAAGAGCGGGTGGACATGCTCCGCAATGTCACGGCGGGACTGCCTAATGTCGAGGTTCAGTGCTTTGACGGTCTTACCATTGAATTTGCCAGAAAAAATCACGCGCAGGTAGTGATCCGCGGGCTTCGGGCGGTGACTGATTTTGAGTACGAGCTTCAGCTTGCGCAGACGAACCGGGTCATCGCCCCGGAGATCGACACGATGTTTTTGACGACCAGTCTGAAATATTCCTATTTAAGTTCCAGTATTGTCAAGGAGATCGCTTCCTGGGGCGGCAATATCAGTGAATTCCTCCATCCTTACGTGGAAGAACGTGTGCTGAAAAAATATCATGAGATAGACAAGAAAAAGTGAGGAGATAAGCAATGAGCAGAATTGAGCAGTTAATTGATGAGATTGAAGAGTATATTGACAGCTGCAAATATCAGCCGCTGTCCACCACGAAGATCCTGGTGAACAAGGAGGAACTGGAAGAACTTCTGGTGGAGCTTCGCCTGCGCGTCCCGGATGAGATCAAGCAGTACCAGAAGATCATCAGCAATCAGGAGGCCATTTTAAATGAAGCCAGGTCCCAGGCAGATACGATGGTTGCCGAGGCCACTGCCCAGACAAATGAGTTGGTCAGCGAGCACGAGATCATGCAGAAGGCATACGCCCAGGCAAACGCGGTAGTAGAGCAGGCCAGCGCCCAGGCGCAGGCGATCGTGGACAAGGCCGTGGAAGATGCCAACAATATCCGTCAGGGCTCGATCCAGTATACGGATGATATGCTCCACAGTCTCCAGAACATCATAAAGCACACGATGGACGAAGCCAGAGGGCGTTTTGATTCCTTTTATTCTTCCATGCAGTCCAGCTATGACATTGTGTCCTCGAACCGTCAGGAGCTGGCCGGCGGCATCGTAAAAGAGGAGCCGGCGGCCGGTGATTCCCCGGCGGGAGACGGAAAATAAAGCGGCCCCCAGCTTATGGACGGTTTCTCATGCCGGATAGACAGTCCGGCATTTTTTATATGCGGAAAGAGGACGAAACACATTGAAATCCATCGATCTTCCTTATGAATATACGAAGCGGATGAAGGCGCTTTTGGGCAGCGAATACCGCGATTATCTGGCCTCGTTCGAGACGCCGTGGCACCGCGGGGTGCGGGTCAATGAGCGGAAGGTCTCCGCCGACGCCTTCCCTGCGCTCTGCGGGCGCACGTTAAGGCCCATTCCCTGGATCCGGAACGGCTTTTATCTTCCGGATGACTGGCAGGCTTCAAAGGATCCTCTGTACTACGCGGGGCTGTATTACCTGCAGGAGCCAAGCGCCATGACGCCGGCCAGCTGCCTTCCGGTGGGACCGGGGGACCGTGTGCTGGATCTGTGCGCCGCACCGGGCGGGAAAGCCACACAGCTGGGGACAGCATTAAAGGGCCGGGGGCTTCTCTGGGCCAATGACATCAGCGCCTCCCGGGCCCGGGCCCTGTTGAAAAATCTCGAGTTATGGGGGATCCCCAATCTTTGCGTGACCGGCGAGACGCCGGAACGGCTGGCCGAAAAACTTCCGGAGTTTTTCGATAAGATCCTTGTGGACGCGCCCTGCTCAGGCGAGGGGATGTTCCGCAAAGAGCCGGAAATGATCAGGGACTGGCTGGCCAGGGGGCCGGCCTATTACGTACCGCTCCAGAGGGAGATCCTTTTGCAGGCGGCAGCCATGCTGCGGCCGGGAGGATACCTCCTGTATTCCACCTGCACTTTTTCCACGGAAGAAGACGAAGAAAACGCGGCCTTTCTGCTAGAGCAGGTTCCGGAGATGGAGTTGGTGCCGATCCCTCTGTTTCCCGGCGCGTCGGCAGGATTTGGCCTGCCCGGCGCGCTCCGCCTCTTTCCGCACAGGATAGAGGGTGAGGGGCATTTCCTGGCGCTTTTCCGGAAGAAGGAACGTCCGGACGGACGCCCGCCCAGGCCGTCGGAGCCGGACAGGAATCCGTCCGGCGGGCCTATCGGCGGAAAGTCTTTTCGTGGAAAAAAAGGCAGGGAAGAGGGGAAATACGCGAAAGCCGGAAAGAAGGATCGGGAGCCGGCGACGATGGAGGCGCAGGAGGCGTTTTTTGCGTTTTCCGATGCCATGCGGCCTCGGAAAAAGGACGGCCAGACGCTGCCGTTTGACCGGGGGAGGCTGGCACTGGTCGGGGAAAACCTTTACGCGCTTCCCCGGGACTTTCCGGAAACCGGAGGGCTCCGCTTTCTTCGCAGCGGCCTGCTTTTGGGCCAGGTGAAAAGAGGGCGATTCGAGCCTTCGCAGGCCCTTGCCATGGCATTGGAGGCGGAGCAGTTTCCGTCCTCGCTGCTTCTTCCGTTTGGAGATGAACGGGTAATCCGTTATCTGAAGGGCGAGTCGTTGGAGAGTGCACCGGGCGGGGGAAAGGATGGCTGGAGGTTAGTCTGTCTGGACCGCTTCCCACTCGGCTGGGCGAAGGACGCGGGAAACCTGCTGAAAAACAAGTATTATCCCGGCTGGCGGTATACATAGCGCCGCCGCGGAAGAGAGAAACGGAATGGAACAGACATGGCACAGATGCGATTAGATAAATTTCTCGCGGAGATGGGGATCGGCTCACGCAGCCAGGTCAGGGAGATGGCGAGAAAGGGCAGGATCCTGGTCAATGGACAGCCGGAAAGAAAAAGCGACCGTAAGATCGACCCGGACGAAGATGAAGTCTGCGCGGACAAAAAGACGGTGCGGTACGCGGCCTTGGAATACTTCATGTTAAATAAACCGGCCGGTGTCGTTTCCGCCAGGGAGGACGGCCGTTATCCTACGGTCCTGGAACTGGTCCCGCAGGCCAGACGAAAGGACCTTTTCCCGGTCGGACGCCTGGATCTGGATACCGAGGGCCTTCTTTTGCTCACCAATGACGGCGATCTGGCGCACCGCCTTCTTTCGCCCAGAAAACATGTGGATAAGGTCTATTACGCCAGGGTCCGGGGAAGTCTGCCGCCGGATGCCGTCTCCCGCATGGCCGGGGGACTGATGCTGGAGGATGGAGTCCATACGATGCCTGCCGTGCTGGAGATCCTGGAGAGGGGAGAGGACGAAAGCCAGGTCCGCCTGACAATCCGCGAGGGGAAATTTCATCAGGTGAAGCGGATGTTCGCGGCGCTGGGGTGCCGTGTGGTTTACTTAAAGCGCCTGTCCATGGGGCCGCTTAGCCTGGACGAAACGCTGGCGCCCGGAGAAAGCAGGCCGCTGACGGATGAAGAATTGAGGAAACTGAACGATGCATAAGATATTGACGAATAAACAGGCGGTGATCTTTGATCTGGATGGCACCCTGGTGGACTCCATGTGGATATGGGAGGCCATCGACAGGGAGTATCTGGGCCGCTTCGGCTTTACGTGTCCGCCGGATCTGCAAAAAACGATCGAAGGCATGAGCTTTTCGGAAACTGCGCTCTACTTTAAGTCGCGTTTTGCCATACCGGATCCGGTGGAAGAGATCAAGGCCGACTGGGTCCGCATGTCGATCGAGAAGTACCGGACTCAGGTTCCCTTAAAGCCCGGAGCAGGCGAATTTCTGCGATACTTAAAGGAACGGAACATTTTCATGGGGATCGCGACGAGCAACGGCAGGCCAATGGTGGACGCGGTCCTGGCTTCGCTGCGGATCGACGGATATTTTTCGCACATCATCACCAGCTGCGAGGTCGCCATGGGAAAGCCTGCGCCGGATGTCTATCTGCGTGCGGCGGAAAAGCTCGGCGCGGCGCCGGAAAACTGTCTGGTATTTGAAGATGTGCCGGCCGGCATCCAGGCAGGCAAGGCTGCCGGCATGACCGTGGTGGCAGTGGATGATCGGTTTTCACAGGAGATGCGCAGGGAAAAGGAAGAGCTGGCGGATTATTTTATCACGGATTACCTGGAGATTCTGGAACATTGACGAAAACCCTACACTTGTATATTAGGAGGATGTGGCAGCATGAGAATTGCAGTAATAACCGGAGCGTCTTCCGGGATGGGAAGGGAAAGCGCCATCCAGCTGGCGGACCGCTATGGCCGGTACCTGGATGAGATCTGGCTGATTGCGCGGCGTAAGGAGAAGATGGAGATCTTAAAAAGCCGGATTTCGGTTCCTCTGCGCCTGTTTCCTGCCGATCTCACGGAACCGGCCCGGCTGGATGATCTGAAGAGGGCGCTGAAAGAGGAGAAGCCCAGGGTCCTTTTCCTGGTCAACGCGGCCGGATATGGGAAGATCGGGCCGGTGGGATCGCTCCCGCTTGAGACGGAGGTCGGGATGGTCCGGTTAAACTGTCAGGCCCTCTGTGCCGTCACGCATCTGGTCCTTCCCTATGTGGCGGACAACGGGCGGATCATCCAGTACGCTTCCGCCGCAGCCTTCCTTCCGCAGCCGCGCTTTGCCATATACGCGGCGACGAAAGCGTTTGTCCTAAGCTACAGCCGGGCCCTGAACAGCGAATTAAAGGACCGCCGTATCTGCGTGACTGCCGTCTGCCCCGGTCCGGTGAAGACCGAGTTTTTCGATGTCGCCGGATTTTCCGGACAGATCGCTGTCTATAAGCGCCTTTCCATGGCCGATCCGGTCAGGGTAGTCCGAAAAGCGCTGCTGGACAGCGCCGCAGGGAAAAGCGTGTCCGTATACGGCCCGATGATGCTTGTGCTGTTTTTCTTTGCCAAACTTCTGCCCCATTCGCTGATCTTAGGTGCCTTGGGCGTTCTTGAGAGAAAGATGACCCACAAAACGTCCTCTTCCTTGCAGAAACCGGGAAGGAAGGGATAGGGTGGAATCGACCATGAAGAAAAACAAAGCCGAAAAAGGCCGGTACGGTTACAGGAATCGACGGAAATATATTCAGATGGGGGAGGTGGCTTTCGGCGCTGCCGCGATTCTTCTTCAGCTTGGCGCGCGGGCGTTCGTGGACAGAGAGGCCTATAAAAACGTGCTGACAGTCATGGCCATCGTCTCCGTCCTTCCTACGGCCAATGTGGCTGCGCCGCTTTTAGCCGCCATCCGGTTCTGGACGCCGAAGGAGTCGTTCTTTCAAACGCTTCACCCGCTGGAAGAAAAATATACGGTACTTTACGACCTGATCCTCACCTCGAAGGAGCAGATCCTTCCCATGGATGCCATTCTAGTCCATCCGACGGGAGTGTACTGCTTCTGCTCGGATCCGAAAGCGGATATCCGCAAGGCGGAAAGCTACTTAAACGATGTTTTCCGCGCCCATAAACTTGATCCAAATGTCCGGGTCATCGCTGAGGAAAAAGCGTTTTTCCGGCGGGCGGCGTCACTGAAACCGGCAAAGGAGTACGAGGATGACGGAAGCACCGGATACGCGGCCGAGCTGTTAAAGACCCTATCCATGTAGAAAGGACGCTCGTGGTTATGCAGGCAATCAATGTAAAGGAAAATGAAGCCGGTCAGCGTCTGGACAAGCTGCTGCTAAAATATCTGGACCAGGCGCCGAAAAGCTTCCTCTATAAGATGATGAGGAAGAAAAACATCACCTTGAATAAAAAAAAGTGCGACGGCTCGGAGCATCTGAAAACGGGAGATGAGATCCAGCTGTTTCTCTCCGATGAGACCATAGAAAAATTTAAAAAAATACCTTCTGTCCCTGCGCCGCCTTTTGGCGTGGCGGGCAGGAAAGCGCGTCTTTCGGTTATCTATGAGGACGAGCACATCCTCCTAGTGAACAAGCCGGCGGGGATGCTGTCCCAGAAAGCAAAGGATACGGACTTTTCTCTGGTGGAAGCGGTGATCAATTATCTGATCGAATCGCAAAGCCTTTCTCTGTCCCAGCTGAAAACCTTCCGCCCCGCTGTCTGCAACCGGCTTGACCGCAATACCAGCGGTCTGGTGGTGGCCGGGAAGTCGCTGGCCGGGCTGCAGATCATGTCGGCGGCGTTAAAGGACCGGAGCCTGCATAAATACTATCAGTGCGTCGTAGCCGGACAGGTAAGGGAAAAGCAGGTGATCACCGGCTTCCTGAAAAAGGACGAGACGACGAACCAGGTGGCCATATCCTCCGCTGAGGTCCCGGGGAGCAGCCCCATTATGACCGAGTATGTGCCGACGGCGGGAAATGCGCGCTACACCCTTCTGACGGTGACGCTGATCACGGGAAGGACGCATCAGATCCGCGCCCATCTGGCCTCGATCGGGCATCCGATCCTGGGAGATCCAAAGTACGGCGATCCGCGGATCAATGAAGCCGTGCGGCAGCAATACGGCATCCGCGGCCAGATGCTCCATTCCTGGAAGCTGGTAATGCCCGAGCTTCCCGCCCCCCTGGAGAAGGTGAGTAAGAAAACCTTTATTGCTCCGCTTCCCAGGACGTTTGGCCGGTTTTTGAAAGGCGAGCACTTCCAGCCTTTCCCTTGACATCCAAACTTCCGGGCGTTATAGTAATAAATATTGATTTCAAAATTTGGAAGGAACATAACACTTATGGGAAAGATTATTTTAACAGGTGACAGACCCACAGGAAAGCTTCATGTCGGTCATTATGCAGGCTCTTTAAAGCGCAGGGTCGAGCTGCAGGATTCCGGTGAATATGAGCAGATCTTCATCATGATCGCGGATGCCCAGGCCCTTACGGACAATGCGGATAATCCGGAAAAGGTACGGCAGAACATCATCGAAGTGGCCCTGGATTACCTGTCCGTGGGACTGGATCCGGATAAATCCACCCTGTTTATCCAGTCGCAGATCCCGCAGTTGTGTGAGCTGTCCTTTTACTATATGAATCTGGTTACCGTATCCCGGCTGCAGCGCAACCCTACGGTAAAGTCTGAGATCCAGATGCGCAATTTCGAGACCAGTATCCCGGTAGGCTTCTTTACCTATCCCATCAGCCAGGCTGCGGATATCACCGCGTTTGACGCGACGACGGTGCCGGTTGGTGAGGATCAGATGCCTATGCTGGAGCAGACGAGAGAGATCGTACACAAGTTTAACGCCGTATACGGCGATACGCTGGTGATGCCCGAGATCCTCCTTCCGGAAAACAAGGCCTGCCTGCGCCTCCCTGGCACGGACGGAAAAGCAAAGATGAGCAAGTCCCTGGGTAATTGTATCTATCTTTCCGATACAGAAGAAGAGGTTCGCAAGAAGATCATGTCCATGTTTACGGATCCGAACCATCTGCGGGTGGAAGATCCCGGCCAGGTGGAGGGGAATCCGGTATTTGTGTACCTGGATGCGTTTTGCAGGGACGAGCACTTCGCGCGGTTCATGCCGGAATATAAAAACCTGGATGAGCTGAAAGCCCACTACAGCAGAGGCGGGCTCGGCGACGTTAAGGTGAAGAAATTCCTGAACAAGGTCATGCAGGATGAGCTGACGCCCATCCGCCAGCGCCGGAAGAAATTTGAACAGGATATTCCCGCAGTCTACCGCGTGCTGGAGGAAGGCAGCCGCAGGGCGGAAACGGTGGCGGCCAGGACCCTGGCCAGGGTAAAGCGTGCCATGAAGATCAATTACTTTGAAGACCAGGCTCTGATCGAAGAGCAGGCCAGACGGTTCCGTGAGGAAGCATAAGACCAGCGAAGACCGGAAGACAAGTGCGCTGCCGTTTTGGAGCAAACCTCCAGGAGGCAGCGCCTTTTTTTTACGAAGTATCCAGCAAGACGCGCCGGTTACGCGTCTTGTCGGATTCATTGCAGGCGCATGGATGGGGCAGCAGCCATCCCATGGATGACCGACGGTCCTTCGCGGGAAGCATCGGGGAGGGAGGATATGGATGGGAACCTGGCATACGCGGGGACTGAGAGGCTCCGGACTGGAGGATCTGATCAATCATACTAATGACAGCTACCGGGAAAAGGGACTTGCGCTGATCCAGAAGGTCCCCACGCCGATCACGCCCATTGAGATCGACAAGGCCAGCCGGCATATCACGCTGGCTTATTTTGACCAGAAGAGCACGGTCGATTACATCGGCGTGGTCCAGGGGTTGCCCGTGTGCTTTGACGCGAAGGAGTGCCGGACTGACACCTTTCCCCTCCATAATATCCATCCGCACCAGATGGCTTTTATGGAAGAGTTTGAACGTCAGGGCGGCGTGTCTTTCATTATTCTTTCTTATACCGGAAAAAATGAGATTTATTATCTCCCGTTTGACCATGTGGCGGCATACTGGAAGCGGATGGAAGCGGGGGGACGCAAGAGTTTTACGTACCAGGAGATCGACACCTCCTACCGGATCCGCGCGCACAGGGATATGCTGATCCATTATCTTGAGCCCTTGAGCCGGGATCTGGAGCGGAAGGAAACGGGGAGATCGGGTTGACAAGCGACCGTTCCCCTCATATAATGGTTAGGCACGCTGCTGCGCTAGCACTGCACCATGCGAAAGCGTCTCTCGCGCCGCAATATAGAAGAATAAGAGAAGGAGATCCTATGGCCATTCAGTTAATCCATACCCCGGAAGGCGTCCGGGATATATACGGCAGAGAATGCCGGCAGAAGTTAAAGGTCCAGGAGCAGATCCTGGAGGTCCTGTATCAGTATGGCTATCAGCATATCGAAACGCCATCGTTTGAATATTTTGATATTTTCAGCCGGGACCGGGGAAGCGTAAGCTCCCGGGAGATGTTTAAATTTTTTGACCGCGACAACAGCACGCTGGTGCTCAAACCCGACATGACGCCGGCGATCGCGCGGTGTGTGTCCAAATACTTTCCGGAAGAGAACAGCCTTCTGCGCCTTTGCTATCTGGAACGTACCTACACGAATAATACCAGCTACCAGGGGCGGCTTAAGGAAACCACGCAGACCGGCGCGGAGATGATCGGCGACGATTCCAGCGACGCGGACGCCGAGATGATCGCCATGGTCGTTGACTGCCTCAAGGCCGCCGGTCTTAAGGATTTTCAGGTTGAACTGGGACAGGTCGAATTTTACCGCGGCCTGGTGGAAGAATCCGGCCTGGATGAAGGCGTGCAGGAGCAGCTTAGAGAACTGATCGAAAATAAAAATTATTTTGGCGTAGAGGAGCTTTTGGATACAACGTCCATCCCCACTGAACATAAGCAGGTTTTTTTGCAGCTGCCCCAGCTTTTCGGTCCCATCGAGAGGATCCGCGAGGCGCGTTCCATGACCACGAATAAGCGGGCTCTTTTTGCCATCGAGCGGCTGGAGAAGGTCCACGCTATCCTGGAAAATTACGGGCTTTGCGATGATGTGTCCTTCGATCTGGGTATGCTGAGCAAATATCAGTACTATACCGGGATCATCTTCAAGGCTTATGCTTACGGCACGGGCGATTATCTCGTTACCGGCGGACGGTATGACCGGCTGTTGGAGCAGTTTGGGAAAAGCGCCCCGGCCGTCGGATTTGCCATTGTGGTGGACCGGCTGCTGATGGCGCTTGCCAGCCAGGGGATCCGGCTGCCGGTGCGCGAGACCAATACCATGATCCTTTTCGATGTTTCCGCCAGGGTCCCGGCCATTCAGCTGGCGAAGCATTTCCGCGCGCACGACTTTTCTGTCCAGTTCCAGCGCAAGCATCAGACGCCATCGCTGGAGGATTATCTGGAGATTGCCGGGAAAAGCGGCCTTTCCAATGTTCTTTACGTGGCCGGGGACGGAAGTATGGTGCAGGCATTCAATGTACAGACCGGACAGTGCGACCGGATTCCCATGTCGGCGTACCTTGGAGATGGAGAGTAGACCTGCGTATGGAGTCGGGAGGTTTGGATGAGAGAAATTACGGTGGCCCTGGCTAAGGGCAGACTGGCCAATAAGGCCATGGAACTTTTTGAACAGATCGGGATCAGCTGTGAAGAGATGAAGGACAAGTCCTCACGGAAACTGATCTTTACGAATGAGGAACTGGGTATCCGTTTTTTTCTGGCAAAGGCGAATGATGTGCCTACCTATGTAGAGTATGGAGCGGCGGATATCGGCATCGTGGGAAAGGATACCATCCTGGAGGAAGGACGCAAGCTCTACGAAGTCCTGGATCTGAAGACAGGAAAATGCCGCATGTGCGTATGCGGGCCGCAGGCGGCGAAGGAGCGTCTTGAACACCATGAACTGATCCGGGTGGCTACCAAGTACCCCCGGATCGCGAAGGAGTATTTTTATAACCGAAAGTACCAGACGGTGGAGATCATCAAACTAAATGGTTCCATCGAGCTGGCGCCCATCGTCGGACTGGCCGATGTGATCGTGGATATCGTGGAGACGGGGAGCACGCTGCGGGAAAACGGACTGGTGGTTTTAGAGGAGGTCTGCGATCTGTCGGCCCGCATGGTGGTAAACCAGGTCAGCATGAAGCGGGAAAATGCGCGTATTTCCGGGATCATCAAAGGGATGCAGCAGGTCGTGAACCCGCACGCGGCGGCAGATGTTCAGAAATAAGGAAGGAGAGGATCAGGTGTATGAGGATCATTCGTTTAAATGAAGAAATCAAGCAGAATATTCTGGAAGGGCTTTTAAAACGGGATCCGAATCAGTATGGGCAGTATGCCGATGCCGTTCAGGAGATCATAGATCAGGTCAAGACACGAAAAGATGAAGCGCTTTTTGCCTACACAGAGAAATTCGACCACGCAACGATCGACGCCGCCTCCATCCGGGTAACACAGGAAGAGATCCGTGAAGCGATGGCGCAGGTAGACCCGACTCTTCTTTCGGTTATGAAGCAGTCAATGGAAAATATCCGTGATCATCACACCCGCCAGATCCGGCAGAGCTGGTTTTCCAGCCGTCCGGACGGAACGATCCTCGGTCAGAAGATCACCGCGCTCGAGAGCGTAGGCGTCTACGTGCCGGGAGGCAAGGCGGCCTATCCTTCCACGGTGTTAATGAATATCATCCCGGCGGAGGTGGCCGGAGTGGAGCGGATCGTCATGGTGACGCCGCCGGGAGCGGACGGGAAGGTCCATCCGGTGACGCTGACAGCAGCGCATCTGGCCGGAGCCACAGAGGTCTACAAGGCAGGCGGAGCTCAGGCGATCGCGGCCCTGGCCTTCGGGACGCAGTCTATTCCGCGGGTCAACAAGATCGTAGGGCCCGGAAATATTTTTGTTGCCCTGGCTAAGAAGGCTGTGTATGGCCATGTCAGCATCGACAGCATCGCCGGTCCCAGCGAGATCCTGGTGATCGCCGATGAAACAGCCAATCCCCGCTGTGTGGCCGCTGACCTGTTAAGCCAGGCGGAACACGATGAACTGGCCAGCGCGATTCTGGTGACCACCAGCATGGAGCTGGCACAGGCGGTTTCCGATGAAACGGAGCGGTTCCTGAAAACGCTTTCCCGGCGGGAGATCATAGAAAAATCGCTGGATAATTACGGGTATATCCTGGTGACGGACACACTGGATGAGGCCGTCCGGACAGCCAATGAGATCGCCTCCGAGCATCTGGAGATCGTGACGAAGAACCCCTTCGAGGTGATGACAAAGATCCGCAACGCGGGAGCAATCTTTATCGGTGAGTACAGCTCGGAGCCCCTGGGCGATTATTTTGCCGGCCCGAACCATGTGCTCCCCACGAACGGCACCGCCAAATTTTTCTCGCCCCTGGGTGTGGATGATTTTATCAAAAAATCCAGCATCATTTACTATTCAAAGGATGCCTTAAGGAAAGCGCACCGGGATATCGAAGCGTTTGCCGAATCGGAGCAGCTGACGGCGCACGCGAATTCCATCCGTGTACGTTTTGAGGACGAGGAGGAAGCAGCAGAATGAGAAAGGCTTGCATCGAAAGGAATACAAAAGAGACACAGATCGCGCTCACCCTGGATCTGGACGGAAGCGGCGCGGCGGATGTGTCTACCGGCATCGGTTTTTTTGACCATATGCTGGTCAGTTTTGCCCGCCACGGATTCTTTGACCTGACCCTTTCGGTGAAGGGGGATCTGTTCGTGGATACCCATCACACCATTGAAGACACGGGGATCGTGCTGGGCAGGGCCATCCGGGAGGCAGCAGGCGATAAGCAGGGGATCGTCCGCTACGGTTCGGTGACCCTGCCTATGGATGAGTCGCTTGTACTCTGCGCGCTGGACCTTTGCGGACGGCCGTATCTGGTTTATGATCTTTCCCTGGACAGGGAATTTGTGGGCGATCTGGAGACGGAAATGATCCGGGAATTTTTTTACGCGGTGTCTTACGGAGCGGAAATGAACCTGCACATCAAGCAGCTGTCCGGTCAGAATAACCATCATGTGATTGAGGGCGCGTTCAAGGCGTTTGCCAAGGCGCTGGACGCCGCCCTGCGGATCGATCCGCGCATTGAGGGCGTATTGTCCACCAAGGGCAGCCTGTAAACCGAAGGAGGAATGATATGCAGCTTTATCCGGCAATCGATATGAAAAACGGCCAGTGCGTCCGCCTGCGGCAGGGCGCGTTTAAGGATGTCACCGTCTACTCCGATGCTCCGGAGAAGGTGGCCCTGCACTGGCAGGAAGAGGGAGCGACCTTTCTCCATCTGGTCGATCTGGACGGGGCGCTGGCCGGGCGCTCGGTCAACGAACCGGTGATCCGCCGGATCGCGGAGGCGGTTTCCATCCCGATCCAGATCGGCGGCGGTATCCGTTCGCTGCAGGCAGCGGAGCGGATGCTGTCTCTGGGTATCCGCCGCGTGATCATCGGAACAAAGGCCGTGGAAAATCCGGAATTTTTAAAGGAGCTCGTGCAGGAATTCGGCAGCGAGGCCGTCGTGGTAGGCATTGATGCCAGAGACGGGCTTGTGGCGGTCCAGGGCTGGGAAAGGACCAGTTCGGTCAGGGCGCTCGACCTGGCCCTTACCATGAAAGCGTATGGTATCCGGCACATCGTTTACACGGATATCGCGCGGGACGGCATGCTCTCCGGCCCCAATGTGGAGGCTACCAGCCGGATGACGAAGGCGACAGGGTTGGACATCATTGCTTCCGGCGGCGTATCCGGTATGGAGGATCTGGAACGGCTTTGCCGGGAAGGGATCCGGGGCGCGATCATCGGAAAGGCCCTCTATGAGAACCGGATCGATCTTAAGACGGCAGCAGAGCGGTTTCAGGATCAGCCTCGGAAAGAGGCCGGGGAAAAATAAAGAGAAAGGGATGGAAGAACCATGACGGAAAAGAAAGCGTTAATTCCGGGCCTTGGCTTGCGTAAGGGGATACTATGCGATCTGCGAACGGGTGAGCCGGCAGGGGGGATGCGCGCCGAAGAGTTCTGCCGCCGCTGCGGCGATAACGGCGCTGATTTACTGCTCCTTGCCGATCAGTCGGAGGACGATGCTGACCATGAGCGGACGATCGGGATCATCAAAGAGATCGCGCGTAAGATCGATACGCCGGTCCTCACCGGAGGACGGGTAAAACGGCTGGAGGATGTAAAGAAGTACCTTTATGCCGGCGCGGAGGCTGTATTTCTTACCATGTCTGACGAGGACAATGTTGATCTGATCAAGGAGGCTTCCAGCCGGTTCGGCAGCGACAAAATTTACGCGTACCTCCCGGACGCCTCCTGTTCGGGACGGGCGGAGGAGTTTGTGCAGCTTGGCGCCTCGCGCCTGCTCCTTGGCGGGAAGTGGAGCGCCGGGGAAGCGGCCGCTCTGGCAGCGAAGGGCCTGCCGGTCTTTTGCTCCTGCGCGCGGGCCGACACGGAAGATTTCGCGGCGCAGCTTGCGCAGCCATGGGTCTACGGCATTCTCTTTCCGGCGGACCCGACGCAGTCCTTAATGGAGATCAAGCAGGCCTTAAAGAAAGCGGGCATTCCGGTGGAGACCCTGGAAAGCGCAGTAGAGTGGAGCCGGTTCCGGTTAAACCGTGACGGCCTGATTCCGGTGATCACCCAGGACTACCGAACCGGCGAAGTGCTCATGCTGGCTTATATGAATGAAGAGGCATTTCAAAAGACGCTGGAGCGGGGACTGATGACGTATTTCAGCCGGAGCCGTCAAACGCTCTGGCTGAAGGGCGAGACCTCCGGCCATTACCAGTATGTGAAGTCGTTATCGCTGGACTGCGACAATGACACGCTTCTGGCCAGGGTGCACCAGATCGGCGCAGCCTGCCATACAGGAAGCGATTCCTGCTTTTACCAGACGCTGGTGAAAAAGAATTACCGGGAGACGAATCCCCTCAAGGTTTTTGAAGAGGTGTATGGTGTGATCCAGGACAGAAAAGCGCATCCCAAGGAGGGCTCCTACACCAATTATCTTTTCGATAAGGGGATCGACAAGATCTTAAAGAAATGCGGCGAGGAGGCGGCGGAGATCATCATCGCGGCCAAGAATCCGGATCCGGAAGAGGTCAAATACGAGATCTCGGATTTTCTGTACCATGTGATGGTCCTGATGGCGGAAAAAGGCATTACCTGGGAGGAGATCGCCAGGGAACTGGCAAACCGGTGAGAGGCAGACAGGAAAGGAGCGGTTGGCATGTCTTCTGCAGTTGAAAAATTTTTACGCTACATAACCTATGATACGCAGTCTATGGGTGATCAGGAGCAGATCCCCAGCACACAAAAGCAGCTTGTCCTGGCCGGGGTCCTGGCAAAGGAGCTGGAGGAGATGGGCGCGTCTGAAGTCAAGATGGACAGTCAGGGCTATGTCATGGCGACGATCCCGGCAAACACGGATAAACCTATCCCCGTCCTTGGATTTATCGCCCATATGGATACTTCGCCGTCTTTTAGCGGCTGCGGAGTAAAGCCGCAGATGATCAAGAATTACAACGGGAAGCCCATTCCCTTAGCGGGCGTTCCCGGTCTGATCCTTGATCCGGCGGAGTTTCCCGACATGTTGGATTACGCAGGTCAAGATCTGATCACCACCGACGGCACCACGCTGCTCGGCGCGGATGACAAGGCCGGTGTCGCGGAGATTATGGCGATGGCCCAGTATTTCCTGACGCATCCGGAGATTCCCCATGGCGCCATTAAGATCGGCTTTACGCCGGATGAAGAGGTCGGACGAGGGGCCGACGGCTTTGACGTGGCTTTATTCGGCGCGGATGTGGCCTATACGGTGGACGGCGGCGCTCTGGGCGAACTGGAGTATGAGAACTTTAACGGCGCCGGGGCAAAGGTCCGGATCCACGGAAAAAGCATTCACACCGGTTCGGCTAAGGGAAAGATGAAAAACGCGCTGCTGATCGGGATGGAATTCCAGAACATGCTCCCCGTATTTGAAAATCCCATGTACACGGAAGGATATGAGGGCTTCTATCATCTGGATACGATGAGCGGCACCGTAGAAGAGGCCGTGATGGAGTACATTATCCGCGACCATGACCGGGAGAAGTTCGAACAGAAGAAGCGGCAGTTTCTCTGCACGGCCGATTTCCTGAACCGGAAATACGACGACGGTACGGTGGAAGTCGAGGTAAAGGATTCCTACTACAATATGAAGGAAAAGATCTTGCCTCACCTGTATCTGATCGATCTGGCAAAGGAGGCGATGGAGGAGCTTTCCATCGAGCCAAAGATTTGTCCGATCCGCGGCGGCACGGATGGCGCACGCCTCTCCTACATGGGGCTTCCCTGTCCGAATCTCTGTACAGGAGGCCATAATTATCACGGAAAATACGAATACATCTGCGTCCAGTCCATGGAGAAAGTAACCGAGCTTCTGATTCTTCTGGTCCGGAAATTTGAAGCATGTTTGCAGAAGGAGGAAAACAATGGATAACCGAATCTCCGGCCGTACCGGCCTGCTCGCACTGATCGGTTCGCCGGTGGGCCATTCCGGCTCTCCGGCCATGTACAATTACAGTTTTGAACGGCTTGGCCTGGATTATGTTTATGTCGCCTTTGACATCAAAGAGGACCAGGCGGCGGACGCCGTCGCCGCCATGCGTCTTTTTAAGATGCGCGGGATGAATGTCACGATGCCGTGCAAGACGGCCGTATGCCGGTACATGGACAAACTGTCCCCGGCGGCGCAGATCATCGGGGCGGTCAATACCATTGTCAACGACGATGGCGTACTGACCGGCCACAACACGGATGGCGAGGGCTTTGTGCGCAACCTGTCTGACCATGGCATCGACGTCAGAGGAAAGAAGATCACCGTAGCCGGCGGCGGCGGCGCGGCCACGGCGATCCAGGTGCAGTGTGCCTTGGACGGCGCCAAAGCCCTCTCGATCTTTAACCGAAAGGACGCGTTTTTTCACCGGACGTTAGAAACGGCGGATAAGATCCGCAAAGCCGTTCCCGGCTGCCGGGTCGAGATATACGATATGGATGACACAGAAAAGATGACGGAAGAAATCCGTTCCAGCCAGATCTTTGTCAACGCGACCGTCCTGGGCATGAAGCCCATGGATAATGAAACGCCGGTCAGGGATACTTCCGCCTTTTATCCGGGTCTGGTGGTGGCGGATGTCGTATACGATCCGGTGGAGACCAGGCTCCTTAAGGAAGCGAAGGCGGCCGGCTGCGTCTGCATCGGCGGAAAGGGAATGCTCTTATGGCAGGGCGTTGCCGCGTTTAAGCTGTATACCGGCATGGACATGCCGGTCCGGGAAGTAAAGGAGCGTTTCTTTTCATGATCAGGGAGCATGTTTTTCTCATCGGATTTATGGGGGCGGGAAAAAGCACCGTCGCGGCCAGGTTAAAGGAAATGACCGGCGCGGAAGTGATCGAAATGGATCAGGAAATTGAACGGCAGGAAGGCATGGCCATTTCGTCGATTTTCAAAGAAAAAGGAGAGCCGTATTTCCGCCGTCTGGAGACGCGGTTTTTATCTTCCATGGGCGAGCGTCCTGCCGCCGTCATTTCCTGCGGCGGAGGCGTTGCGATGCGGGAAGAGAACGTGAAGGCGATGAAAGAGAGCGGCTGCATCATTCTCCTGACCGCTTCTCCGGAGACGATCTATCTGCGGGTAAAGGACAGCCGGGAAAGGCCGCTGTTAAACGGAAACATGAACGTAGACTATATCCGGGAACTGATGGAGAAGCGCCGCCTCTATTATGAAAAGGCGGCGGACTGCGCGGTATCCACCGATGGAAAGACGGCGGAAGAGATCTGCCGCGAGATCCTCTCGCTGCTTTCCATCCGTGCCGCAAACTTACCTTAACGGAGGTCATCATGAAAGAGAAGGTAAAGACGCAGGAACGGGAAGACAGCCGGGAAAAAGAAGTGATGGAAACGGCGCTTCTGGCCGGTCATATCCTTTTGGAAAACGGGGCGGAGATCTCTCGGGTGGAGGAGACCTTTGACCGGATCTGCTGCCATTACGGTGTAAAGTCGGCAAGCGCCTTCGTGCTGAGCAACGGCATTTTTATCACTGCCGGCAGCGAGAAGGAAGGCTATTTTGCCAAAGTCCAGCACATTCCGGTAAGCGGTACGCATTTAAACCGGGTGGCGGCGGTGAATCAGCTGTCCCGGGAGATGGAAAACGGCCGCTACACCATCCGGCAGCTGTACGCGGCGCTGGAGAGCATCAAGGCCATGCCGGAGAAAAAGAAAGCGACCCAGATCCTGGCTTCCGGTGTGGGAAGCGCGGCGTTCTGCTGTCTGTTTGGAGGAAACGGATGGGACATGGCGGCAGCCCTGTTTGCGGGGACGATCCTGTATAGCTATGTCCTGTTTGTGAGCGCGCCCCGCCTTTCCAGAATCGTGGGGAATATCGGCGGCGGCGCGCTGGTTACGTTTATCTGTGCCTGCTTCTATCTTCTCGGGCTTGGGGATCATCTGAATTTCATGATCATCGGCTCCATCATGCCGCTGATTCCCGGTGTGGCGTTTACCAACGGCATCAGGGATATCGCGGACGGGGATTATATTTCCGGCTCGGTGCGCATGCTTGATGCGATCCTGGTATTTTTCAGCATCGCGATCGGCGTCGGCATGGCGTTCTCTCTGATGGGCGGGCTGATGGGAGGGATTCCGTTATGATCTCGCAGGTACTGGCGGCCATGGCGGGAACGGTCGCCTTTTCGCTCTTATTTGGCGTGCCCAGAAGATACTACCCTTACTGCGGACTGATCGGCGGAGCCGGGTGGTTAGTCTATTCCCTGGCATCCGGCTGTTTTTCGCCGGAAGGGGCGGCGCTATTGGCCACGATCGTCATCGTGCTTCTCTCCAGGAGCGCGGCAGTGTGGCAGCGGTGTCCGGCGACGATCTTTATGATCTCCGGCATCTTTCCCGTGGTCCCGGGAGCAGGGATCTACTGGACTTCTTATTACATCGTCACCGACCAGCTCGGCCTGGCTCTGCAAACCGGCTATGAGGCGGTGAAGACCGCGGTGGCCATCGTGCTGGGGATCGTGTTTGTTTTTGAGATCCCTCAGCGAATGTTCAGGGGATTGGAACGCAGATAAGGCCGGCAGAAGACACACGCGGCGTCTCCTGCCGGCCTTATGGGCATCCGGACGGCGCCCTGTCCCGGAGCGGTTAATGCAGCCAGGCACCGTCCCCGCCGACATAGTAACCGTCCGGGGTCCTGGTATTGGTCAGCATGGCCCCGCTGGAATCACAGTAATACCAGACGCCGTTATACAGGATCCATCCGGTCTGCATGTAACCGTTGCTGTCGAAATAGTACCAGTTTCCATTGATGTACTGCCATCCGGTGACCATATAGCCCTGGGCATCGAAATAGAACCAGTTTCCGTCAATATACTGCCAGTTGCTGATCGTATAGGTCCGGTCTGCGTTGCTGTACCACCAGCGGCCGACACTGGAATCCCACATCCACGCGCCGGTGCTGTTTACGGCCGCGCCCGGTCCGCTGTTTACGGTCGCGCCCGGTCCGCTCCAGTAGGAACTGGAGCTGGAGGAAGAAGATCGGGAACTGGAGCTGCTGCTGTTGCGGATGGAGCGGGCTTCACTGGAACTTACCGACAGTACGTAGGACTCTTCCCAGCTTCCCTTGTTTGAGGAGTTGCGCACGGCGCGCACCCGGAAGGTATAGTCCCCGCTTTTGGTAAATTCATCCGAAAAATCATAATAGGTCCTGGTCGTCGTCTTGACCGAGGTGATCGAACTTCCGTCACGGTACAGCCTCACCTCATATTTCTTCGCGTCGTCCGTCTCGTCCCAGTAGGCGGTCCCGTCGTCCTCATCCCATTCCAGGCCGGAGACTTCCAGTTCGTAGTCTCCGTCATAGTCCTCGCCCTCCAGTTCCGCCAGCTGGATGGTGATGCGCAGCTTGGTCTTGCTGCTGCGGCTGACGTTCGTCACTTCCGCATCGTCTCCGCTTAACGACACATCGTCTTCCGAAAAGCCGGATGCGAAATAGTAGCCGTCGTTTGCCAGCAGGGTGACCCGGACTTTGGGTTCGTCGCCCTCATCCCAGTCTCCGCTGGGGGCGTTCGTTACTTTCACCTCATCCACCTCATAGCGGCTGGAGCTGGTCGTCACCTCCACATCATCGTTATCGTCGTCGGCAACGATATCCGATGAGATACGCAAGGAAACGCTGGAAATTTCCGTGTCCGCCAGAGCGGTCAGCGGAACTATCCAGCAGATCAGCAGGACGGTCAGTAAGATGGTTCCGATCTTTGCTTTTCGCATCGTTCATTTCCCCCTTCACTTTATCGGTATCCCGTATCGGAACGTGTTCCTGAAGTGTTTTACAACTATATATTATCACAAAAGACGGGAGAATAATCTTACGTTTTTACTACAATATTCAATTTTTTTTCAACCTTTCCTGGTATAATGATAATGAAACTTAAGGGAGTGCGAAGCACGGAATAGGCCGGTATCACAGGGGTCAGGATGTCTTTTGACTCCTGCATCATATCATAAAACGCTCAGGCGGCGGAGAAAGAGGAAAGGACGGCGGTTAACCATGAAGCTGCTGCTTGTGGAAGACGAGACGCGGATGGCCCAGGCTCTTAGTGAGATCCTGCGGCAGGAAAACTACCAGGTGGATCATTTTGAAAACGGACTGGAAGGGCTTTGCGCCGCGGAAAGCGGCGTTTACGATATCGTGATCCTGGATGTCATGCTTCCGGGGATGAACGGTTTCGCGATCGCCCGTGAAATGCGCAGGAAGGGGAGCAGTACGCCCATCCTGATGCTGACGGCAAAAAGTGAGGTAGACGATAAGGTCGAGGGGCTTGACTGCGGAGCGGATGATTATCTGACAAAGCCCTTTATGACCAGGGAACTTCTGGCGAGACTGCGGGCGTTATCCCGCCGGGGCAGCAGCCGGGCAGACGGAAGCCTGAAATTTGGCGACATTTCCCTGAATCGGGACAAGGCTATCCTTACCTGCGGCGCGAATTCGGTACGGCTGAGCGAAAAGGAATTCGGCATCCTGGAGTATCTGATCTCCAATCAGGGACAGATTCTTACCAGAGAACAGTTGGCGATCAAAATCTGGGGATATGACAGCGAGAGCGAGTACAATAACGTCGAGGTGTATCTGTCGTTTGTCCGGAAAAAACTTCGTTTTGTTCAGTCGGAGACGGTCATCAAAGCCGTCAGGGGCATTGGATATGAATTGAGGTATGACCATGTTTAAATCAACCAGAAGAAAGATCGTGGCCACCATCCTCGTGATCCTCATCTTCCTGCTTTCCGGAACGATCTGCGTCATTTATTTTGCCAGCTACATGCAGTTATCCGCGGAGAACCGGCAGCTGTTAAATCAATACTCAGCGAATTACCGGCTTTGGGATGAACAGAAAAACGATACGTTCATGGATACTGCTCCGAGGGACGAACGGCAGCCCAAACCGGCAGGGAAGCCGCCGCGTCTGGAGCTTTCCACATTTTATTCCGTCGCGATCGCCAAGGACGGCCAGATCTTAAAAGTGGATACCGCCGACATTTCGACACTGGATGAAGAAAGCCTGATCGAGCTGGCGCAGCAGCTGATGGAGGGTTCAAAACAAAAGGGGGTAACGCGCAACCTGCTCTACGAGATCACGGATAAGGGCGATTATATCCTGGCTGCCTTCCTGGATAACACCCTGATGATGGAGAACGCCGGCGCGCTGATCAATTACACGCTGATCTTCGGCTGCATTGTCCTGGTGTTCCTTTTTTTCCTTTCCCGTTATCTGGCCAGGCGGATCGTCGCGCCGTTGGAAGAGAGCTACCGCAGGCAGAAGCAGTTTATTTCCGACGCAGGGCATGAATTGAAAACGCCGGTAGCTGTCGTCAACGCGAATCTGGAGATCCTTTCCCGCCAGATTGGAGAAAACCAGTGGCTGTCGAATATTCAGTACGAAAACGAGAGGATGTCCGCGCTGATCACACAGCTTCTGGAGCTGGCCCGGACGGAGAGTACTTCGCCGGTGATGGAAAATGTGGATCTAAGCCGCCTGGTCTGGGGCGAAGTACTTCCCTTTGAAACGGTTGCCTACGAGAGAGGGCTGACGTTAGACTGTCAGCTGACCGACGATATTTTTATCAACGGGAACAGCCTGCAGCTTAAGCAGCTTACCTCCATCCTCTTAGACAACGCGCTCCGGCACAACCAGGGCGGCAGCGTGATCACGGTATCTCTGAAGAAAGAGCGCAGTCATGCCGTTCTGTCTGTGATCAACAGCGGCAAGCCGATCCCGGAGGAACAAAAAAGCCAGCTGTTTGAGCGCTTTTATCGGGCCGATCCGGCCAGGATCGCGGAGGATGGACATTATGGACTCGGCCTGGCCATTGCCCAGTCCATTGCCGGCGCGCACAAGGGGACGATACAGGTGCAGTGCTATGACGGGAAAGTCGAATTTTCGGTAAAACTTCCGCAAAAAAAGTAAAAATCTTCAATAGTTTTTCAATTTTCCTTCTGTACAATGAATACATCAAAGGTACAGGAGGATTTTTTATGGCAGTCCAGACCATTTTTAAACGATATGAGTTGAAATATTTGATGACCAGGGAGCAGAAAGACCGGCTGATGGAAAATATTCAGGACCGGCTGGCGCCCGACCGGTATGGCAAAACGATCATCCGGAATATTTACTTTGATACGGCGTTCTACCAGATGATCCGCCGTTCCATTGAAAAGCCGGTCTATAAGGAAAAGCTGCGGGTCAGAAGTTACAGCCAGGCGGATCCGGACAGCACCGTGTTTGTGGAACTG
Organism: uncultured Lachnospiraceae bacterium; assembly: GCA_964425595.1. GTDB lineage: Bacteria > Bacillota > Clostridia > Lachnospirales > Lachnospiraceae > Caccovicinus. The sequence goes on from CAYRMW010000003.1 coordinate 40,782, forward strand.
AAGAAAAAATATCATGGTGTGGTCTATAAGCGGAGGATGGTTCTGCCGGAACACGCGGCGATGGATTGGCTGACGGGAGCGGTGGCCTGCCCGGTGGATAATCAGATCTCCCGGGAGATCAATTATCTTTTGGCGTTTTATCCGCAGCTGCGGCCGGCGGGCTTTCTTTCTTATCAGCGTGAGGCCTTTTATGACGCCGCACAGCCTGATTTCCGCGTGACCTTTGATGATCAGATCCTGTTTCGCCAGACGGATATCTCGCTGCGGTCCGCCGTTTACGGCACCCTGCTGCTTCCGCAAAATATGGTTCTGATGGAACTTAAGTGCGCGGGCGCCATGCCTCTTTGGGCCGCGAAAGCGCTGGCGAAGGAGCACATTTATCAGACATCATTTTCCAAATATGGCACGGCTTATCAGAAGATCATATTTCCCCACATGGCAAAGGAGGTGCTGAGATATGCTTGAATCCGTATTTAAAGGACTGTTTGACGCACAGTCGGCAGCCGTGATCTCGGTAGGCGACTTTCTGCTCTGCATAGCCGTCTCGCTGATCCTGGGCCTGGTCATGGCGTTCACCTATATGTACCGGACAAGGTGCAGCAAAAGCTTTGTGGTAACATTAGCCCTGCTGCCCGCGGTGGTTTGCGTTGTGATCATGCTGGTTAATGGAAATGTCGGCACCGGAGTCGCCGTGGCCGGTGCGTTCAGCCTGGTCCGTTTCCGTTCGGTTCCCGGCACGGCAAGAGAGATCTGCATCCTTTTCCTGGCTACGGTGAGCGGACTCACCGCGGGAATGGGATATCTGGGATACGCGGCTCTTTTCACCATTGTGATGTGCGCCATGTTTTTGCTTTACCAGCTGATCGAGCTGGGCAGTAATCCGAAACGGGATACGTGGAAAAGACTGACCATAACCATTCCCGAGGATCTGGATTATACGCATGTGTTTTCCGATATCCTTCAGGAGTATACCAGCTCATACACCCTGGTCACCGTAAAAACCACCAATATGGGAAGCCTGTTCCGGCTGACTTATGAAGTTGTCCTGCGAGATACAGAACGAGAAAAAGAGATGATCGACATGCTTCGCTGCCGCAATGGCAATCTGGAAATCTCGCTGTCCAGGCAGGAAACCCTTGCCGCAGAGCTGTAAGATGACGTCAGGACCTTTTTCCCTGTGTTTTAAAGGAGGTAGATCCTTATGGCTCAAATCGTTCTGATCATACCGGCCCTTAATCCGGACCAGAATCTGATCCGATTGGCGCGGTCCCTGATGGAAAAGGGATTTTCCAACATTTATATCATCAACGACGGAAGTCAGGCGCGGTGCCTGGATATTTTCCGGCAGGCGGAAGAGATGGGATGCCGCGTCGTGACACACGAAACAAACCGCGGAAAAGGCGCGGCCATCAAAACCGGGATATCCGCTGCGCGCCAGCGCTTTGGTGCAGGAAATTTTTATGTAACTGCCGATGCGGACGGACAGCATCTGCCTGAAGATATTGCCCGTGTGGCCGTGCGGATGCTTGAAGAACCGGAAGCGCTGACGCTGGGGATTCGTTCCTTTGACGGAGACAACGTGCCGTGGAAGAGCCGGATGGGAAACCGGATCACTTCCCTGATCTTTCGCCTGACGAACGGGATCACCTGTCCGGACACCCAGACAGGGCTTCGCGGGATCCCGCCTTGCCTGGAAGAGCTGGCGGCCTGTGAGGAAGGGGAACGGTATGAATATGAGATGAATTTTCTGGCAGACGCGGTGAAACAGGTTGCGCTTTGTTTTGTCCCGATCACAACGGTCTACCAAAACCAGAACAAGGGCTCGCACTTTCGGCCCTTTGCGGATTCTCTGCTGGTTTACCGGAGATTTCTTCGCTTTACCGGCGCCTCTTTGGCAGGCGCACTGACCGATCTTGTATTATTTTCGATTTTCTGCATGCTGCCGGCCGCCTCTGCGGCCGCCCGTGTGGTTGTGGCCACCGTGCCGGCACGGCTGAGTTCGGGCGCGGTGAACTATCTGCTGAACCGCTGCTGGAGTTTCAAAAGCAGCTGTCCGGCGGGCGGCGAGGCGATGCGCTACGGCATCCTTTTCCTCTGCCAGATGGCAGCCAGCGCAGGGTTTACCGCCGCGCTTACCCTGCTTCACGTCCCCTCCCTCCCCGCAAAGATCGTGGTGGATTCCTTCCTGTTCTTCTTAAGCTATGTCATACAGAAAAACTGGGTGTTTCGAAAGGAGAAAGCTAATTGAAGGATACAGAAAAGAAAAAGAGAAATTACTGGCCGCCGGTCTACGGCGTCCTGCTGACAGCATATGCGGTTTATACCCTTCTGGCGGCTTTTGTCCTGCCCGACGATGTAGTGGTTCTGGAATCCGTGCGTGAAGAAAGCAGCGCGGAAGAGATTTCCGCGGAAAATGTCTATGCCGAAGCGCAGACGGAAGAGACTAAAGAAGAGGAAGGCACGGCGTCCGCTCAGGAGGAGACGCAAGCGCAGAGCGGCGAAAAAGATGAGGAGGCAGAAACGGACGAAGAAGAGTCCGCAAACGAGTCGGAAGAAGAAACCGTGCAAGCGGCAGAAGAGGAAACGCAGGAAGAGACGGAGACAGAAACAGACGAAGAGCAGACCACAGAAGCGCCGGAAGAGGAGATCGTGATCACGGAAAACAGCTACCAGAGCAGCAATATTTCGATCACGATCGAAACGATCGAGCGGTATGACACCAGGATCTATATTGCCGACATCCAGCTGGCCGATGCTTCCTATCTGCGGACCGGTCTGGCCGATGGGACTTTCGGACGAAACATCAAAGCGAAAACGTCAACGATCGCGGAAGAAAACAATGCCATCCTGGCCATCAACGGCGACTATTACGGTTTTCGCGAGAAGGGATTCGTCATGCGCGAAGGATACCTGTATCGGGACAGCGTGCAGGGCGACGGCTATGAGGACCTGATCATCTACGCGGACGGCCGTTTTGAGATTGTGGACGAGGCGGAATCCGACGCTTCCGCCCTTGCGGCGAACGGAGCCGTTCAGATTTTTTCGTTCGGCCCCGGTCTGATCCGGGACGGGGTCATCACCGTGACGGAAGACAGCGAGGTAGAACAGTCCAGGAGAAGCAATCCGCGGACGGCCATCGGTCAGATCGGAGAGCTGCACTATCTGATGGTCGTTTCGGACGGCCGCACCGACGAGAGTGCGGGACTGACGCTGCTGGAGCTGGCAGAGATCATGTATGAGTATGGCTGCCAGAACGCTTATAATCTGGACGGAGGCGGCTCATCGACCATGTGGTTTATGGGCGAGATCATCAATAATCCTACCGGAGGCCGTGGGAGCGGAGAAAGGAGAGTCAGTGACATTGTGTACATTGGAGAATGATGAAAAGAAAAGGATCCTGCGCAAGGTGTGTATTTATGCGGGAACAGCGATTTTCTGCGCCGTATTTTTCCTCATTTACGATCAGTTTTCCCACGGTGTGCGTTCCGCATATATGACCTTTTTATTCATGTGGCCGCTTGTCCTCGGCGTTTTGCCGTATCTGTGCTTTTACCGTATCCCGACGATCCGGCGTCCCGGGATCCTCGCAGAAAATCTCTATCATTCCGGTGTCGCTGCCCTGACGGTAGCAAGTCTGCTGCGCGGGATCTTTGACATCGCAGGGACCACTTCCGTCCATCAGCAGCGGCTGATGCTCGCAGGCTTTGTTTTCCTTGCGGCAGGCATTCTTGTTTACGCGCTGAAACGTCAAGAAGCCTAATTTTTTATATCAACTCCTCCATTTTTTAAACAATCTGCACACTTTTTTCTATTGTTGCAGCCGGGACATGCATCTATAATAGAGATATCGATAAATCAGGGACGCGCGTACCGGAACATTTACAGGAGGAGCGAAAATTGAAAAAAACAGTTTTAGTCAGAAGAAGTAAAACATTTACCGCCATGGCTCTGGCAGCTGCGTTGTGTGCTTCGCTGTCGGCCTGTGGAAGCAGCAGCAGTACGACAAGTACCACCAGTGAAGAGACGCAGAGCGATGCGGAAGACACCCAGTCTGAGGATACGGAAAGCACGAGCACAGGCAGCGGTGGATCTCTGCGGATCGCGTGGTGGGGAAGCCAGGACAGGCACAACAGCACGATCGAGGCGCTGGATCTGTATACCGAGGAGACCGGGATCGAGCTGACGTACGAATACAGCAGCTGGACCAGTTATTTTGAGACGCTTGCGGCACAGGCGGTAGGCGGAAATCTCCCGGATGTCATCCAGATGTCCACCAGCGATATTGTCAATTATTCGCAGAACGGACAGATCATTGATCTGCAGTCCTATGTGGATGACGGCACGATCGACACTTCGAATATGGAGGAAAACAGTTTAAGCGGCGGCGAGGTAGACGGACAGCTGGCCGGGATCACGACAGGGCACAACACGTTTGTTGTCGTTTACAATACGGATATCTTTGATCAGGCCGGGGTGGACTACCCGTCTGATGACTGGACCTGGTCAGATTTCTTCGCTACGGCAGAGGCAATTTATGATGCGACCGGCATCCAGACCGAGATTCCCTTCCTTTCGGAAGCGCGATGGATCATCCAGTCGATGGTGCAAAGCATGGGCTATGATTTCTTCTCCGAGGACGGTGGGGCCCTTCCCTGGGCGGAAGACGATGCGGTCGTTTCTGCTCTGACCGACACGATCCAGAGAATCTATGACGCTGTCCAGGATGGATATCTGGTGGATCCGGAAGTGCAGTCCGCGTGGTCGACCACAGAGGATTACTATATTTCCCAGGGGAATTCGGCGATGTCCATGGTCCTCAGCAACCAGTATACCACGTACAGCTCTGCACTCGGCGAGGTGCTGGGACAGGCGATGCTCCCGCAGATGGATGAAGGCACGCAGTCCGGCATGACGCTGAATCCCAACATGTACTGGAGTATCTCGGCCAACTGCACGGATCCTCAGGCAGCCGCGGAGCTGATCAACTATCTGATCAATGACGAGGAAGCCGCCAGGCTGATCGGTACGGACCGCGGCGTATCTCTTTCTTCCGCTATCCGCGAGATGCTGGAAGAAGAGGCGGAAGATGATGTCTATACCAAGAGTACGCTGGAGTATATGGATCGTGTGTCATCCCAGGTCAGCGCTATCGGATCTCCTGATCCGTTGAATTCTTCTGAGCTGATGAACGTGATGAAGAATGATTATGTTGCAGTCATGTACGGTGAAATGACCGCTGAAGAATGTGTGGCGGATATCATCGCCCAGGCAGCATCCATCCTTTGATCAGGAAGAAACATGCGTACAGGAAAAGGGGGGCTTCGGCTTCCCTTTCTGTTACGAAGTATCCAGCAAGAACGCGCCAGCGACGCGCCTTGTCGGATTGTATCACAACATGCAGTCTGAGAAACGGGGGATTACTTTATGATCATGGGAAATATATCTTCAGACAAAACAAAACGTCCTCGCCGTGCAGGGAGCAGCTGGCTGGGCTATCTGTTCATCGGTCCATGGCTGATCTGCTTCCTGGCGTTTACGGCCATTCCTTTCGTCACGTCGTTCATTTTGTCCTTTACCGAATATAACATGCTGTCGGCTCCGCAGTTTGTGGGGCTCGACAACTATATCAAAATGTTTACAAACGACACGCTTTTTGCCACCTCTCTTGGCGTGACCTTCCGGTTCGTGTTCGTTTCGATCCCGCTCCGGCTGGCCTTCGCGCTGCTGGTGGCGATGATCTTAAACCGGGATTCCCGGGCGGTTCCTTTTTACCGGGTGGTGTATTACCTTCCTTCCATCCTCGGCGGAAGCGTGGCGGTATCCGTCATGTGGAAATACTGTTTTTCCAAGACCGGTGTGCTCAATACGTTTTTAAACGCCATTGGCATCCCCTGCGAGATCAGCTGGATCTCCAATCAGCACACGGCGCTGTGGTGTATCGCCCTGCTGTTTATCTGGCAGTTCGGCTCCCCCATGCTGATCTTTTTGTCCGGCTTAAAGCAGATCCCGCAAAGCTACTATGAAGCGGCCATGATGGATGGAGCCGGACCGGTGAATAAATTTTTCCGGATCACGCTGCCGCTGTTAAGTCCGATCATCTTTTTTAATCTGGTCATGCAGATGATCGGCGGATTTATGGTCTTCTCGCAGGCACTGATCATTACCGACGGCGGCCCAATGAATAAAACGCTTGTGTATGCCCTGTACCTCTACCGGCAGAGTTTTACCTACTATAAGATGGGCTACGGCTGCGCCATGGCTTGGGTGCTCCTGGTGATCATCGGTTTTTTTACCGCTCTGGTATTCAAATCTTCCAGCGCCTGGGTGTTCTATGAAAACGAGATCTTCGAGGGAAAGAAGAAAAAGAAGAGGAGGCGAGGGAAAGATGAAGCGGCGCAAGCGAGTAGCTAATACAGTGATCTTTCATGTTGTGGTGTGTCTTATCGGCATTGTGATGATCTATCCGTTGGTCTGGATGTTTTTCAGTTCTTTTAAGGAGAGCAGCCTGGTGCTGACCACGGTGGATGAGCTTTTCCCCAGAGAATGGAGGCTGGATAACTACGTCAAGGGATGGTCCGGCTTCGGTGGCACCACCTTCACCGTCTTTTTTAAGAACTCTCTGATCGTTACGCTCATTTCCATGGTGGGAAATGTGATCGCTTCCTCCATGGCGGCATATGGTTTTGCACGGATCAAATTCCGCGGCAGGGTCTTCTTTTTCATCTGCATGATGATCACCATGATGGTGCCAAGTCAGGTTCTTGTCGTACCGCAGTACATTATTTTCAACGCCCTTGGCTGGGTCAATACGTTTTTGCCCCTGACGGTGCCGGAATGGGGTGGGAGAGCGTTCTTTATTTTCCTGATCATGCAGTTTATCGCGGGCATCCCGAAGGAACTGGACGAGGCTGCGGAGATCGACGGCTGCGGTAAGATCCGGCTGTTCACCCAGATCATGCTTCCTCTGATCAAGCCGGCCATGGCTACTTCCGCGATCTTTGCCTTCTATTGGAAGTGGGATGACTTTATGGGATCGCTGCTTTACCTGAACTCGCCGGAAAACTACACGGTCACGATCGCGCTTAAGATGTTCAGCGACCCCAGCAGCGTGTCGGATTACGGCGCGATGTTCGCGATGTGCGTACTGTCCCTTCTGCCGGTCATTGTTTTGTTCTTATTTACCCAGAGGTATATCGTCGAAGGAATCTCCATGTCCGGATTAAAATCCTGACCGGGAGGGCAGGCAGGAGGTAGGTATCTCGTGCAAAAGAAACACCGAAGCATTGTCCAGCGGGTTTCCTTTATCCTGATCTGGATGTCCGTTCTGAATTTCCTGGGAGGCTGTTTTGTCCTTTCCCGGCTGGAAAAATCCAATACGGAGTACATCTATCAGCTTCTGCAGGAAGTGCAGGCAAGCAGCATCCGCGAACTGGAAGAGAAGCTGACGGATATCCAGGATACGCTGTACAGGCTGGTCGTTTCGGACGGTATACAGGAGGCAGGAAGCCTGCTGCTTGCGTACGGGGAGGAAGAGGAAGACTCCTCAGCCTGGCAGCGGGCTTCCGTCCTGAACACCATCGTGGACGGGATCCAGAACGGCATCCGCTCTGATCAGGCCATCGTCTGCGCCAATTTTCTGTACGACGGCGGACAGGTACGGGTGGCCGCATCGACAAGCTACTACAGACTTTCCGCTGAGGATGCGCTCATGATCGAGGAAAGCGCTGCGGCAGCGCAGGGGCAGGATGTGTTTTTTGACGGGGAGGCGCTGACCGGAGAGGAAAATCTTCTGGTCGTTGCCAAAGCGTTTCGGGAGAAGAAAAATCTTTCTCTGGCGCATATCGGTACGATCGTGCTGTTTGTCGATGTGGATGAACTGGGAAAGATCTTTACCGATGTCCATGACGGCATCTTTGTTCTGGAGGCGCAGGATGGGACGTTACAGTATGTGCTGAATGACCGGGACGGAGAGATTGAAGATCTGACGCTGACGGATCTTGTGACGCAGGAGGAAGGGTACAGCCTGGAGAAAGTGGACGGCAGGAAATGGTTTGTGGCGAAATTTGACCCCGGAGGGTTCTTTTCCTACACCTTTTTTGATCCGTACTCCGAATTATCCCGGGATATCCAGCAGATCTATGGTCTTTACGTCAGCATGTTTACGCTGTTTATCGCGGCGGCCCTGATCATTGCCTGTATGTCCACCAGACGGGTCACCCGGGATATCCGGCAGTTTATCCGCCACATCAGCAATATATCCTGCGACGGGCTTGTCCGGCTGCCCATGTATGAGGTGCAGAATATCCGTGACAAGGACGTCTATGCCCTGAAAGAGGCGTTTAATGCCATGTCTTCCTACATCAATGAGCTGGTACGGGATAATTATACGAAGCAGCTTCTGGTGAAGGAAACCCGGCTGCGGGCCCTGCAGTCGCAGATGAATCCGCATTTTCTTTACAATACCCTGAATTCGCTTTACTGGATGGCGAAAACATCGGAAATGCCCGAAGCGGCCGACATGATCAGCAGCCTGAGCGTCTTACTCAGGGAGGCGATCAGCGAAGAGGAATTTGTCATTACGATCGACCAGGAGCTGGATATCGTGTGCCATTATTTGATCATTCAGAAATACCGCTATGAAGACCGCCTGGATGTTCATTTTGACGTCTCGGAGGAATGCAGCAGTCTGGTGATCCCGCGGTTTACCCTGCAGCCGTTAGTGGAAAATGCCATCGCCTATGGTCTGGAATGTATGCTGGGCGCCTGCACCATAAAGATAAAGATCTTCCTGGAAGAGGAAGTCTGCGTATGTCAGGTACGGAATACCGGGCCGGAACCGGAAGAGGATATTTTCGGCAAGCTTCAGGCAGGCATCCTCAAGCCAAGGGGAAACGGCATCGGGCTGATGAATATATGGCAGAGACTGCAGTTTGTCTTCGGCGAAGACTGCGCGATGGCGATCCTGCGGGAGGGCGACGAGACCGTAGCGCAGATCCGGATGAGGATGATCTCCCTGGAGGAATACCGAACCTGCACGGGATTTGGAGGAAAGACCGATGGAAGAAACGTACAGGATGATGGTGGTCGATGACGAGCGGATCGTCAGAGAAGCCATTGCTTCCCACATCCCATGGCAAGATCACGGCATTACCGTAGTGAAGGCGGCGCCCAACGCTATCGAGGCCCTGGAGTACTTTCAAAACAATCCGGTGGAACTGATCCTGGCAGACATCAAGATGCCGGTCATGGACGGGATCGCCCTGTTAAAACGGGTAAAATCGATCCGTAAGGATGTGGATTATATTATCCTGAGCGGCTATGCGGATTTTGGCTACGCACAGGAAGCCCTCCGCTATGGCGCCAGAGATTATCTGTTAAAGCCGCTGGATGAGGCCGCGCTGATCAATGTGGTGCTCAAATGCAAAAATGAGCGGGAGGGAAATCAGTTCCTGTCATCCATCCGCCAAAACCCGATGCTTTCGCGGATCCTGCCGAAGGAGGAACCGTACGGCCGCTATTCCCAGACGGTGCAAAAGATCCTGCAGGTCGTGCAGGAAGAGATCGCCAACGAAGAGCTCAGCCTGAAATGGATCTCTGCGCAGAAGCTGTTTCTGAATGAAAATTATCTGAGCAAGATCTTCCGCAAGGAGATGGGACAGAATTTTTCGTCTTATGTCCTGGACCGGAGGATGATGCTTGCCATGGAAATGATGGCGGGAGATGGCGATGCGCGGATCCTGGATGTAGCCCGTGCGACCGGATTCGGGGAAAATCCCCAGTATTTTTCCGCCTGTTTCCGCAAATACACGGGATATACGCCCACAGAATATAAACGATACATCAAGGAGGTGCAGAAGAAATGAACACAGCGATAATTGATTTTCATATCCACCCTTATCTTGCGCAGAACGAGAATGCCTGCATGTACAAGGATAGCCTTTCCCTGACGCCGGATCAGGCAATGGCTGATCTGGAAAAAGCCGGGATCACGCATGTATGCGGTTCGGTGATCGAGAATGGAGGCTTTCGCCTGGAGGATGGATTCGCGGCGCTCGACCGCATGAACCGGCAGACGGTAAAGGTAAAGGAATGCTATGGCGAATTTTATACGCCGGGTTTTCAGATCCATCCGGCTTTTGTGGAAGAGTCCATAAAAACGCTTGACTGGATGCATGAACACGGCTTCCGGCTGATCGGCGAACTGGTTCCTTATATGCATGGCTGGAAAGAAGCCGGAATGGACTACGCAAGCGATGGTCTCCGGCAGATCCTAAAAAAAGCCGGAGAGTACCATATGGTGCTCAGCTATCACACGATGACCGAATGGCAGGAGCAGATGGAGACCATGATCGCCCAAAACCCCGACGTCACCTTCGTCGCCGCGCATCCGGGCGAACGCAAGGACTATGAAAAGCACATCGAACGGCTGAAAAAATATGAAAATGCCTATCTGGATCTGTCCGGGACCGGACTGTTTCGATACGGCATGCTCCGGTACGGCATTGAGGCGGCAGGCGCGTCGAAATTCCTGTTTGCGACCGACTACCCCATCACGAATCCGGGAATGTATGTGGAGGCCGTCCGGTTTGAACCGATCTCCGAAGAAGACCGGGAAACGATCTTCCATAAGAATGCGGAGCGGATCCTGTTTGACTGCCAGGAATAGAAGAGAGGATAGAAATGGGAAAACTGAATTTTGACCGGGCGCAGATAACGGACGCGGTTGATCGTGTCGTGGAGCGTACCAAACGAATGGATATGTCCTGGGACTGGCCGTGCGGCGTTGCGTATTACGGGATCGCGGAAGCGTATGAAGTGACCGGGAAACAGGAGTATGTGGATTTTCTGAAAGAACGCATCGACGAACTGATCAGCCTCGGGCTGCCGGTATGGACGGTGAATACCTGCGCGATGGGTCACTGTCTGCTTACGCTTTACCAGGCCACCGGAGAGGAAAAGTACCTGGAAATCGTTCAGTCCAAGATCCGCTATCTGCGCGATGAGGCCCTTCGCTTCGGCGACCATGTCCTGCAGCATACGGTTTCGGCTAAGAATGATTTTCCGGAGCAGTGCTGGGCGGACACCCTGTTTATGGCCGCGTTCTTCATGCTGCGCTTCGGCGTCATGACAAAAGACGAGGAACTGATCGATGATGCATTAAACCAGTATTACTGGCACATCCAGTATCTCCAGAATGAGGAGACCGGGCTGTGGTATCACGGCTACAACAACATCACGAAAGACCATATGTCGGGTTTTTACTGGGGCAGGGCCAACTGCTGGGCAGCATACACCATGAGTAAGGTGGGGCGGATCCTTCCGGAATGTTACCTGTATCCCCGGTATATGGAAATCGTCGGCAGCTTAAGCGAGCAGCTTTCCGCCCTGAAACTGCTGCAGACCGAAAACGGCCTGTGGCGGACGATCCTGGATGATGAAGGCTCTTATGAGGAATTATCCGCCTCCGCCGGGATTGCGGCAGCCATGGCGCTGAAGGCTAATCCGCTTCACATCAAATACATCGAAAAAGCGATCGGCGGTGTACTGTCCCATCTTGCGCCGGACGGAAGGCTGACCGATGTGTCCGGCGGGACGGCGGTCATGAAAGACCGCGACGGCTACCGCAATATCCCGAAGAAGTGGATCCAGGGATGGGGGCAGGGAATGGCGCTGGCCTTTTTTGCCGCTGTCCTGAACTATGACAGGACAGCCAGCGACGGCGCGCTGTAAGGGCGCGTGGCGGTCCGCGGGGCCAAATCCGACAAGATGCGTCACCGGCGCGTCTTGCTGGATACTTCGTAAGAAAGAGCGATGAATCGCAGGGGAGATCTCCCTGTATGATTCATCGCTCTTTTGCTGATTCCAGGAGATAGGCGTACACCCGTTCCATGGCCTCCGGTGCGACCCATTCCACCGAATCACGAAAACCGCCGTGCATCGTGGAGGCAATCTCCATCTGGCCAAACACCAGATCGTATTCCGGCGGACGGCCAAGCAGGCCGCTGCCCAGCCTGGACAATGCCTTCAGGTACTGAATATCCCAGTACGGCACCATGGCAATGCTGAGCGTGGGGAGGCGAAGGCCGGAAAAGGAGCGATCATCGCTGGGCGGGAGCCAGGAGAGCAGCTGTCCGTGGTAGCGTTTCAGCCGCTCCCTGGCGCAAAGCGGACGAAGTGCCGGTTTGCGCTCGTGCCCACGCCCGCAAACAGCCAGTGTGTCTCCGTACCCGCACAGATCCAGGTTGACTGCTCCGGTCACCTGCTCCCGGTCCAGGGAGGAAACATAAAACCGGCTCCCGGCCTGCTTGTTTTCTTCTCCGTCAAAAAAGGCAAAGGAGGCGGAGATCCCTTCCTCCCGAAACGTCCTTGCCAGATCGATGAGGATGCACAGGGAGGCCGCGTTGTCATTCGCGCCGGGACTGCCGGGGAGGCTGTCATAGTGGGCGCAGTACAAAAGCCCCGGGCGGTCTCCGGTCCGGAACAGATAATTTCGGATGCCGTTCGGATTTTCAAAGGACGGCTCTTCCTGCTGGATCTCGCAGGCAACCCCCTCCTGAGCCAGGGTGTCTTCTACAGCCTGCCGGCGCAGCAGGGGATCCCTTTGCGCCAGCGCGCGCAGGTGACGGTGAATGGGAAGTTCCATGGCCGTCATCCTTTCATACAGGCCTCAAGCGGCACTTTTACGACGATCTTGCGGATAGGGGCAGCGCCTGCTTCAGTCTGGACCGCCGGAATGTGCACATCCCAGGGGAAGTATACCGCATAGGTCCCCGGCGTCATGTGGATGAAGCCTTCCGGAGCGGAGGGATTGTTTTTGTAAAAGAGAATATCTCTTGGGGTATCCAGCAGATCTTCATCCACGGTGCTGGTGCCATCATCCGTGTAAAATCCGGCCAACTCCGGCCCGCCGGCCGCCAGAAACTGCACATCGATGTACTTGCGGTGGATTTCGGGACGTATCGTCTCCCGAGGCGCCGTCGTCAGATCCAGCACCTGGAGGATCAGCGGCACACCGGCCAGTTCAAGGTCAAAGCGTCCTGCCGGGTGGGCGCGCAGATCCGTCTCTTTAAAAAAAGCAAGAACCTCTCCGAGGAGCGCGGGGAGCGTCCTTTGCTGTTCTGTAAACATCGGGCTGTACACATTTCCATAAATCATCACTTCATCCTCCTGATTTGAATGTTTTCCGGCGGACGGACGCGATCATCCATCCCGCTCGGTGATAAAATAATCCGGATTATGGCTGCGCGCCGGGGAAACCAAAAGCAGCATGCGGGAAAAATGCTTTTCATATATGCCGAATGCCCGGTCGATATTCCGGGCCAGCATCGCGTCCGCAAGGGCATTCAGTTCATTCACAAAGCCGGTCGTCACCGTGGTGCTCCCGGATGCCAGATGCAGGAACCGGCACAGATCCGTATCCACATTCCGCAGGGATTTCCAGACCAGCTCACGATCGTCAGACATCACGTAGAGACTGTGGTAGAATTCCAGCAAGGCGGGAAGAAAATCGGAAAAACGCCCCTGATCGATGACATCGCTCATCTGATCCAGCTGAAAATACAGGGTGGAAAGCCGGGATTTCGGTGTCTTGCACACGTAAATATTGTACAGGACAGCCTTGCCCATATGGATATGGGTCCACACCGCCTGTTCGATGCTGCGGCAGCAAAGCCGGGAGACAAAGGCGCCGCGGTTGGCATAGAGGTCGACCATCCTCTCCCGGGAAAGCTTGGAAATGGTGTCGTGGACCGGCGTGCGGCTTACCTGGAGGCTTTGCGCCAGATCCATTTCATTTAATTTCTGGCCCGGCGTCAGAAGAAAGACCATGATGCAGTGCCGCAGCACACGGTAGACATATTGTCTTGCGTCTTCGCTCGTCCGTCTGGATAGGGCCGGATCATTTCGGATACTTAAATTCAACATACTGTAAAACCTTCTTCATATACTTCGGCAGATCTGGAGTTAACAGGAGAGTCCTGTCCCAGCCAATTATAACACAGGGAAAAACCTGCGAAAAGCGAAAATCGGAAGAAAAGCGAATCGGGCAATATTCTGCTTGTATGCAATTTGCGCACAGAACCTCATAGATATATCTTACCATTTTTTGATAGAAAAACAAGCGAAAATCGAAAAAAATTGTCAAGAACTACTTGCGTCGGCAGATATGATGTGCTATATTGCATAATAGAACAGGGAAGAGAAAGGCTGATGAAAATGTGTTGTATGCATTTTGAAAAAATCTTGTATGCACATTCATGGCCGGCGCGATGCCTGTTTTCTCGCGCGGACGTGCAAATATGATGAAAGGAATGGTTTATCCATGCCAGAGACGAAAGTCGGCGCTCTTAAGAGCGGAAACGTGGTCTATCAGCTGATGAGGAACCAGATCCTCTGCTTCGAATTAGAGCCGGGAAGAAAGCTGAGCGAAAACCTGATCTCAGCCCATCATAAGATCAGCAGAGCACAGGTCCGCGACGCCCTGTCCCGCCTGACCGAGGAAGGCTATATCGTGGTTTATCCCCAGAAGGGGACCGAGGTTACGCTGATCGATCTTGCGCGGGTGCGCCAGTCCGTATATACCCACATAATCCTGGAGCAGGCGGTGATCCGTGAGCTTTGTCAGATGGATCTGACAAAGCAGCAGTATCAGCTGATGGAAGAAACGATGAGAAAGAAAGAAAAAACAGAAGACGAGTCCTTTGACCAGTTGCTGGCCGAACATCAGCTGGTGTATCTTTTTGCCTTTTTTTGCGGAAGAGAGCACATTTTCAGCATTTTCCGGACGCTGGACTGCGATCTTTTGCGGGTTCGCTATCTGCAGTACCGGACATTCAACTCCGCCAGTCCGAATTTTGCCATATCCAGCGGCGAGCGCAGCCGGGCGGAACTTCAGCTGATGCTGGATTACATCCGCCGCAAGGAGACGGAGACCGCGTGTCTGCTGTGCGAAAGCCATTTCAACGCGATCCTGGGAAATGCCGAGGCGATCCGGAGCATTTATCCGCAGTATTTTTTATGAATCGCATGCATGGGAAAATCAAGGCATGTCAAGATCTTTCTCCGGCAGCCGTGCAGGATCAGGGCGGCTGCCGGCAGAAGCAGGAGAGGAGGTGAACGAGCCGATCTTGATCTGCCTTTGCCCCCAGACGGCAAAAGACGCCGATGGGGAATAAAAAATAGGAGGTATTGTATCTTGGAATATGTAATTGGAATTATTTTGCTGCTTTCTTTTTTCGGTTTGGCTTATTACTGTATCAAAGGCCACAATCTGATGATCGGTTTTTTGGTGATCACCATTTTATGGACCGTGCTGCCCCTGGTCGGCACGCTGTTTGCAAGCTCGGATTTCCTGGAGGCCAACTCTGTCCTGCAGTTTGAAGGTTTGTCGGGGCTGATCAGTATTCTCAACAACATTTACCAGAGCGCGCCTGAGGGCTGGGGAACAACCCTGGTCAACGTATGTTGGGGCGCCTGGTTCGGACGGGTGCTGATGGAGACCGGCATCGCCTCCACGCTGATCCGCAAGACCGTGGAGCTTGGCGGAGACAAGCCTCTGGTCACCGTAGCTTTGCTGAATATCGTCACGGCGGCGATCTTTACCGCCATGACCGGCGCAGGCCCGGTTATCGCCATCGGCGTTATCGTGCTCCCGATCCTGATGTCCCTTGGTGTTCCGAAGGCGATCGCCATGTTTACCTTTATGGGATCTGTGGCTGCCGGAATTTACCTGAACCCGGTAAACTTTGCCCAGTACCGCGCGTTCTTCATCAACGCGGATGAGATGCCTGATTTTACCCTTGGCTGGTACGCGGCGCACTGGGGATACGCGGCTTTACTGATCATGCTGGTCGTGACGACGGTGATGGCTGCCATTTACCTGAAGAAGGCAAAGACCTCCCACGCATGGGCGGCGCAGACGCGCAGCCGCGCAGCGGAGCAGAAGAACGCGCCGTTCTATACGCTGATCCTGCCCATCGTTCCTGTTGTGTTAAAGATCGCTTTTGATTTCTCCGTCATCGGCGGCTTTGTTATCGCAGGTTTCGCGGCGCTGTTCCTGTGCGGAAAGATGAAGGGCACTTTTAAGGAGAACTGCCAGCTGGTTAATAAGCTCTACTATGACGGCGTGGTCGATACCGCTCCGCTGGTCGGATTCCTGCTTACCCTTCCTATGTTTAATACCGTTGCTTCCTACGCTTCCCCCTACTTCACCGTAGTGCTGGGCAATGTGGTACCCAGAAGTGAACTGGTCGTCTGCATCGTCTTTGCTGTCCTGCTGTGCATGGGTCTGTTCCGCGGACCGATGACCCTGGTAGGCTGCGGCGCGGCGACGCTTGGCGTTCTGTCTAACGTAGCTTCTTTCTCGGTACCGTTCTTATATGCGGTCTTCGCGATCCCGACGATCACCGTCAATATCGGAAGCTGCATTACGCAGTCCTGGGTAGCATGGGGACTTGCTTACACCAAGGTAGAATCGAAGGACTTCCTGAAGCTGTCCATTCCGAATATGTACGTCACCGGAATCCTGCAGTATGTGGCGACCTTTATCCTGCTTGGCGGACTTGGCGCGGCATGGTTTGCGTAAGTTAAGCCTGTGCTGAGCAGAAAATATCAATATAGGAGGAAATAACGACATGCCGGAGGGAAAGCACAGAGCGGTGCGCATGGGCATTGACGTAGGCGGCACCTACACAAAATGTGTTGCCATGGACAATGAGACCCATGAAATTATAGGAAAAAACCAGGTAAAGACAACGCACGACCACAAGGACGGCGTTGCGGCCGGGGTTGTTTTAAGCTTTCAAAACTGCATGCGGGAGCATAACATTGCTCCCGAGGATGTGGTATTCGTGGCGCACTCCACGACCCAGGCGACCAATGCCTTCATCGAGGGCGACGTGGCCAAGGTCGGTGTGGTCGGTGTGGCCGGTGGAGGACTTGAGGGATTTCTCGCAAAGCGTCAGCTGGCATTGAAGGATATCGTGCTGGATGAAAAAGTCGGGAGGATGATCAAGGTCTACAACACCTTTATCAAAAAGAAGATGCTGACCGAAGAAGTCATCAACCAGAATGTGGATGAGCTTCTGAAGCAGGGCGCGCAGGTAATCGTGGCGTCCATGGCTTTCGGTGTAGACAGCATGAACGAAGAGCAGATGATCCACGATGTGGCCGAAAAGAAAGATGTGCCGGTCACCATGGCTTCCGATATCACGAAGCTGTATGGACTGACCCGGCGAACCCGCACCGCGGCGATCAACGCGTCGATCCTGCCGAAGATGATGGCGACCGCCAACGCAACGGAGGATTCGGTCCGGCGGGCGGGCGTTACTGTTCCGCTGATGATCATGAGAGGCGACGGCGGTGTCATGGAGATCAGTGAGATGCGCAAGCGCCCGATCCTGACTGCGCTTTCCGGCCCTGCGGCGTCGGTTATGGGCTCTCTGATGTATCTGCGGGCCTCCAACGCCATCTACTTTGAGGTAGGCGGAACCACGACCAATATCGGTGTCATTAAGAATGGCCGTCCCGGAGTAGACTATGCCCAGATCGGCGGACACGACACCTATATCAGCTCCCTTGACGTACGCATCCTCGGCTGCGCGGGCGGATCGATGGTCCGGATCAGCGATAAGGACGTGGTAGACGTCGGACCGCGTTCCGCGCATATTGCCGGCTGTGAGTATGCCTGCTTTACGCCGGAGGAGGAGATCGTGGATCCGCAGATCGAGCTGGTAAGCCCGAAACCGGGTGATCCGGCCGATTATGTGGTGCTGCGCTTAAAGAACGGCAAGAAGATCTGTTTTACGAATACCGATGCCGCCAATGTACTTGGCCTGGTGGATGAAAAGTATTTCGCGCACGGCAATGCTTCCGCTGCCAGAAAGGCCATGCGTCCTGTCGCGGACAAACTGGGCATCACGGTGGAGGAGCTGGCGACCAAGATCCTCGATAAGGATTTTGAGAAGGTCAATGCCTGCATCAATGCCCTGGCGGAAAAATATCAGCTGGATCATGACAGCATGAGACTGGTCGGCTGCGGCGGAGGCGCCGCCTCTCTGGTTCCCTACTGCGCGGAAAAGATGGGCCTGCAGTACAGCATTCCGCAGAACGCGGAAGTGATCTCCTCCATCGGCGTCGCGCTGTCCATGGTTCGTGACGTTGTGGAACGTGTGATCCCCAATCCCTCGCAGGACGATATCCGTGAGCTAAAGAAAGAGGCTGCGGATGCGGCAGTCAGCTCGGGAGCTTCCCCGGATACGGTCGAGGTGCATATTGAGATCGAGAACCAGACCGGAAAGGTAACGGCCATCGCCACCGGATCGACCGAAGTCAAGACGACGGATCTGCTGAAGGAATGTGATGAAGCCGAGGCCATGGAGCTGGTGATCCAGGATTTCGGGCCGAAAGTAAGCGATGTGAAGCTGGCGGAGAAAACCGATAAATTTTACGTCTATCAGGGCGTGCGCGGCGATAAGAATCCGGTGCGCATCGTAGATAAAAAAGGCTTTATCAAGGTACAGTGCTCTAACGGCTTCGTCGTAAAATGCAAGGTAAAAGACTACAGGGACGAAGTAGAGCAGATGTGGAAAGAAGGCGCTGTCTTTAAAACGGATACCGTACTCCGGCCGGATTATTTCGTCTGTGTCGGACCCAGAGTGGGCGATTACAGCGCGGTCGATCTGGATCAGATCTATCTGCTGATGGATCTTGACCTTGGCGACCGGGAGCCGGATGAAGACATCATTCTGGTAGGATCCGTGACGGAGGTCTGATCGATGTTGTCAAATGGCGTTCGCGGCGCGCTGCAGCCACTTGCCCGGGGACTTCTGGGAAAATATGCCCAGCCGTCTGAGAAGCCGGAACCTGCAGTCTATGCTCTTGAGGATATGCTGAAGGAACTGACCGCCTTCTCAGACGAAGACTGGATGCCCTATGTGTTTTCCCGTGAGCCGTTAAACGGAAAATTTCAGGATGCGCAGCGGAGACGCTTAATGACCGGGGCACTGGAATGCGGAAGAGCATATGCAGCAGAGTACCGTCAGCGGTATGGCACCGCCGATGCCGAGGTCATCGCCCGGCAGATGGACATGCAGGTAGACTACCCGGTGATCCCGGAGAAGACCGACCGGGTGCTGTTTGCGGAGTTCCGTGAACCCAGGACCATACATATCTACATGGATGCGGTGAAAAAAGCGGAAACGTTTCTCAAGGACCCGAAGATCCGGCTGATTTTGACGGATAAGCTTAAGATCAGCCGTCTTCTCCTGGCGCATGAGCTGTTCCATGCCGTGGAAGAGCAGAACAAGGACCATATTTATACGCGGATCGAGAAGATCCGCCTGTGGTCCATGGGACCGCTCCACAATGACTCCCCGATCATTGTCTTGAGTGAGATCGCAGCCATGGCCTTCGCCGGAGAACTGGAAGGGCTTCCCTATGCTCCCTGGGTGATGGATGTATTTTTAGTCTATGGATATTCTCCGTCGGAAGCCAGCGGGCTCTACGAGGAGATGATGAGCCTGGCCGGAAAGGCGCTTCATGCTCCGACGGATTAGTTTAAGGAGGCTTTAATGAGTTTATACATTTCCTATGACGTGGTGAAGGAAACCATCAAAAAAGCTCTGCTTCAGGCGGGGCTTACCGAAGAGCAGGCGGAAACCTGCGCGACGATTCACGCCCAGTCCAGCGCGGACGGCGTGGAGAGCCATGGCTTAAATCGTGTTCCCCGCTTTGTGGACTATGTCCGCAAGGGATGGGTCGATCCTCAGGGAAAGCCTGAACTGACCGGAGCTAAAGGCGCGGTGGAAAATTACGACGGCCATCTTGGGATCGGTATTTTGAACGGGCTCTTCTGCGCGGACCGGGCCGTTGAACTGGCCAGGGTTCATGGGATCGGGTGCGTTTCCCTGCGCAACACGACCCACTGGATGCGGGGCGGGACCTACGCCTGGCGTATGGCCGAAGCAGGTTACGCGGGAATCTGCTGGATCAATACCGAAAGCTGCATGCCTCTCTGGGGCAGCGATGAGCAGAGCGTGGGAAATAATCCGTTTTGCGTTGCCATTCCCAGAGAACACGGGCCGGTGGTCCTGGATATGGCGATGAGTCAGTACGCTTATGGAAAACTGGAGGTTTACCGTCTGGCAGGCAGGCAGCTGCCTTACCCGGGCGGCTTTGACCGGGACGGCAGCCTGACGACCGACCCCGCGGCGATCGAGCAAAGCCGCAGGATACTTCCCACGGGGTACTGGAAGGGAAGCAGCATGGCGTTGGTATTGGATCTGGCCGCAGCGATGCTCGCAAACGGCAACACCGGTACGGACATGGATGAAATAGGAAAGGGAAGCTGCGGAGGCTGCTGTCAGATCTTTATCGCTTTTGACCCCTATCTGTTCGGGACAAAAGAGGAGATTCAGGAAAAGATCGACCGGCGGATCGACAAAGTCCATGCCAGCCACCCGGACCACGAAGGGGGATATGTCTCCTATCCCGGAGAAAGGACCGTATCGACCCGCGTAAAGAGCATGGAAAAGGGCGTATCGGTCAATGAAGAGGTATGGCAGCAGGTATGCGCGCTGGCAGAAGGGAAGTTTGACTGCGCCGACCTGGCAAGCGGCTGATAAGGAGGGTAACCATGTTATTTGCAGAACACACGATTGCGGAAAAGTATAATTATCTGGATGAAAAATTTCATCGCGCTTATGAATGGCTGAAAAATACGGATCTTGCCTCGATCAAAGCCGGCAGTTATCCGATCATGGGCGACGCGGTGGTCGCTAACGTGCAGGAATACACCACGTTCCCGCCGAGCGAAGGATATTTTGAAACACACGAAAAGTTTTTCGATATCCAATATGTAATATCCGGGATCGAACGGTTCGGGATATGCAAGCGCGAGGGGCTGACAGTGCGTTCGGTCGATCAGGCTGCCGATCTGATCTTTTATGAAGAGCCGGAGTACAGCGGAAGCGTGATCCTTGGGCCTGGGGATCTGGTCGTCGTTGCGCCGGAAGACGCGCATAAACCCAGATGCCAGGCAGGAAGCGAGCCATGCGCCGTACGGAAAGTGGTTATTAAAGTCGCAATTTAAAAATGAGGAGGTATAGTATGAGTGTATACGATTTAGGAAATGGGCTGCGTGTTGTTGACTTGACGAAGGAACTGGATCCGGCAACGGAAACCAGAAGATGCCATCTGTTCCGGTTTAATACCGGAGGACCGATCCCGGATTTCCACACGATCATGGATCTGACCAGCCATCTGGGTACCCATGTGGAGTGCCCCTATCATCACGATGACAACTGGCCTTCCGTAGCCGATCTGCCTCTGACAACGTTTATGGGAAGAGCGCTTTATCTGGATTTTAAAGACACTCTGGCGCCTAATTCCCATATCACGGCAGCAGACCTTGACCGGATCACGGCCGGAAAATTGAAGGATGGCGATATCCTGATCCTGGATTCTTCCTACAAACTGGCGCCGTTTACGCCAGCGACCAATACCGAGGTGGATAAGCGGCTGTTTGTCAATGGGGAAACGGCGCAATGGTGCGTTGACCATAAAGTCCGCTGTGTAGGATTTGGCGACGGCGTATCGATCGAAAACTGCAATGAAGATGTAAAGCCGTTCCATGACATCTGCATGGCAGAAAACATCGTATTCCTTGAGGTACTGAAAAATCTGGAAGAGCTGACCACAGATACGTTCTTTATGTCCTATGCGCCGATGCCCATCAAGGGACTGGATTCCTGCCCGATCCGCGCGTACGCGATCGAGGGCCTGGCTGAGTTTTCAAAATAAGTTAAGAGGTGTAAGGATATGCGAATTGCGGTAATTGGTGCCGGAGCAATGGGATCCATTTACGGAGGGCACCTGGCCGAACACAACGAAGTGATCATGGTCGATGCCTCGCAGGCTGTGGTCGATCAGATCAACCAGGTGGGGGTCACCCTGCTGGAAAATGATGAGGAGCATATATTCAAACCATCCGCAGTGACGGACACGGCTTCCCTGGAGCCGGTGGATCTGATCATCCTTTTTGTCAAGTCGCTGTTTTCCGAGACCGCTCTGGAGCAGAATCGCGGCATCATCGGGCCGGATACCTATCTGATGACACTCCAGAACGGCTCCGGGCATGAGGATATATTAAGTAAATTTGTCCCTGAAGACCGCGTGATCATCGGAACGACCAATGATAACGGCGCAGTCCTCGGACCGGCCCATGTGCGCCATGCCGGCGCCGGAGAAACCAATTTCGGCCTGATGACAGGAAAGGAAGATCCTTTCCTGTACCGCCTGAAGGATACGCTGGATGCGTGCGGATTCCAGGCGACGGTCAGCAGCAACATCCAGCAGCTGATCTGGAACAAGCTGTTTGTGAACATCTCGCTCAGCGCGGTTACCGGCATCCTCCAGGTCGATATGGGCTACATCACGGAAAATGAATATGCCTGGCAGATGACGGCCGGGCTGGTCCATGAAGCCGTGGCCGTAGCCCATGGCCTCGGACTGGAAGCGGACGAAGAGGCGATCCTTCAGAAAGTCCGGACGACTTCCCAGATGTCGCCTAATGGCTGTACATCCATCCGGGCAGATCTGCGGGACGGACGGAAAACGGAAGTGGAAGCCATCAGCGGCTCCGTCGTACGGGCAGCAAAAAAGTGCGGGATCGCTGTCCCGCGGCATGAGTTTGTGGTCCAGATGGTCCATGCGATGGAAGGAAAAAGAAGTTGATGCCGGAATGAGATAAGCGGCAGAGGGAGAGAAGAGAAATGAGGGCAGTACAGATTCTGAAGCCAGGTGAATTGAGACTTTTGGACATCCCCAAGCCAGAGATCGATCCGCACAATAATGTATTAGTGCGAATGACCGCTGCGGGAATCTGTGGTTCGGATATTGGGATCTATCATGGGACAAATGCCGCCGCCACCTATCCCAGGATCATCGGACATGAGATGGTCGGAGTGCTGGAGGAGACCGGGGAAGGGGTTAAGAAGCTTAAGCCCGGTGACCGGGTGATCATCAACCAGGTGATCAGCTGCGGAACCTGTTATCCGTGTCGGATCGGCAGGGGAAATGTGTGCGACCACCTTCAGGTGAGAGGCGTACATACGGACGGCGGCTACCGAGACTATATCGCTGTCCCGGAGGACGACTGTTATCTTTTGCCGGATGAGCTGAAGGATGCAGACGCGGTGATGATTGAACCGACTACGATCGCTATCCAGGCCTGCAGCCGGGCGGAACTGAAGGAAGAGGATGTTCTGCTGATCATGGGCGCAGGCGCCCTGGGAAGCACGATCCTGAAGATCGCCCGCCTGACCTGCTCGAATATCATTGTGGCGGATATTGTCGATGGAAAGCTTGAGGAGGCCAGGAAAAACGGCGCTTCCTATACCATCAACACAGGGAAAGAGGATCTGGAAGAGATGGTGAAGCAGTACACCGGCGGAAGGGGAACGACCGTGTCCATTGATGCCGTCTGCCTGAAGGATTCTCTGATGAACCTGCTGAAGGTGACCGGCAATGCCGGGCGGGTGATGACCATGGGCTTTTCGACAGCAGCCACGGAGGTTAATCAGTTCCTGATCACTTCCAAGGAGCTGGATGTCAGAGGATCACGGCTGCAGAACCGGATGTTCGGGAAAGCCATTGAGCTGATCAGGGAAGGAAAGCTTGATCTCAATGGATCCGTATCTCATACATTCCCCATCGAGCAGGCGCAGGAAGCCTTTGATTTTTCCGACACGCATGATCCTTCTATCCGGAAGATCGTTTTTACATTTTCATAATGACGCAAAGTCGGCCTGACGTTTCATGTCAGGCCGACTTTGCGTCTTTGAATTATTTACTCTAAAAGTCCGCCGCCGAATAGGCGGCATTAGTTCAGGGATGCCAATGCGCCGCCAAGACTTTTTCGGGATAGCTAGTGCGTCGGCTGCCGGCGCATGAAGGTTTGTTTTTAAATTTCCTTATTTTACGGGAAATTTCGAAAATTCTTATTCTGAAAATGTGGAGAATCAACAAAAAGCATGGAGACGAAACGAATAAATATAGGAAAATAGTCCATGAAATGAAAAGATACCGCA
>CAYRMW010000004.1:0-61775 GCA_964425595.1 uncultured Lachnospiraceae bacterium
TTAGCCCCTATAAACCCATTTAAAACGGGTCAAATCATATCAAAACGAGACAGACATTTCAGCTTTTAGGGCATAACAAAAGCCCGGAAAATGGCGTAATTCCGGGCTTTCCGCTGTATTCGCGTTTCTGATTATCTCTTGGAGAACTGAGGCGCACGACGAGCAGCCTTGAGGCCGTACTTCTTTCTTTCCTTCATTCTCGGGTCTCTGGTTAAGAAACCAGCCTTCTTTAATACCGGACGATAGTCGGCATCTGCCTGCAGCAACGCGCGGGAAATGCCATGACGGATCGCGCCGGCCTGTCCAGAGAAACCGCCTCCGTGGACATTAACCAGGACATCAAATTTATTCATAGTCTCCGTCGCTGCCAGCGGCTGACGAACGATGGTCTTTAAGGTCTCCAAGCCTAAATACTCATCAATGTCTCTCCTATTGATGGTAATCTTTCCCGTGCCGGGTACTAAGTATACTCTAGCAATTGATTTTTTTCTTCTGCCGGTTCCGTAAAACTTGTTAGCCATTGATTCTTCCTCCTTCCATCACACTCAATTAAAATGTTAAAACTTCCGGTTTCTGCGCAGCCTGCTGATGTTCCGGTCCTGCGTACACATGCAACTTATCCAGCATGCTTCTTCCCAGAGGTCCCTTTGGAAGCATTCCCTTAACCGCTAACTCAACCACCTTCTCCGGCTTCTTCGCCATCATTTCACGCAGGGTCGTCTCTTTCATGCCGCCTACGTAATCAGAATGACGGTAGTAAATCTTCTGATCCAGCTTCTTGCCGGTCACTTTGACATGTTCAGCGTTTACAATGATCACATAATCGCCGCAATCCATATGCGGAGTGAAGATCGGCTTATTCTTACCTCTTAAGACCTTGGCTACTTCAGAAGCCAGACGTCCTAATGTATATCCGGTAGCATCTACTACGTACCACTTTCTCTCAATCGTCGCCGGACTGGCCATAAAACTCTTCATGGTATAACCTCCTATGAAAAATCCAATTCATCACTTTCTATCGTTCTCAAAAGATGCTCTCCGGGGCTTTGGTAAGCAAGCTTTTGCCTAACGTCACAGTTAACAATTATATTATATGAAAAATGGCGTGTCAAGCCTTTTTTTGCTTGAGTTTCCGCAGAATTATCCCCACCGAAAAAATCTACTGTGTCCTGTTATCCACAACTTTCAAAAAAATGCCAAAAATACAGGGATACAGCGTTTTTTCTTCCAACAACTGTCAAAGACTGGAATTTATGGCAGAACTTTCATAGAAGAATCCCATTCTTTTTCTTTGCGTATGACGGAAAATCAGGATGGCTGTGCTTAATTGATTCATCCATGCGTTTATCTTGTGATCTTCGCTTATTTCTCGTCCACCTTTCGTCCATCGCCGTTCCCGATTTCCGCCACGAACCACCGTTCTCCCGGCGCGTTTTCGCTGAACCCGCCGATTTCCCGAATCGGGTAAAAGCCATAGATCTCTCCATCCCGCAGCCGTTCTTTTCCCGGCTCGCTGTCAGTGAGGAAAACGCGGAACGCGCCGTTTCTGGAAGCCTGACGCAGCATTCGCAAGACCAGTCCGGCAAATTCTTCGTCCCGGCAGCGGTCCACGATCAGGCGGGCTTCCCCTTTGGAGAGGATATCCTGCTGGATCAGGCGGTAAGACCAGTACTTGTTTTTTCCGCGAATCTCCGGGCGAAGGAAATCATCATAATCCAGGCTGATCAGCGTCAGCCCCCGCGCCGGAAGGGTCGGGCCGGCCGCCTGGCGGTTCCTGGCATCTAGGATCTCCTCCATCTTCTCCGGCGGATACATGCCGGTTCCCACCCGCAGAAGGGTGCCTGCCAGGATCCTTACCATATTATAGAGGAAACCGCTTCCGGATACCCGGATCGTGATCACATCATCGCTCCCTCGGTCTACGCTCAGGCTGTAGATGGTACGCACCGTGTCTTCCACCTGCGTCCTGACCGTGCAGAAGCTTTTAAAATCATGCTCACCCACCAGGTAAGCGGCTGCCTGACGCATCTTTTCGACATCAATGGGAAAATAGCAGAAATGTGTATACAGACGGCGTACCGGCATCTCCATCTTACGGTTCAGGATTCGGTATTCATAAGTCTTCATGCAGTTCTGCTTCCTGGGGTGCCAGTCGTCCGGGACCTGGCAGGAAGTCTGGATCCGGATATCTTCCGGGAGCCTCTGGTTCAGCGCATAGCAGATCTTCTCCGCCGGCATCCGGTTTTTTGTATCAAAGACCGCCACATTTCCCATCGCATGGACGCCGGAGTCCGTACGGCTCGCACCGGTCACCGTGACCGACTCCTGCAAAAGCTCCGTCAGGGTCCGGTTCAGCACTTCCTCTATGGACAGCCCGTTCTTCTGAAGCTGCCATCCGTGATAATTGGTACCGTCGTAGGCTACCACTAATTTTACCCGCTTCATCTGTCCTCCCGTTTTTCTCTATCTTCCGGCTCTTCCGTCCGGTCAGATCACCGTCAGCCCGATCATCGCCGCCAGATAAAGGAGCTCCGCCCCATACGCGGCCCGGTCTCCGGACTGATAGTGCAGCGGCTTCATCTTTGTCCGTCCGCTCCCGCCCCGATAGCATCTGGCCTCCATCGCCATCGCCAGGTCGGTCGCACGGCGGAAGGCGGAGATGAAAAGCGGCACCAAAAGGGGCACCATCGCCTTCGCCTTCCGGATCAGATTCCCGCTGTCAAAATCCGCGCCTCTGGCCATCTGCGCCTTCATGATCTTATCCGTCTCCTCCACCAGGATGGGAATAAAACGCAGCGCGATGGACATCATCATGGCGATCTCATGGACCGGAACGCCGATCCTGCCCAGGAAGCCGAGGCTCTTTTCCAGCCCGTCGGTCAGCTCATTGGGCGTGGTCGTCAGCGTCATAATGGTCGATCCCAGCACCAGATAGATCAGCCGCACTGCCATAAACGCCGCGGTCCGCAGTCCTTCCCAGGTGATCCGTAAGATCCACACCTGCACCAGTACCCGCCCGTCGGTCAAAAACAGATTAAAGCTGACGCTGAGCAGCAGGAGGATCAGGATTCCCCGCAGTCCGCGGACCATAAAGGAAAACGGCACGGCAGTCAGCCGGATCACCAGCGCCAAAACTGCCGTAGCCAGCAGATATCCCCAGATACTGTCCGCCACAAAAAGAGAGATGATAAACACCATGGTCCCAAACAGTTTAGTCCGCGGGTCCAAGCGGTGAACCGGCGAATCCGCCGGATAGTATTGTCCTAATGTAATGTCTCGCAGCATCGTTTTCTAACTCCCCATCATTCCCGTTACCCGGTCAATGTTTCTGTTGTTTCTTCAGCGCCTCCAGTATGGCGTCCCGGGCCTCCTCTACTGTGGTCAGATCATCGGCAATCTCTACGCCGTGTTCCCGCAGTTCATGCACGACATACGTGATCTGCGGTGCAGCCAGGCCCATACTCTCCAGCTCTTTATAGTGCTTAAACACTTCTTTCGGCACATCATCAAACACTTTCTCTCCATGGTTCATCACGATCAGCCGTCCGGCGTATCGCGCCATATCCTCCATACTGTGGGAAACCAGGATGATCGTCATCCCCTTTTCCTGATGGAGCCGGGAAACCTGGTCCAGGATCTCATCCCGTCCCTTTGGATCCAGTCCCGCGGTAGGCTCATCTAAGATCAGCACCTCCGGCTTCATGGCCAGCACGCCGGCGATGGCCGCCCGGCGCTTCTGTCCGCCGGACAGCTCAAATGGCGACTGCGCGTAAAAGCTTTCATCCAGTCCGACCAGGGTCAGGGCCTCTTTCGCCCTGGCTTCGATCTCGTCCTTATCCAGTCCGAGGTTTTTCGGTCCGAAACACACATCGGAAAATACGTCAACTTCAAACAGCTGATATTCCGGATATTGAAAGACCAGGCCCACCTTGCTGCGAAGCGCTTTCATATCGTATCCGGCGGAATAGATATTTTCTCCATTGTAATAGATCGCGCCGCTGCTGGCCCGGAGAAGTCCGTTCAGATGCTGCGTCAGCGTGGATTTCCCCGACCCGGTATGCCCGATCAGCCCGACAAACTCCCCGTCCTCAATGGTAAAGTTCACGTCCTTCAGCGCGTATTGGCTGAACGCCGTTCCTTCGGCATAAATATAGTTCAGGTGCTCCACCCTAATCGACATGCTCTGCTTCCTCCCTTTCTCCACACGGGCAGCCAAACAGCGGAAGCAGATTCTCCATCAGTTCCCTTCTTGTCAGGATCCCATCCGGCAGATCTGCCCCCGCCTTCTTCAGCTCATATGCCAGCTCCGTCACCTGCGGTACGTCCAAACGGTAAGCTTTCAGTTCTTCCACACGGGAGAAGATCTGGCGCGGCGTCCCATCCATCACGATCTTTCCGTCATCCATGACGATCACCCGATCCGCATGAACCACTTCTTCCATATAGTGCGTGATCAGAAGTACCGTGATCCCTTCCCTCCTATTCAGCTCCCGGACGGTACGGATCACGTCCTTCCGGCCGTTCGGATCCAGCATGGCCGTAGGCTCATCCAGCACGATGCACTGCGGCCGCATCGCCATGACGCCGGCGATCGCCACCCGCTGCTTCTGCCCGCCGGACAGCTTGTTCGGCGATTTCAGACGATACGCGGTCATGCCGACCGCCTCCAGGCTTTCATCGACCCGCCTCCAGATCTCTTCGGTAGGGACGCCAAGGTTCTCCGGTCCGAACCCCACATCCTCCTCCACAATATTGCCGATGATCTGATTATCCGGATTCTGGAAAACCATTCCGGCTGTCTTTCGGATATCCCAGAGGCGCGAAGCGTCGCGGGTATCCATACCGGATATCCATACAGTCCCGTCGGTGGGGAGAAGGGTCGCATTGACCTGCTTGGCAAAGGTGGATTTACCCGAACCGTTATGGCCCAGGATCGCCACAAAATCCCCCTTTTTGATATCCACGCTCATATTGTCGATGGCCCGGTTTACCTCCTCGACTCGATCCTCCTCGTCCCGCCGGATGTAATCAAAGATCAGACGGCTTGCTTTTATTATTCCCATATCTCATCTCACCCATATCCTTCACAGACAGGTTTTCTATCTGCAACGATCCTCGTATCCGGGGCAGCCCGCAGCCATACCGCAATCCGGCGGCAGGCACGCAGCACGGCCCGTTGTTACATTGTAGTTGATTCCATTGCATTAGTCAAGATTTTCCCCCGACGCTGCGAAAACGCAAAGGGACGACACCGATGCACGTAAAAAAGCAGGAGCGCATCTGCCCTTTTGCCCTGCTGATGCATCCTGCTTTTTTGCTGCTCTTGCGTTTTTCTCTCTCTGTTTTGTGCCGGTCTCCCTGCGGTTTATACCAGCCTGACACCGATTTACGAAGCGGCTACATACTTCCCGTCGCTTCCGATCTGGTAGATGCCGTCAATGACGGTGTCTACCGCCATGGTGCCATCCTCGTTCAGATAATACCACTCGCCGGGAACATCTTCGATCCAGCCGGTAGCCATCACGCCGTTTTCATCAAAATAATACCACGAGCCGTCTAACTCCAGCCACTGGGCCAGCGTCATCTCACCCTGATCATCCATATAATACCACGAACCGGTATCCGGATCCTGGAACCAGCCGGTCACGACATAACCGTCCGAATCGAAATAATACAACGAACCCAGGATCATCAGCCACTGGGATGCCGGGTAGGTGCCATCCTCCATCTGGTATTTCCGGCCCTCCGTGTAATTCTTCCAGCTGCCGGTGATGTCGCCCATCTCGTCCTCGCTTACCGTCAGCACATCTTCCGAAGGAACGTACTCGCCGGTGATCAGGTACTCCCGCTCCGAGGAAGTCGCGCCCTTTGCGCGGACTTCATAGTAATAATTTCCGCCGGAAGTAATGTAGGAACTCAGATCCGCGGTGGTGGTGGTCACTTCCAGTGTCTGGATCAGTGCGCCGTCCTGATATAAACGAAGATCATAGGCCGTAGCATACTGCACCTTTTTCCAGTTGGCCCGGGTCTTATTCAGATCGCTCCAGCCGGCCTCCGACGTCATGCCCAGCTGAACTACCGGGGTGTAGCGGATGGTAACCGTAAGTACAGTAGGATCATCCGAATCCGCCTTGGCGCTCCGGAAATCAGCTCCGCTGACCGTACACTTGCTGCTCTTGTAGGTACTTTCAAATTCCCTGGACCCATCCGTCGTGATCGTCAGGTAGCCGAAAACCGTCTTTCCCGGCTTCCAGTCCTCCACGTCCTTGCTCCAGCTGATGTCTGTCAGCTGGCAGCTGGAAGGCGATACCGAAATCGAGGGCTCCACAAGGGTCCCCTCCTCCAGGACATCATCCACCGTAACGCGAAGACTGCTGATGGTGGTCGCACCATACGCCGTAGATGCCGCCGCGGTCATCGCCACAGCTGCCGCCAATCCGGTTAATATCTTCTTGATTCCAAGCTTCATGTCTATCCTCCTGCTTATTCCCTTTTTACTTGTCGCTTTTATTTTGTCCAGACGCCGTTCTCATCGACCCAGAACCCGTCAATATAGGTATTCGACGCCATCACTCCGGTGTCCGGGTAGAAGTAATACCAGTTCCCGTCTACCTGGAGCCATCCTGACGCCCGGATTCCCGCCGCATTCAGATAATAGTAGTTCCCATCCAAAAGGAACCACTGGTTCTTCAGCAGGACGCCCTCATTCTCACCCTCCGTCGTACTCAGATAGTAATACGCGTCCCCTGCCTGAACCCATCCGGTTACCATGGCGCCGGAACCGTCAAAATAATAGGTGGCGCCGTCCTTCGTCTGCCAGCCGGTCAGCATCCAGCCGTCCGAATCGAACAGATACCATTTGCCGTCCCAGGAAAGCCACTCATCCTGCGGGCAGCTGCCGTCCGGATAACGGAAATACCACCTATCCCCGCTCTGGATCCAGCCCACATTCGTGGTCCCGCCCGAAACGGTAATACCCGACGATGACTCCTGGCCTGTCCCGTCCGACACATCCTCTTCCGCAAGGTACACCTCATCCGAAACCGCCCAGTCGCTGCGCTTGCCGTAGCTGTCGGAATCATCCGGGATCGTCCGGACCTTAAAATAATAGTTGCCCTTCTTGGTCATATAGGGATAAAAGTCGTAGCTGGTGCCGGAAGTCTCTGTCTTATGCACCTGCGTACTTCCCCGGTACAGGATCACCTCGTAGTAACCGGAAGTCGAAGCCTTGCTGCTGACGCGCCACCTGGCCTTCCCGTATCCGGAACCGGCCCAGTAGGCGTCTTCCGGCATATCATACTCACCCTCTACGGGGTCCAGCGTCAGGGTAACGATCAGTCTCCCGCCGCTGACGGTGGCCGAATTGAACGTACCGCCCCTGATCTTTACATTACTGGAGTAATAGCCGCCTTTAAACCGGCGTGTATCCGGATCCGTCGGTTCCAGCCAGACCTTCATCTGCGGCGTATCTCCCACTTTGATGGTCTTGGTGGTAGAGGTGATCCACTGGGCCTTATAAACAGAATAATAACTGCTGCTCACGTACACATAAGCGCAATCCGAACTGGTCCGGTCGCCAATCACAATGTCCGGAAGGGTATCTCCCGGCTCAAAATCATTCAAGCCCACACGAATCGAGACCGAACTGATGGCGGAAACCGCGTAAACCGTCTTCGGAGTCGCTAAACCAATCAGCAGACAAAACACCAGTAAGCTGCACAGGATCCTCCTCGCCCTCTTCATGTAATTCCCCCCTTGCTTTTGTGGTAACTCTATTATAGACAACGGGCATCGGGACCGTCAACTTACAATATTCTGTCATTTCTTAAAATAAACGCAAACTTCCGGATAAAAAAAACTGCTCTACCATACAGCTATGATAAAGCAGTTTTGTGTCTATTCTGTGAAAAGGGGTGTGACTACACCAGCTCGAGCAGGACTTCCATCGCGGCATCGCCCTTGCGGGGGCCGATCTTGACGATCCTGGTATATCCGCCGTTGCGGGAGGTGTACTTCGGTGCGATCTCATCGAAGATCTTCGCTACCAGATCCACTTCCTTCGTATTCTTCTTCCTTCCGGCGGGTGTTGTCGGAACCTCGGTCACGCCGTAAAGGACCTTCAGCATCTGACGGCGCGCATGCAGTCTTGATGGACGATCCTTCTTGATCTCCTTCTCCACCTCATCATAAACGGTCACTTTCTTACCGTCCACAACTTCCTTCACCCGCTTGCCGTCTTTATCCTTGCGGGCTACCTTGGCGGTAACCTTAACGGTATCAAAGTTATCCTTCTCTCTGACGCCCATCGCGATCAGACCCTCAGCTACCTTGCGGATCTCCTTGGCTCTGGTCTCGGTGGTTCTGATCTTTCCATGATATAACAAAGCCGTCACCTGGCTTCTGATCATGGCCTTTCTCTGTGAAGAGGTTCTTCCTAATTTTCTGTATCCTGCCATTTTTCATTCCTCCATGGTGTTTAATCCTTCGCGGCGCGGTCTCAGTCCTTGAGACACCGCGAAAATGCTCTGGAGAGCAGGGCCGCGCGTCTTCGGTCTTACCGGCCTGCATCTGCCTTCGTTCCTGCCTCCGCTCCCGCGTACATGCGCCGGGTGATCCCGGGCTGCCCGCGTGCGCCGGCAGAAATCCCCGGCCATGCGTCTTCGGACTTACTGGCCAGGCATCCGACCCGTACAGCCGCCTCTCGCAGCCGCCGGGCAAAATTGGTTTATCCCAGGATCATTCATCGCTGGGGTTTAACTGAAGGCCTAACTCCTTCAGCTTGTTTAATACTTCTTCCAGGGACTTTCTGCCCAGATTCCGCACCTTCATCATGTCCTCGGAGGTCCGGTTGCACAGTTCCTCCACGGTATTGATTCCGGCACGCTTCAGACAATTATACGAACGAACCGACAGCTCAAGCTCATCGATGTTCATCTCCAGAACCTTCTCTTTTTCATTGTCTTCCTTCTCTACCATGACTTCCGCCGTCTTGGCATTCTCGGAAAGGTCAATGAACAGGTTCAGATGCTCGCTTAACACCTTCGCAGCAAGACTGACCGCCTCATCGGGAGCCAGCGTGCCGTTGGTATATACATCCAGCGTCAGCTTATCGTAATCGGTCACCTGTCCCACACGGGTGTTCTCCACCGTCATGTTGACGCGCTCTACCGGAGTGTAGATGGAATCCACGGCAATCACCCCGATCGGGAGATCGTCGCTCTTGTTCTTATCTGCACTCATGTAGCCCCGTCCTTTGGTGATCGTAAGCTCCATATAGAACTTACTGTCCTGGCCACCGCTTAAGGTCGCGATCACCTGATCCGGATTCATGATCTCGATGTCCGCATCCGCCTGGATGTCCGCCCCGGTGATCACGCCGTCGCCCTCGTATTCAATGTACGCGATCTTCGGTTCGTTGGTATCACTGCTGTTCTTAATAGCTAAGCTTTTGATGTTCATAATGATTTCCGTCACATCCTCTTTTACACCGGGGATGGAACTGAACTCATGTAAAACGCCGTCGATTTTCACCTGGCTGACTGCCGCACCCGGCAAGGAAGAAAGCATGATCCTTCTAAGGGAGTTGCCTAAGGTAGTGCCGTAGCCTCTTTCCAGAGGTTCAACTACAAACTTGCCATATTTCTTGTCTTCTGAAATTTCTGCAATTTCAATGTTTGGTTTCTCAAAATCGAACACGAATAGCCCCTCCTTTTAGGGTGAATCATCAACGTTTAATTATTTGGAGTACAGCTCGACGATCAGCATCTCATTTACCGGAACATCAATCTCATCTCGGGTAGGCAGTTCCTTTACTACACCCTTTAAATTCTCCTGGTCGGACTCTAACCAGGCGGGAACCATACGTCCTCCGGTCACTTCCAGAATATCCTTATATCTCTGTGCGGACTTGTTCTTCTCCTTGATCTCTACCGTATCGCCGGCCTTTACCTGATAGGAGGGAATGTTTACGCATCTGCCGTTTACCAGCACATGCTTGTGGTCAACGATCTGCCTTGCCTCTCTTCTGGTACGGGCAAAGCCCAGGCGGAAGATCACGTTGTCCAGTCTGGTCTCCAGCATGATCATCAGGTTCGTACCAGCCTGGCCTTCCATCTTGGAAGCCTTGGCATAGTAATTGCGGAAGGGCTTCTCCAGCACGCCATAGATGAACTTCGCCTTCTGCTTCTCCCGCAGCTGCAGGCCATACTCGCTTACTTTTCTGTTTGCTCTCTTTAACTCTCTGTTCGATTTTTTATCAATTCCCAAATAGACGGGATCCAGCCCTAAGGATCTACATCTTTTAAGAACAGGAACTCTATCAACTGCCACTTTACTTACCTCCTAATTAAACTCTTCTACGCTTCGGCGGACGGCATCCGTTGTGAGGAACGGGAGTTACGTCCTTAATGCTGGTTACTTCCAGTCCGCATGCCTGTAATGCGCGGATCGCGGCTTCGCGGCCGGATCCCGGACCCTTTACCATCACATCTACGGACTTTAATCCATGTACAAGAGCTGCCTTTGTTGCAGTTTCTGCGGCCATCTGAGCTGCATACGGAGTAGATTTTCTTGAACCTCTAAATCCCAGACCACCGGCACTCGCCCAGGATAAAGCGTTACCCTGCGCATCCGTTAACGTTACGATCGTATTGTTAAAGGAAGACTGGATATGTGCCTGTCCGCGTTCAACGTTTTTCTTAACACGCTTTTTTGTCACTTTCTTAGCAGTGGACACTTTTTTAGCCATTTTAAACTAACCTACTTTCTGAAATTTCCTGAATCGATTTCCTGTTTTTAAAACATATAAATCCGATCCTTACTTATTAGTTTCTTTATTTCTTCTTATTCGCAACCGTCTTTCTCGGGCCTTTGCGGGTCCTTGCATTGGTCTTCGTCTTCTGGCCGCGAACCGGAAGTCCCTTTCTGTGACGAATGCCGCGATAGCAGCCGATCTCCTGAAGTCTCTTGATGTTCATGGCGATCTCTCTGCGCAGATCACCCTCTACCATCTGCGTATCCGCGATCACAGCAGCCAGCTTCTTCACTTCATCATCGGTCAGATCCTTCACACGGGTATCCGGATTCACACCTGCCTCTGCCAGGATGCGGTTGGAACTCGATCTACCGATACCGTAGATGTAAGTCAAGCCGATCTCGACACGTTTCTCTCTTGGCAAATCAACGCCTGCAATACGAGCCATCTTATACTCCTCCTAAAAATTTTTAACCTTGTCTCTGTTTATGCTTCGGATTTTCGCAAATTACTCTGATACTGCCTTTTCTCTTTATGATTTTGCACTTTTCGCAAATCGGTTTTACAGAACTTCTAACCTTCACAGTAATTCTCCTTTCTACTGACCAACAAAGTTGCTCAAGCATTATATCAAAGATGATCAGAAAATGCAAGCTTTTTTTCCTGTCATTGGGTCAGTTACGAGCGATCATTTGTCTCTCCAGATGATCCTGCCCTTGGACAGATCATACGGCGACATTTCCAGGGTGACCTTGTCTCCGGGAAGGATACGGATATAATTCATGCGGAGCTTCCCGCTGATGTGGGCCAGCACCTGGTGGCCGTTCTCCAGCTCCACCTGGAACATGGCGTTCGGCAGCTTTTCTACTACTTTTCCTTCGATTTCAATTACATCTGCTTTCGACATTCTTCTTTCCTCCTTGACCGGCGGAGGCTTCTCTTTCCAGAAGATCCCGGATCTCCCGGTCAGTGACGCGCTCCCCTCCTCTCAGCTTCTGCTTTATCACTTCATCCTGCGGATACTGAAGCTGAACATGCTTTTTCTTTTTCCTCTTCGGGCAGTCTGCCCGGCGATGATCGCCATCTGCCAGGAACACATATTCCTCTTCCTCTTTCAGTATGCAGTACAGACGGCCTTTATCCCGTCCGGCCAGGCTCCTGGCTAGACTGCCCGGTTCATAGTTCAGCATCTGCCTCTACGACCTCCTCTTACCATGCGGCCGGATCAGTTCAGGAGCGACAAAATTTCCGGCTCTCCTTCCGTGATCAGGATCGTATTTTCGTAATGGGCCGAGAGTGAACCGTCCCTGGTCACCACCGTCCACTCATCATCCATCCAGACCACTTCCCAGGTCCCCGCGTTGATCATCGGTTCCACGGCCAGCGTCATGCCCGGCCGCAGCAGGATCCCCCGCCGTTTTCTGGAAAAGTTCGGCACCTCCGGGTCTTCATGAAGATGGCTGCCGATCCCGTGTCCGACCAGGTCGCGAACTACGCCGAAGCCGAAGCTTTCCGCGTAAGCCTGAATGGCGGAAGAGATATCATTTAAATGATTGCCCGCCTTCGCGAAACGGATCCCTTCAAAGAAACTCTGCCTGGTTACATCGATCAGCTTCTGGGCTTCCGCTGAGATCTTGCCGACCCCATGCGTCCTGGCCGCGTCGGCGTGATATCCTTTATAGATCACGCCGGCGTCCAGGCTGACGATATCGCCTTCCTCCAGGTACCGGTGCTTACTGGGGATTCCGTGGACCACCTCATCGTTTACGGAAACGCAGATGGAAGCCGGATATCCCTGATAATTCTTAAAGGAAGGGATGCAGCCGTAACCGCGGATGATCTTCTCGCCCAGCCGGTCCACATCCATGGTGGTCATGCCCGGCCGCAGCGCGTCACCCAGTTCCTGGTGCACCATGGCAAGAATCCTGCCCGCTTCACGCATATACGCAATTTCTCTTTCTGACTTTATGGATACCATAGCGTCCGCTCCTGTCTCAGCCAAGAATCTTTTCGATATCCTGGAATACCTTTTCCATATCCTGCGTCCCGTCTACCGTGGCCAGGATGCCTTCCTGCTGGTAGTAGTCGATCAGCGGGCTGGTCTGCTCATGATAGACCGAGAGGCGCTTCTGCACCGTCTCCGGCTTGTCGTCATCACGAAGCACCAGCTTATCCGCGCAGGTATCGCAGATCCCATCTGTCTTCGGCGGATTATACACGATATGGTAGGTGGCGCCGCATCCTAAGCAGGCACGCCGTCCGGACATCCGGGTTACGATATGCGAGTCCGGCACATCCACATCCACCGCGCAATCCAGCTTTTCCCCGCGTTCCTTTAACGCAGCCGTCAGGCTTTCCGCCTGCGGGATCGTCCTGGGGAAGCCGTCCAGCACATAGCCATTCCGGCAGTCCTCCTGAGAGATCCGGTCAAGAAGCATCCCGATCGTCACTTCATCCGGCACCAGCTGCCCCTGGTCCATGTAGGATTTCGCCTTAAGGCCCAGCTCGGTTCCCGCCTTGATGTTCGCGCGGAAGATGTCACCGGTGGAGATGTGGGGGATCTGGTATCTTGCGGCAATCTTTTTGGCCTGTGTGCCCTTCCCGGCTCCAGGCGCCCCTAACATGACAAGCTTCATAAGTTCCTTCCTCCTTTTTATACTCTAAAAGCACCCTCGGAAATGAGAGTGCTTCCCGGTCAGTCTCCATGGAATCGCTGCAAAAATATCCGCAGCGAACCACTTCAACATTTCCACATTTAGTCGTTCAAAAATCCTTTGTAATTTCGCACAAGCATCTTGGACTCAATAGACTTGATCGTTTCCAGAATCACACTGACGATAATGATCAGGGACGTACCGGAAAAGGAGATCCGGCTGATGCTGAAAATACCGGAAAAGGCAATCGGAAGAACAGCCACCACTGCCAATCCTGTCACGCCGATCAGGACAATGTAGTTCAAAATGTGATTTAAGTAATCGGAAGTGGGTTTGCCCGGACGGATACCCGGGATAAAACCGCCCTGCTTCTTCATGTTATTGGCAATCTCCATGGGATTAAAGGAAATGGACGTATAAAAATACGCAAATGCCACCAGCAGCACCAGATAAATGATCAAACCGATTGAGTACTTCGGGCTTGAGGGAACCAACCAGTTAGACGAACTCAGGACCATCAGGATCTTTCCGGGGATCGTGGTGTAGTCCACATCCAGAAACTGTCCGATGATAACCGGGAAGGACATGATGGAGGACGCGAAGATAACCGGCATAACGCCCGATGTATTGACCTTCAGCGGGATATGGGTGGACTGCCCGCCTACCATCTTGCGGCCCTGCATCTTCTTTGAATACTGCACAGGGATCCTTCTCTCACCGTCATTCAGGATGATAACAAAAACCACCATAGCGATCAGCACCACCAGGATAATGATGGCGGAAACCACTGCCACCGGCACGCTCTTCCCACTGATAAAGCGGTCGAATAAATTCACGCCGTCACTCGGAACGCTGGAAATGATGTTAAAAAGAAGTACAATGGAAATACCGTTTCCCACGCCCTTCTCCGTGATCTGTTCACCGATCCACATTAAGAACGCGCTTCCTGCCGTCATGCAGGCGATGGCAACGATCACACTCCATACATTGTAATCAATCAGCAGACCCTGGCGGCCGAATCCGATGGCCATGGCCGAAGACTGCAGCAGAGCAAGTGCAACCGTCACATATCTGGTGTATTCTAAGATCTTCCTTCTTCCCTCCTCGCCGTCTTTCTGCATTTCTTCCAACTTAGGAATTGCAATCGTAAGCAGCTGCATAATAATGGAGGATGTGATATACGGGGTAATGCTCAGCGCCAGGATGGACATGTTCTCAAAGGAACTTCCCGTCATGGCATTGAAAAATCCCAGCGCGTCTCCCGCCTCAGCAAAAAAAGACTTGAAATAGGTAGGATCTACTCCCGGAACGGGAAGCTGGGAACCAAACCGTGTCACCGCTAACATCACGAAGGTGTAAAGGAGACCCTTGCGGATTTCCTTCACCTTGAATGCGTTACGAATCGTTTGAAACATATCAGATCACCTCGCAGGTTCCACCTAAAGCCTCGATCTTAGTTTTCGCGCCTTCGCTGAAAGCATTTACCTTAACCGTCAGCTTCTTGGTTAATTCGCCGTTTCCAAGAATCTTAACACCATCATAAACATTCTTAATGATGCCGTTTTCCAGTAAGGTCTCTACGGTTACCACGGTATCATTGTCGAATCGTTCTAACGCGCTGACGTTAACACCTACGATCGTCTTGGAATTGCGGTTGGTAAAACCTCTCTTCGGCAGACGTCTGTATAAAGGCATCTGTCCGCCTTCGAAGCCGACTCTCGGCGCTCCGGAACGAGCCTTCTGACCCTTATGGCCCTTGCCTGCGGTCTTGCCGTTGCCGGATCCATGCCCGCGGCCTCTTCTGAAATTATCGCTGTGCTTGGAACCTTCAGCCGGTCTTAAATTAGATAACTCCATGTCTGCACCTCCTTAAACTTTAGATTTCTTCCACTTCTACCAGGTGGCGAACCCTCTGGATCATACCTCTAACAGCGCCGTTGTCCGGTAATTCCACCGTCATGTGCATCTTGCGCAAACCTAATGCTTCAACGGTTGCTCTCTGCTTGGGGATAGCACCGATAGGGGATTTTACTAATGTGATTTTTAACTTCTCTGCCATGTTCTTATCCTCCTATTAGTTTAAGATTTCTTCCACAGATTTACCGCGCAGTCTTGCGACCTGATCCGGAGTCTTTAAGGAAGTCAGGCCCTGAAGGGTAGCTAACACTACATTTGTCTTGTTGTTGGAACCTAATGACTTGGTACGGATATTTTTAATCCCCGCCAGTTCGACCACGGCACGGACCGGGCCGCCGGCGATGATACCGGTACCTTCGGGAGCTCTCTTGAGCAGTACGTTCGCGCTGCCGAACTTTCCAAAGAAGTCATGCGGGATACTGTTGTTCTCGTCCATCGGGATCTCTACCAGATTCTTGGTCGCTGCTTCCTTCCCCTTGCGGATTGCCTCCGGAACCTCGCCGGCCTTTCCCAGACCCGCACCGACGTGTCCATTGCCGTCACCTACTACTACCAGAGCGGAAAATCTCATGGTACGTCCACCTTTTACGGTCTTGCTCACTCTTTTGATTGCCACAACTCTGTCAGTAAGCTCTAACTGACTGGCATCAATAATTGTACGCTTCATGCTCGTTCTCCTCTCTACTAGAATTTCAGACCAGCCTCGCGGGCTGCGTCTGCCAATGCCTGAACTTTTCCGTGATAGATGAAGCCGCCCCGGTCAAAAACAACTTCCTCGATTCCCTTTTCCAATGCTCTCTTGGCAATGACGGTGCCAACGTATGCCGCGGCAGCAACATCGTTGGTCTTTTCCAGCTCAGCTTTAACTGCCTTCTCTGCTGTCGAAGCGGCAACTAAAGTATGTCCAACTGAA
The DNA here is from genome assembly GCA_964425595.1 of uncultured Lachnospiraceae bacterium. Lineage (GTDB taxonomy): Bacteria > Bacillota > Clostridia > Lachnospirales > Lachnospiraceae > Caccovicinus. The sequence continues at coordinate 16,238 of CAYRMW010000004.1, forward strand.
TCGTCAATAATTTGAGCATACATATGATTATTACTTCTGAACACAGCCAGACGGGGTCTCTCGGCGGTGCCTGCAAAACGATTGCGCATTCTCATGTGCTTTTTAACGCGAACTTCGCTTCTTGACTGTTTGCTAACCATTCTTACACTCTCCTTACCTATTTCTTACCAGTCTTACCAACTTTACGTCTGATCACTTCGTCAGCATACTTGATCCCCTTGCCCTTATACGGCTCAGGTCTTCTCTTGTCTCTGATTTCAGCAGCGTACTGGCCTACTTTTTCCTTGCTGATGCCCTTGACAATGATCTTGTTCTGTCCGTCCAATACGGTCTCGATCCCTTCCGGATCAACCATATCTACCTGGTGAGAGTAACCCAGGTTCAGGACGAGGGTCTTGCCCTGCTTCGCGGCACGATAACCGACGCCGTTAACCTCAAGCACCTTCTCATAGCCTTCCGTCACCCCATGGATCATGTTGTGGATCAGGGTTCTGGTCAGACCATGCAGGGATTTCATCTTCTTTAAATCGTTGGGTCTGCTTACAACAATCTGGCCATCCTTCTCTTCGATGGTCATCTCCGCCGGCAGTTCTCTTTCCAGAGTGCCCTTGGGGCCCTTTACCGTCACTTTATTGTTCTCCGCGATCGTCACCGTTACGCCTGTGGGGATCGCAATTGGCATTTTTCCGATACGTGACATGCCAGTTACCTCCTACTTAGATTTTCGGAAGACCCATGTGCGGGTCTTCTGTTTTCAGTGTTCTCAATTCCTCGCGAAATGTCCAATGCCTACCAAACGAAGGCGAGGACTTCGCCGCCTACGCCTAACTGGCGGGCTTCTTTATCGGTTACCACGCCGCGGTTGGTGGAGATGATGGCAATGCCCAGGCCGCCTAATACTTTCGGCAGCTCATCTCTGCTGGCGTATACGCGCAGACCCGGCTTGGAAATTCTCTTGATGCCGGAGATGATCTTCTCATTCTTGTCCTTGCCGTATTTTAAGGTGATGCGAATGGTGTCGAAGCCGCCATCCTCAACAATGTCATATTTCTTAATGTAACCTTCTTTTACCAGGATGTCGGCAATCGCCAGCTTCATCTTGGAGGAAGGTACGTCTACTGTATCATGCTTTGCAGTATTTGCATTACGGATTCTTGTAAGCATATCTGCAATCGGATCACTCATCGTCATAGTGGGTAGCCTCCTTTTCTTTCTCTACGTAAATCACCAACTTGCCTTCTTCACGCCCGGGATCTGGCCCTTGTATGCCAACTCGCGGAAGCAGATACGGCAGATGCCGTACTTCCTCAAGTAAGCATGTGGACGACCACAGATTCTGCAACGGTTATATTCTCTGGTAGAGAACTTAGCAGGACGCTGCTGCTTAATCTTCATTGAAGTCTTAGCCATGGATAAATCCTCCTAATTATTTCGCAAAAGGCATATTAAATAAGGTCAACAGTTCACGGGCTTCCTCGTCCGTCCTGGCAGTGGTAACGAAGATGATGTCCATTCCTCTTACCTTGTCTACCTTATCGTACTCGATCTCCGGGAAGATCAGCTGCTCCTTGATGCCAAGAGCATAGTTTCCTCTTCCGTCAAACGCGTTCGGGTTAACGCCGCGGAAGTCGCGTACGCGGGGCAGCGCCAGGTTGATCAGACGGTCAGCGAACTCGTACATTCTCTCGCCGCGCAGAGTTACCTTGCAGCCGATGGCCATGCCTTCACGAATCTTGAAGTTGGCAACAGACTTCTTAGCCTTCGTGGTCACTGCTTTCTGTCCGGTAATGATCTCCAGATCTCTCACCGCAGAGTCCAGAACCTTGGCATTTTCCTTTGCTTCGCCAACGCCCATGTTGATAACGATCTTATCGAGCTTCGGCACTTCCATAATGTTTTTATATCCGAATTTCTTCATCATCGCGTCTACAATTTCGCTCTGATAAATTTCCTTTAATCTAGCCATCTTCTCTCCTCCTCTCTGTAATTAGTCAATTACCTTGCCGGTCGACTTAGCCACGCGGACCTTCTTGCCGTCCTTCATTCCGAAGCCGACGCGGGTCGCCTTGCCGTCTACTACCAGCATTACGTTGGAGATATCGATCGGGTTTTCTTTCTGAATGATGCCGCCCTGGGGATTCGCCGCGCTGGGCTTGGTGTGCTTGGTCACCATGTTGCAGCCCTCAACCAGGATCTTGTTGGTCTTCGTGTCGACATGAAGGACTTTGCCCTGCTTGTCTTTATCTTTTCCTGCGATTACCTTTACCAAATCGTCTTTTCTGATCTTATGCACAGTGGACACCCCCTTATAATACTTCCGGAGCCAGGGAAACAATCTTCATGAACTGCTTCTCTCTTAACTCTCTTGCTACCGGCCCAAAGATACGAGTTCCTCTCGGGGTCTTATCGTCCTTGATGATAACCGCTGCGTTTTCATCAAACTTAATGTAAGAACCGTCTTTTCTGTGAGCGCCTTTTACCGTGCGAACAACAACGGCCTTGACCACATCGCCCTTCTTTACAACGCCGCCTGGTGTTGCATCTTTAACGGAAGCAACGATGATATCGCCGATATTTGCATATCTTCTGGTTGAACCGCCCATAACACGGATGCACAGGAGTTCCTTTGCACCGGTATTGTCGGCAACCTTAAGTCTGGTTTCCTGCTGGATCATACCTGATACTCCTTCCTGAATTAATTACCTGGCCTTCTCAACGATCTCAACCAGTCTCCATCTCTTATCCTTGGACAGCGGTCTGGTCTCCATTACTCGAACGGTATCGCCGATCCCGCACTCGTTATTCTCGTCATGGGCTTTTAATTTATAGGTATTCTTAACGATCTTGCCGATTAAGGGGTGCTTTACGTGGTTTTCGATGGCCACAACGATGGTCTTATCCATCTTGTTGCTTACAACCTTACCGGTACGCACTTTTCTCAAATTTCTCTCCACGGTAACTGTTCTCCTTTCCCAAATTACGCCAGTTTCGTCTTCTCAGCGATAACAGTCTGAATGCGGGCAATGTTCCTGCGAACCTCTTTGATCCTGCTGGTGTTATCTAACTGATTGGTTGCGTTCTGGAATCTTAAATTAAACAGTTCCTTCTTGGCAGCCACTAATTCCTGATTTAACTCTGCTGCGGACTTTGCCTTTAATTCTTCAACATACTTATTCGTTTTCACTGTTATCACCGCCTTCTAAATCTGCCTTAGAAACAATCTTACACTTGCAGGGAAGTTTGTGCATGGCAAGACGTAATGCTTCACGTGCCGTCTCCTCCGGTACGCCGGCGATCTCAAACATCACGCGGCCCGGCTTAACAACAGCTACCCAATATTCCAAAGAGCCTTTTCCGGAACCCATACGGGTCTCTGCCGGCTTCGCGGTTACAGGCTTATCCGGGAAGATCTTGATCCAAACCTTACCGCCACGCTTGATAAAACGGGTCATGGCTACACGGGCAGCCTCGATCTGATTGGACTTGATCCAGCAAGGTTCTACAGCGACTAAACCGAACTCACCGTTCGAAATCTTATTTCCTCTCAGCGCCTTGCCCGCCATGCTTCCGCGGAACTGCTTACGACGCTTTACTCTCTTAGGCATTAACATTATTTATCGCTCCCTTCCTTATTTCCCTTAGTTGGAAGAACTTCGCCCTTGTAAACCCATACCTTAACGCCTACTTTGCCGTAGGTGGTATCGGCCTCAGCGAAACCATAGTCAATATCTGCTCTTAAGGTCTGCAGCGGGATCGTTCCCTCGCTGTAGAACTCGGTACGAGCCATATCGGCTCCGCCCAGACGTCCTGCTACCGCAGTCTTAATGCCCTTAACGCCAGCCTTCATGGAACGGTTCATGGTAGACTTCATGGCGCGGCGGAAGGAAACACGGTTCTCAAGCTGCTGCGCGATGGACTCGGCGACCAGCTGCGCGTCTCTGTCCGGTCTCTTGATCTCCTTAACGTCGATGAATACCTTCTTTGCGGTCATCTTCTGCACTTCGGCCTTTACCTTCTCGATCTCGGCGCCGCCCTTGCCGATCACAACGCCCGGCTTCGCGGTGTAGATGATGATCTTTACTCTATCGGATGCGCGCTCGATTTCGATCCGGGAAATACCGGCGCTGTATAATCTCTTCTTCAGGAACTTTCTGATGTCATGATCCTCGATCAGGCAGTCAGCAAAGTCCGCTTCTGCATACCATCTGGAATCCCAGTCTTTAATAACACCGACTCTTAAGCCGTGCGGATTAACTTTCTGTCCCATGTTCTGCCTCCTCCTTATCTCTCATTCAGCACGATGGTGATATGGCTCGTACGCTTCTCGATGCGGTAAGCGCGGCCCTGTGCTCTCGGGTGGATCCGCTTCATGGTCGGCCCCTTGTTCGCATAGCACTCCTCTACGTATAAGTTCTCCCGGCTCATGTTGTTGTTATTTTCCGCATTGGCAACAGCCGACTCCAACAGCTTCTTGATCAAGCTGGATGCATATCTCGGGTTGTAGGTTACGATCGCCAGCGCAGTGGCAACATCCTTGCCGCGGATGGCATCTAATACAAAGCATGCTTTCTGAACAGAAACCCTCGCGTAAGATAACTTGGCGCTCGGTCTGGTGTCCTTATTCGCATTTCTCTCTCTCTTAATCTGGGATCTATGTCCTTTAGCCATGGATAAAAACCTCCTTTCGAAACGTCTGATTATCTAACTCCGGATCTCTTCTCGTCTTTGCCGTGGCCCCGGAAGGTTCTGGTCGCGACGAACTCGCCCAGCTTGTGTCCTACCATGTCCTCCGTGATATAAACCGGAACATGCTTCCTTCCATCGTGTACAGCAATTGTATGACCAACCATCTGCGGGAAGATCGTGGAACGGCGGGACCAGGTCTTGATGACCTGCTTGTCACCGGCGGCGTTCATGGCATCTACCTTCTTCAGTAAATGCGCGTCAGCAAATGGTCCTTTTTTTAACGAACGTGCCATAGGGTTCAAACCTCCTTAATTACTTAATTGTTCTTCCGTCGCGTCTTCTTACGATCAGCTTGTTCGACTGCTTATTCTTCTTCCTGGTCTTTAATCCAAGAGCAGGCTTGCCCCAGGGTGTGCTGGGACCCGGACGGCCGATACCCGTCTTGCCTTCACCACCGCCGTGCGGATGGTCATTGGGGTTCATAACAGAACCGCGGACGGTAGGTCTGATGCCCATGTGACGCTTTCTTCCGGCTTTACCGATATTGATCAGCGCGTGATCGCCGTTTCCAACAACGCCGATGGTCGCGCGGCAGATGATCGGAACCATTCTCATCTCTCCGGAAGGAAGTCTTAAGGTGGCGTACTTGCCCTCTTTAGCCATTAACTGTGCGGAGTTTCCGGCAGAACGTACCAGCTGGCCGCCCTTGCCCGGATATAATTCAATGTTGTGGATCTCGGTACCAACCGGGATCTGCGCCAGAGGCAGGCAGTTTCCAACCTTCGCCTCGGCGGTCTCGCCGCTCATCACCTTCATGCCTACGGTTAAGCCGGCGGGAGCCAGGATATATGCCTTCTCGCCATCCGCGTAGCAGATCAGCGCGATATTAGCAGTTCTGTTCGGATCGTACTCGATCGCGACAACCGTTGCCGGAATGCCGTCCTTGCGGTTTCTCTTGAAATCGATGATCCTGTATTTTCTTCTGCTGCCGCCGCCGTGATGGCGAACGGTGATCTTACCCTGATTGTTGCGGCCTGCGTTCTTCTTCAGCGATACGACCAGAGACTTCTCCGGGGTCGTCTTGGTGATTTCCGCGAAATCCGAACCGGTCATGTGTCTTCTGGAAGGTGTATATGGATTGTACTTCTTGATTCCCATGACATTTACTCCTTTTCATTTATCACGATATAGTGTTCATCGTATAGATCCAGCACGCTGGCGTGCTGCTGCGAGGGGTGTTCACTCATCTAAGCTCGAAAAGACCTCGTCAAGTGTTCAATGCGTCACCAGGCACGCAATGCCTACAGCCCCTGGAAAAGCTCGATCTCCTTGCTGTCCTCGGTCAGCTTTACGATCGCCTTCTTGGTCTTTGCGGTCTTGCCGAAGGTCATGCCTCTCCTTCTGGTCTTGCCCTCTAAATTCATGGTGCTGACGGAAGCTACCTTGGTTCCGGGGAACATCTTCTCTACGGCTTCCTTGATCATGCTCTTGTTGGCCTCGGTGTGCACCAGGAAGGTATACTTCTTTTCGGCCATAGCGTTCATGCTCTTCTCTGTGATCACGGGCTTTAAGATTACGTCATAGTATTTGATATCTGCCATTACGCGTACACCTCCTCGATGGATGCCACAGCTGCCTTGGTAGCAACTACGGTGTTGTACTTCAGAATGTCGTATACGTTGATGGTCCCTACGGAAGCCGTCTTCACCTCTGCAAGGTTTCTCGCAGATAATACGGTGTTCTGATCGTTATCCGCCAGTACCACTAACGCGCTGGATACGTTTAAGTTATTCATTACGCTGCGGAACTTCTTGGTCTTGATCTCGTCAAACTTCAGCTCGTCAACAACGATGAACTTATTCTCGTTGACACGGCTGGTCAGCGCGGACTTAAGCGCCGCTCTCTTCTCCTTCTTGTTCAGACGGATGGTGTAATCTCTGGGCGTAGGCGCGAATACAACGCCGCCGCCGGTCCACTGGGGAGATCTGGTGGAACCCTGTCTCGCGTGGCCGGTTCCCTTCTGTCTCCAGGGCTTTCTTCCGCCGCCGGATACCTCAGAGCGGGTTTTCGCCTTCTGCGTACCCTGACGCTTATTTGCAAGCTGGGCAACGACTGCCAGGTGCACCAGGTGCTCGTTTACTTCAACACCAAACACGGCATCGTTCAGCTCTAATGTGCCAACTTCCTTGCCTTCCATATTAAAAACAGATACGTTTGCCATCTGTGTGATCCTCCTTTCCGACTAAAAGCTTACTTGGAAACCTTGACGGTTTCTTTGATGGTTACCAGTGCCTTCTTCGGTCCTGGAACAGCGCCCTTAACCAGAATCAGATTGTTCTCAGCGTCAACCTTGACAATCTCCAGATTCTGAATGGTCACCTGCTCATGTCCCATATGTCCGGGCATTCCCTTGCCCTTGAAGACACGGCCAGGGGTGGTAGCAGAACCATTCGAACCCTGATGGCGGTGGAACTTGGAACCGTGCGCCATCGGTCCTCTGGACTGGCCCAGTCTCTTGATCGCGCCTTGGAAGCCCTTGCCCTTGGAAATTGCGGTTGCGTCGATCTTATCGCCTGCGGCGAAGATGTCTGCCTTGATCTCATCCTTTACGGAATACTCTTCTGCATTCTCCAGGCGAAGCTCTCTTACGTATCTCTTATAGGAAACGCCCGCCTTGTCGAAGTGGCCTTTCTGAGGCTTGTTCACCAGCTTTTCTCTCTTGTCAACAAAGCCAACCTGCACCGCCTTGTAACCGTCATTCTCCACGGTCTTAACCTGCGTTACCACGCAGGGTCCGGCCTGCAGTACGGTCACGGGGGTTAACACACCCTCATCATTGAAGATCTGAGTCATGCCGACTTTCGTCGCTAAAATCGCCTTCTTCATCTTTTTACCTCCTGTTTTCATGATCTACAGCGGAACGCGGAACGCGTTCATCCTAGAGCAGTCTAATATAGGTGGAACACTATGAACCGCTTCCCTGTCCGGGCGAAGACGGTATGTTGATTCCTTTTAGGAAGTAGTGTTGCTTTTATATCTAAACTATTCCGGATCTCTCAATTCCCCGTCCTTCCGGACGGTCTGAATCATCGTCCTCCAAATCAGCCCTTGTTCTTCATCTTGATGTCGATGTAAACACCGGCGGGCATCTCCAACTTGGACAGCGCATCAACGGTCTTCTGGCTGGGAGAGATGATATCGATCAGTCTCTTGTGGGTCCTCTGCTCGAACTGCTCTCTGGAATCCTTGTACTTATGTACGGCACGCAGGATGGTGACCACTTCCTTCTTCGTGGGCAGCGGCACCGGTCCGCTCACCTTGGATCCGGTCTTCTTCACCGTCTCGATGATCTTTCCGGCAGACTGATCCACCAGCTGATGATCGTACGCCTTCAGTGTGATTCTCATTACTTGACTTGCCATAAAAAAAGTCGCCTCCTTTTCGCACTTTTACGAAGTACGACAAGCGGTGACTGTACACGTTTCCGTGTGTGTCGCAATCATCTGCACACACGCGCCTCTGCTTCTTCCTCGCAGATCTTTAATTGGTACAGTGACTTGTCGCCAGTTTTCTAACTTGACATTCGCTCCACGGAAAACCTGCCCTGTCTCGGGCAGCAACCTCACGCTTCATCGCTATCATGCCACAGCCTTTAAAGGATATCATATTTTCCCCCGCAATGCAAGCGCTTTTTTATCTTTTTCAGGAAGACTGCCGCCAGGCGCACCGCCGCAAAGAGGCTGCCCTGCGCGTATCGCGCGCAGGGCAGCCTCTCAAACCCAGGCGCAGGCGCCGCTTCCGCGGTGCCTGCGCCTGCTCAATCCGATCACCAGTCATCGGTTACGTAATCCGGCTCTTCCGGATCGACTCCCATCACGCCGGACACTTCCACGCCGTCGATCGCGATCACCTGACCGGAGCTGTTGGTTTTGTATTTCACGTCATCTGACATCTTCACGGTAGTGCTCTTCATGACCTTCCCGGAGGAATTCACCATGACCGCATAATCCTTTCCGGGGATATTGATTAGTTCATACTTGTCGCTCTGGGCCACCTGAAGCTTTCCCACATAATACAGGTAGTTATCCTTAATACCGGTAAAGCCGCGGCCCGCGGAGGTAAAGTAGAAGGTATTCTCTTCGCCGCTGTCTTCCTCCACCTTCGTCTTTCCGGTGTGGGCCCAGCAGTCATTATCTCCCTCGCCGAAGTAGTAGGAGGTGAAGTTGTCTTCATCCGCCGTATCGCTTAAGTACACCTTTCGCAGTCCGTATACCGGATTCCCCAGGCTGTTGAACAGATAGGTCTTGCCATCGATGGTGACCAGGTCACTCTTCGTAGCGATCCCGTCCTCATCCGCCTTCGGCACGCCCTTGGAATTGAAATAGTACCAGTGCACCTCATCGCTGCTGTCGTCGATGCCCCGGGGCGCTGCCAGGGAGTACCAGCCGGTCACCATCTTTCCGTCAGCCTGGAAATACTTGTAGCTGGTGATCGTGCTCCCCCCGCCCACGTTCTTCCAGCCGAACTGGAGGGCGCCGTCTGTATTCATGCAGTAATAATAGCCGTCGATGCGGACGGTACCATACTCATTCCCGGTGTCGCTCGGCGTCACCTTCTTGCCGTTTTCCTTAAAATAATACCAGTACTTTCCCTCATTATCATCCTGAAGGAAGGGATCGTACTCATCCTCTTCGTCTTCGTCGTAGTAAACATCTTCCGGCGGATACAGCAGCTGCCAGCCCGTCAGCATCTGTCCGTTTTCATCCGTGTAATACTGATCCTCATCGACCCAGCCGGTCTGCATAACGCCGTCATCGTCGAAATAGTACCAGACATTATCGACCTTCTTCCAGCCGTCCTTTACCGCCTTCCCCGTGCTGTCAAAGTAATACCAGGCAGTGCCGCTTGCCGTCTTGGAAGAACCCTCGACGCAAAGCCAGCTGTTGGTCAGTCTGATTCCGTCGCTGTCTACATAATACTCATCGTCGATCCAAGTGCTCACCGCCATATAACCGGAACCGTTCAGATAACGGTACTCGCCGTCCGCGCCTTTCTGCCACTCATTCGTTACGATATTTCCGTACTTATCCTGGTACTGCCACTGGCCGTTATTCAACACCCAGCCGGCATCCGCCCACGCAGAAATCGCCGTCATGACACTCAGGACCACAGTCAGGATAAAAACTGCTCCTATCTTTCGCCTCATCACTGTTTACGCTCCTTGTTTACTCTGAAAGTCTGCCGACGGGTAATCGGCCGCGACTCATGGATGCACATATTCTGTAAATAATACTACTACACATGGCAAATTTTAGCAAGTTTTTTCCATTGTTGCAACAAATTTTCTTTTTCGATTTTCTTACATTTTTGCTACGTCGAAACGTCCGCCTTTCCGAAGAAACGCCGGTCCGGCCGGCCGCGCAAAAGGAATGCCTTGACGCTTCTTCGCACCGTGGACTATAATGGGATGACGACATACAGAAAGGAAATCAAGGATATGTGGAAAGCAGAGAAATGGCAGGACTACCAGGTGATCGACTGCTCCAAGGGTGAGAAGCTGGAGAGATGGGGGAAATACCTGCTGATCCGCCCGGATCCGCAGGTGATCTGGGATACGCCCAGAGAACACAGGAGCTGGAAACGGCCGAACGGGCACTATCACCGCAGCTCCAGGGGCGGAGGCGAGTGGGAATTTTTCGACCTGCCCCAACAGTGGTCCATCCGGTACGGCAGCCTGACCTTCCATCTGAAGCCTTTTCATTTTAAGCATACCGGGCTTTTCCCGGAGCAGGCGGTGAACTGGGACTGGTTTGGCGAAAAGATCCGGACTGCAGGGCGCCCCGTCAAGGTCCTGAACTTATTCGCCTATACCGGTGGCGCCACGCTGGCCGCCGCGGCCGCCGGCGCCTCCGTGACCCACGTCGACGCCTCGAAGGGCATGGTCGGCTGGGCAAAAGAAAACGCGAAGGCGAGCGGCCTGGAAAACGCGCCGATCCGCTGGATCGTGGATGACTGCATTAAGTTCGCGGAGCGTGAGATCCGACGCGGAAACCGCTACGACGCCATTATCATGGATCCGCCGTCTTATGGCAGAGGCCCCAAGGGCGAGATCTGGAAGCTTGAGGATTGTCTCCACCCGCTGGTGAAGCTGTGCGCCGCCCTGCTGTCGGACGACCCCCTGTTTTATCTGATCAACTCTTACACCACCGGCCTGGCCCCCTCTGTGCTCTCCTATCTGCTGGGGACCGAAGTGTCCAGGCGCCGCGGCGGGCACGTGACCGCCGATGAGGTGGGGCTTCCTGTTTCTTCCAACGGCCTGGCGCTTCCCTGCGGCGCTTCCGGGCGCTGGGAAGCCTAGCGCCCGACCAGATTCGCCGCCCCGATGATCCCCGCGTCATTCCCCAGACAGGACGTAACGATGGGCGCGATCTGGCCGTAGCGCCCGCCGTAGCACATGCGTTCGGTCTTTTTCTGCAGCGGTCCGGTCAGGTTCTCCTTCTGGGCAGCCACGCCGCCGCCAAGGATCACCTTTTCCGGACGGAAGATGTTGATGAGATTCGCGATGCCGAAGGCAAGATGGTCCTCATATTCTTCCACCACCTGATGCCCCGCCGCGTCGCCGGCCGCCGCCGCGTCAAAGGGGATCTTTCCGTTCATCTTCTCCAGGTCGCCGCCGCACATCTGATTCATCACCGATTCCGGATGCTCTGCCGCCGCCTTCCTGGCCATGCGCAGGAGGGCCGACGCGGAAGCATAGGCTTCCAGGCACCCCCTGCGCCCGCAGGTGCACAGCTCTCCATTCTCCGTGATCGCCATATGCCCCAGCTCGCAGCCCCCGGCGACGCCGCCGCAAAAGATCTTTCCGTCCAGGATCACGCCGCCGCCTACGCCTGTCCCCAGCGTCAGGAGGATGGCATGCTTTGCGCCCTGCGCCGCACCGGCGCAGACCTCGCCCAGCGCCGCCGCATCGGCGTCATTGGCGATATCCATGGGGACGTCGCCCAGGGACTCTTTCATCACCGAAAGGATGTGAACGTCCTCCCAGGAGAAGTTATTGGAATACAGAATGCTGCCGTTCTTCTGGTCTATCGTTCCCGGGCATCCGATCCCGATCCCCTCCAGATCCTCCACCTTTAATCCTCGCTTTGCGGCAAGGGTCTTTGCCGCTTCCGCCATATCCCGGACCATCTCTTCGGCCGGCACATCCAGCCTGGTGGGGATCACCAGTTTTTCCACGATCTCGTTTTTCTCATTTACCAGTCCCAGCTTGGCCGACATTCCGCCAAGATCGATACCCATTCGCATTGCAGCTGCCTCCTTAATCTTCTCCTTTGTCTTTTTATGATCCTGCGCTCTCCGGCGCGCGGAAGGGAAATTTACATCAGCGACTCGTACAGCGCCTTGATCTCTTCCACCGAGGTATCCCGGGGATTTCCGGGACGGCAGGCATCCGCGTAGGCGGATTCAGCCAAAAACTGCACATCCTCCGGCTTTACGATCTCCTTTAAGTCCGCCGGGATCCCCACATCCCGGGACAGCTTTCTTACCGCGTCAACCGCCGCCTTCCTGTACTCTTCCTGCGTCATCCTCTCCGTGCCTTCCACGCCCATGGCCTTGGCGATATCCCTGTACTTTTCTCCGGTAGCCGGCGCATTGTACTCCATGACGGCGGGCAGGATGATGGCATTGGCCACACCGTGGGGCGTATCATATAAAGCACCCAGGGGATGCGCCATCGAATGAACGATGCCCAGTCCTACATTAGAAAAGCCCATACCGGCAATATACTGGCCAAGAGCCATCTGCGCGCGTCCCTCGGTGGTGTTGTTCACCGCGTCGCGCAGGGAAGCGGCAATGATCTCGATTGCCTTCAGATGGAACATATCGGTCATCTCCCATGCAGCCTTGGTGATGTAGCCTTCGATCGCGTGGGTCAGCGCGTCCATGCCGGTCGCGGCCGTCAGTCCTTTGGGCATCGTAGCCATCATCTCCGGATCGACGATTGCCACCACAGGGATATCATGGACATCGACACAGACCATCTTCCGGTTCTTCTGCGCGTCGGTGATCACGTAATTGATCGTCACCTCAGCCGCCGTGCCTGCCGTCGTGGGAACCGCGATAATGGGAACACATTTATTCTTCGTCGGCGCAACGCCTTCCAGGCTGACCACATCCTCAAACTCCGGGTTCGCCACGATGATGCCGATCGCCTTGGCCGTGTCCATCGAGGAACCGCCGCCAATGGCGACCAGATAATCCGCGCCGGATTCCCGGAAGGCCTTCACGCCGCTCTGTACGTTCTCGATCGTGGGATTGGCCTTAATGTTGGAGTAGATCGTATACTCCAGACCGGCCCCGTCCAGGATGTCCGTCACCTTTTTCGTCACATTAAATTTGATCAGATCCGGGTCTGAGCAGACAAACGCCTTCTTAAACCCGCGTCCCTTTGCCTCGTTTGCGATCTCCTGGATGGCGCCCGCGCCGTGATAAGAAGTCTCATTTAATACAATTCGATTTGCCATGACCATCTTCTCCTTTCTTTTCCGGCAGGGCCCCGGGACAGCGCATCTGTCCGCCGCCCGAAGCCGCTGCTTTTCGTTAATAGTATAACAAGCCCGCCGGCAGAACGCAAGGCGCAATCCTGCCTGACCGCGCTCTTTTCGCCGGAAAATCTTGCGTGTTTTCCGGCCCCATGCTACAATGATGACGGCGCCAGAGTACCTTCCGGCGCCGTCATCTTGCGACCGCTCCGGCATGCCGATCGGTGCGGGCCGCGGTCCGAAAAATGGAGGAAAGAAATGAGTGCTGCATCCGTACGCATAAAAAAAGGTGCCGGCCGTTCACTGAAGGCCGGCGGCTCCTGGATATATGACAACGAGATCAACCGGATCACCGGCGACTGCCGGGACGGCGATCTGGTCCATGTGGAGGATTTTGACGGCTATCCGCTGGGGCAGGGATTTCTCAACCGGAAGTCAACCATCTCCATCCGCATGATGACACGGAAACCCGGCGTGACCATCGACGGGGATTTTATCGAAATGCGGGTAAGAAACGCCTGGGAATACCGGAAGTCGACCGTAGACACCCGAAGCTGCCGCGTGATCTTCGGCGAGGCGGACTTCCTGCCCGGGATCGTCGTCGATAAATTTGAGGATATCCTGGTGGTGGAATCGCTCGCCCTGGGCATCGACCGGCTAAAGCCTCTCATCCTGGCCGCGCTGCAGAAGGTCCTGGCGGAAGACGGCATCACCGTCCGGGGCATTTACGAACGAAGCGATGCCAAGGTCCGTCTCCAGGAAGGCATGGAACGGTATAAAGGCTTCATCAGTCAGCCCTTCGACACGAAAGTGGAGATCGAAGAAAACGGGGTCCGCTACCTGGTGGATGTCAAGGACGGACAAAAAACCGGCTTTTTCCTGGACCAGAAGTACAACCGTCTGGCGATCCAGCGCCTCTGCCCGGGAAAAGAAGTCTTAGACTGCTTCACCCACACCGGCTCCTTCGCCTTAAACGCCGGCATCGCGGGCGCCGCCGCCGTCCTGGGCGTGGACGCCTCCCAGCTGGCCATCGATCAGGCCCGGGAAAACGCCGCGCTGAACGGGCTCTCTGACCGCGTGGAATTTTGCTGCGCCGATGTCTTTTCGCTGCTTCCCCAACTGGAAGCCAAAGGACGCCGCTTCGACATCGTGATCCTGGATCCCCCGGCCTTTACCAAATCCCGCAGCTCCATCAAAAACGCCGTCAAAGGCTATCGGGAGATCAATCTCCGGGGCATGAAGCTGGTCCGCAGCGGCGGCTTTCTGGCCACCTGCTCCTGCTCTCACTTTATGGATCCGCAGCTCTTTGCCCGGACCATCCGCGAAGCCGCCGCAGGCGCGCATAAGCGCCTCCGCCAGGTGGAGTACCGTACACAGGCTCCGGATCATCCGATCCTCTGGTCAGGAGACGCCTCTTCTTACTATCTGAAATTCTACATCCTGCAGGTGTGCGATGAGTAAGTAAACCGGTCCGGCGCCGGGCGCGGCCGTCAGGAATTGAACAGAACGATCCTCTCTGCCGCGCCGTCCGCATCCAGCCATACCAGGAATGTCTTTCCCCCGGTCAGATCCTGCAGGGTCACCGTCTGCCTGGTCAGGTAGGGGGTGATCTGGCAGTCTGCCGGAACCGCGATGGTCTGTCCGTCCGTCATGGTCAGCAGATAACCGCCCTCGCCATCGTCCGCCAGATCCGCCGCCATCCCGTATAACGGCGTCGAACCATCCGCCGGAATGTTCACAAAGACCACCACCGCCGTCATCTGCGGGGGGATGCTCATGGTCATCGCCGGTCCCGCGTAGAGGGTGACGGCGCTTCCGGTCACGATCTGATCCTGGTCCGCCGGATATCCGGTCGTGCTGTCCAAGATCAGCGTCTGCTCCGGGTCGAGGTAAATGACCACCTCGCCCTGGTAGCTGTCCGTGGTCTGGCTGTTGAAGCTAAAGCGGTTTTCATCGGTCCCTGTGACGGTCCCCCACATCCGGACGGACTCCAGCTGCATCTGCATGCCGGTCCCGGCCTCCGCGCTTTCCGTCGTTTCCGTGCTTTCCGCGGTCTCCGTGCTCTCCACGGTTTCCGCAACCTCCGTCATCTGTCCGTCCTCGATCTGGAATACCTGACGGCTTCCGTCCTCTACGCAGATGATCCGGTTCGCCCCGCCGAAGGCAGCTGCAGTGGCTCCCGTACCCAAAACTGCAGCCAGACCCGCGGCAATGATCACTTTTCTTTTTTTCATCATTATCCTCTCCCTATTCTTCCGGCTTGTCATCCGGCCCCTTGTTTTTCTTTGCCCCGGTCCGCGACAGCGTATCGTCCCGTCCGATCGTTTTGCCTTCCGTCCCACCGGCATTTCTACACAGACATTGTCTTGCCTTCCATCTGTATTTATATTATAATTGACCGATGGTTGCCGGTCAAATTACAAATGGCTTACGTAACTTACAATTTTGTTGACAAATTATGGAGGTTTATTACCATGAGTTTCGAGTTCATTGCCAAGCTCCCGACGCCGGCCGAGATCCGGGAACAGTATCCTCTTCCCCTGGAACTGGCGGAGATAAAGAAAAAACGCGATCAGGAGATCGCGAATGTATTTACCGGAGAGAGCGATAAATTTATCCTGATCATCGGCCCCTGCTCCGCGGATAACGAGGACGCGGTGTGCGATTACGCCAACCGCCTGGCCCGCGTACAGGAAAAGGTGGCCGACAAGATCATCATCATCCCCCGTGTCTATACCAATAAGCCCCGGACTACCGGAGAAGGCTACAAAGGCATGCTCCACCAGCCGGATCCGGAAAAGAAGCCAAACATGCTGGAAGGCATCCTGGCCATCCGGCACATGCATATGCGGGTCCTGCGCGAAACCGGCATGACCACCGCCGATGAGATGCTTTATCCGGAAAATCTGCGTTATCTGTCCGACATGATGTCCTACATCGCCGTCGGCGCACGATCCGTAGAGAACCAGTACCACCGCCTGGTATCCAGCGGCTGCGACGTACCGGTAGGCATGAAGAATCCTACCAGCGGCGATCTGTCCGTCATGCTGAACTCCGTCTATGCCGCGCAGCACAGCCATGAGTTCATCTTCCGCGGCTGGGAAGTGAAGACCGCCGGAAATCCGCTGACCCACACCATCCTCCGCGGCGCGGTCAACAAGCACGGGCAGTGCATCCCCAACTACCATTTTGAAGATCTGGAACTGCTGTACCAGCTTTATGCAAAGCGGGGAAACCTGCTGCATCCGGCCTGCATCGTCGACGCGAACCACTCAAACTCCAATAAGCGCTATCTGGAGCAGATCCGCATCTCCAAGGAAGTACTCCACAGCCGCCGCCATGCCTCCGAGATCCGTTCCTTTGTCAAGGGCCTGATGATCGAAAGCTACATCGAACCCGGCGCACAGAAGGTCGGCGACGGCTGCTACGGCAAGTCCATCACCGATCCCTGCCTGGGCTGGGAAGATTCCGAGCGGCTGATCTATGAGATCGCGGACAGTCTGGCATAAACCCGTCCTCTAGCCGGCCAGCGCCGATATGCCGAAATAGGCGATCACCATGATGCCCAGAACGATCCGGTAGTAGCCGAAAAACTTAAAGTCATGCTTCCGGACGTAGCCCATCAGGAACCGGATGGAGTAGATCGACACAAGGAAGGCAATCACCATGCCCAGGAGCATATAAACGACCTGCGGCCCGGTAAAGCTATTCCCGTCCGCGAAGAAGGAAACGATCTTCAGCAGGCTGGCCCCCAGCATGACCGGGATCCCCAGAAAAAAAGAGAATTCAGCCGCCACTCCCCGGCTGCAGCCCAAAAGCATGGCCCCAAGGATGGTCGATCCGGAACGAGATGTGCCGGGGACCAGGCTCAGCAGCTGGAACAGCCCGATATAGAAGGCGGTCCGGAAAGTGATCTGCCCGGTCTTCTGGATGGGGAAACGGACGTTTTGGTTCCGGTTTTCCAGCAGGATAAAGATCACGCCGTAGATGATCAGCGCCGCCGACACCACATAGGCATTCATCAGATGTTCTTCCATCCAGTCATTAAACAGGATCCCCAGGATCGCGGCCGGGATGCAGGCCACGATGATCTTCATCCACAGGATCAGCGTACCCCTTCTGGCCGCTGCCTTCTTCCGCCGGGAAAACGGATTCAGCTTATCAAAGTACAGGAGCGCCACGGCCAGGATGGCGCCCAGCTGGATCACCACAAAAAACACATCCAGATACGCCTGGGGCTGATCCATGTGGATGATCTCATCCACCAGGATCATATGTCCGGTACTGCTGATGGGAAGCCACTCGGTAAAACCCTCCACGATGCCCTGAACGATCACCTTCAAGATTTCTATTAAACTCATATTTACCCTCCTATAGCCTGCCGCTTTGGCGGCCCGGCCCTTCTCACCGCAAGGCCATTCCCTTTACCGTCAATGAATATTTTCGATCTGCCAGTCGACCGGCTCCAGACCATGCGCCTTGAGAAACGCGTTGGTCCTGCTGAAATGCCGGCACCCGAAGAAGCCCCGGTACGCAGAAAGCGGACTGGGGTGCGGCGCCTCCAGGATCAGGTGCCCGGGATTATCCAGCATGGGCTTCTTCATCTGCGCCGGCCGTCCCCACAGCAGAAAGACCATGGGCCGGTCCTGTGCGTTCAGCACCCGGATCGCCGCGTCGGTAAATTCCTCCCAGCCGATATTCCGATGGGAATTGGCCTCATGGGCGCGGACCGTCAGGACCGTGTTGAGAAGAAGCACCCCCTGATCCGCCCATTTTTTCAGATAGCCGTTATCCGGTATATAGCACCCCAGGTCGTCCTTTAATTCCTGATAGATGTTCACCAGCGACGGCGGGATCTGCACGTCGGGCTTCACCGAAAAGCAGAGGCCGTGGGCCTGCCCCTCGCCGTGATAAGGATCCTGGCCGAGGATCACTACCTTTACCTGATGGAGCGGGGTAAAGGCGAAGGCATTAAAAATATCATCCGCCGCCGGAAATATCCGCCTGGTCTCGTACTCATGCTTTACCGTGTCGTACAGCTTCCGGTAATAAGGTTTTCGGAACTCGCCCCGGAGCGGCTCCAGCCAGTCATTGTCAATCGCACCCATCCTGATCTAACCTTTCTTCATCCTGATTCCGCCGCATGGGAACGCCCCGCGCGGACAGATATGCCTTCAGTGTCCCGATCTCCAGCTCCTTGTAATGAAACAGTGAGGCCGCGAGCGCCGCATCCGCGCCGCCTTCGGTCAACGCCTCATAAAAATGCTCCATCGTTCCCGCTCCGCCGGAGGCAATCACCGGGACCGATACGGTCTCTGCCACCGCCCTGGTTAACGGGATATCGTAGCCGGCCCTGGTGCCGTCGCAGTCCATGCTGGTCAGCAGGATCTCCCCCGCGCCCATGCGGCAGGCGCGGTCGACCCACTCCAGCACATCCAGCCCCGTGTCAATGCGTCCGCCGTTTTTGTAAACGTTCCATCCTAAGCCGTCCGCCCGGCGCTTGGCATCCACCGCCACCACGACGCACTGGCTGCCGAACTTGTCCGCCGCCTGCGAGATCAGCTCCGGCGTATTGATCGCGGAAGAATTAATGGAGATCTTATCGGCCCCTTCCCGAAGGAGCATCCGGAAATCGTCCACCGTACGGATGCCGCCGCCCACGGTAAAGGGGATAAAGATCCGCTCGGCCACTCTCCGGACCAGCTCTACCGCGGTGTTCCTGCCGTCGGAGGTGGCGGTGATGTCCAGAAAGACCAATTCATCCGCGCCTGCCCGGTCATAGGCCGCGCCTACCTCCACCGGATCGCCCGCATCCTTAAGATTGACAAAGTTCACGCCTTTTACCACGCGTCCGTGATCGACATCCAAACAGGGAATAATTCGTTTCGTAAACATAAAGCCTCCTAAGATAACTGAATAAAGTTCTTAAGAATCCGAAGTCCCACATCGCCGCTCTTTTCCGGGTGAAACTGGCAGGCGAATATATTCCGGTGCTCCACCGAGGCATGGATATTCACGCCGTACTCCGCCGCGGCCGCCACCATGGCCGGATCGTCCGCCTGCAGGTAATAGGAATGCACAAAATAGACGTAGGCATCCTGAGGGATGCCCCGGAACAATCCGGCCCCCTCGGAAATACGCAGGGAATTCCATCCCATGTGCGGGATCTTAAGCCCCGGCCGGTCCGGGATCCGCAGAATCTTTCCCGGAAGGATACCCAGCCCTTTCACGCCCGGGCTTTCTTCGCTGCTGTCAAAGAGCAGCTGCAGCCCCAGGCAGATTCCCAAAAGGGGGGTTCCCGACTCTGCGATGCGCCAGATCACCTCCACCAGTCCGTACTGGCGCAGCCTGCCCATGGCATCGCCGAACGCCCCCACGCCCGGCAGGATCACCTTGTCCGCCTCCAGAAGGGTCTGCGGATCTCTGGTAACCACCGCCTCCTGCCCCAGGGACAGGAGAGCCTTCTCTACGCTTTTGATATTTCCCGCATCATAATCAATGATCCCAATCATCTCATCCCGTCCTTTTCTCTCTTTGTTTTCCGACAGTTTTCCGGCGTTACAAGGTATTTTATCACAGCTTGTCCTGCCGCACAACTCTTCTAACGCATGTCCCGGATAAAGGACAGGGAATTTTCCGCAACCGAAACCGCGCGCTCTCCTATCTCCCGGCTGACCTGGTACAGATGCTCGTGGATCCGGAACATCCGGGATTTCTGATTAAAGAACACCGTCTTCTCGAACGGCCAGCGGATCACCGTCGGCGTCCGGAAGCCTTCACCCAACTCCAGCACCAGAAGTTTCCGGTTCAGGGTACCGGCAAGCCAGGTCTGGTACGCCTTCCACTGTGGAAGGTAGCCCTCTTCCACATAATGTTCTGCCTGAATGGTGTTTTCCACAAGCGGGCTGCCGCAGCGGGGACAGACCTTCTCCGGCAGCGGCGACGCCGCCCAGACCTCCCTGACGCAGGCTTTCTCACACTGATAGAGACGCCGGTTCCCGCACGGCGCCACGACCCTCGCGCCATCAAGATCCGTCTCCCAGATTTCCCCGTCCGTCAATGTAGTCACGATAAAATAGTCCTTGTCCTTCAGCAGCGCCGATAACCGGCGGTACCCATCCCGCACCTCTGCGATCCGCCCGGCACCGGCATCCTCCGAAAGCTTCCATTCCGCGCCGATCCCGACCAGCACTTTCTCCGCATCCGCGAGCTGCCGGTTCAGCTTTGCACAGCTGTTTTCCTTATCCCCCATCGTTTCCATGGTCCTCCTCTTTTGCTCATTTGGTATTCCTCATCATGCACGGCCGGCAGGCGAAACCGTTTCACGGCCGCATCGCCGTCCGGTCCGGTTAAAACTCCGTCGCTTTCATCGTTTCCAGATCATAGTACTCCGTCGTCAGCGTGTATTCTGCTGTCTCAAAGATCACACAGTCCGGCTGGAAGAACTCAAAATAGTAGTCCAGATTGAAGATATTCTGGTAATCATGGATGATGATGTACTCGCCGAAACTGTTTTCCAGAAATTTATATCCCATGCCGTTCATGTAGCTTCCCTGAAAGGAAAGGACCTTCGGCGCGCCTTCCGCCGCGCGTTTGGGATTGCGCAGATAGCGGAACGTCCGGTACTGATGATCCAGTTCGATCTGGCCGGCATACTGATCGGTCAGCTCCTCCACCGGGTCGAGGGGCGTAAAGACCGGCTCATATTCGTGGATCGGAAATTCCGAAACCATAAGGGTCGTGTTCAACTTCTGCTCGATCGTATACTCATCCATCGCATTGATGTGCAGATCGGGAAAATATGCCCGCAGACGGGAAAGGATGGCGTTTCCGCCGTAAAAAGCGCCCAGATCGTTCCAGTGTCCGGCATTGTACACCCGATTAAAGACAGCCTCGCCCTCCTGTGTCTTCTCCTTTAGAAGCGGGGTATTGTCCAGGTAGTTGACGCCGAGTTCGTCCAGGCAGTCTAAAAACTCCTGCACCCATCCCGCGTTGTAATTGATTCCCTTCCTGAGTTTATCGGAAAGCACCGTCGTCTTGGCCGGATTAAAAACGAAGAGGAAGGGAACGCCTTTTTCCGTGCAGTAATCCTGCGCTCGCTTGATGAAAAGGGCAAACTCCCGGTGAAACTCCCCGAACCTGGTGTTCCGGCCGGTTTTGAAAAAAACATAGCCGTCTTCCCCGTAATCGTAAGTGGGATGGACCATCTTGTGGAAGAGACGGTCATTTAACAGGGTATAGCCCTGGATCATCTCATCGCGAAATCCAATGCGGTCCTCCACATAGGCGGACAGATCGGAGAGCAGCGATCCGGAAGAAACGTAATTTTCCCCGAAAGGATTGTTCATCAGCGTCCGGTTATCGATCGCGGAAACCACATTTTCTTCCCAGTTAAAGGCAGCCACCGGCGCCAGAAGGGCGGCGGCGAACATGACGATCAGGATCATTCGAATCGTTCTCATCTGCGTTCCTCCCCGTCTTAATACTGAAAATACAGAAACGGACTGTAAGTGGAGTTTACGATGCACATCACATCCACCGCCGCCAGGATCAGCAAAAGGATTTCCTGCGCCGCCAGGGAGAGCGGCCTCTGCTCCGCCCACACCGCCAGACGCCTGAACGGCTCCCAGGCAAGCACCGTGGCGCCTGCGATGGCAATGCCCATCAGGACGAGGACCTTAAATTCAAAGAAATAGGCAAAAGCAAGATCGATGCAGGGGAAGTCCGCAAATCCCAGCATGATGGACAAAAAGCCTCGGATATCGCTCAGGCTGGTCAGCCGGAAAGGGATCCAGCTGAAATACACGACCGCCATGGTCGCCGCCCACTTCACCGCGCCCGGCGTTCTCCGGTACCATGTCCGGTCACGGACACATCGCTCGGCCATCACGCACCCCCCATTTAACACGCCCCACAGGATGTAATTCCAGCCGGCCCCGTGCCAGATCCCCGTCAGCAGAAAGATCAGGAACAGATTGCGCAGGGTCTTTTTCTGTCCTTTGCGGTTTCCGCCCAGAGGGATGTACACATATTCCCTGAACCAGACGCCCAGCGAGATATGCCATCGTCTCCAGAATTCCGTGATCGAGCGGGAAAGATAGGGAAAGCGGAAGTTGTCCTCGATCCGGATGCCGAACAGGCCGGCCAGGCCGATGGCAATGTCCGAATATCCGGCAAAATCGTAGTAGATCTGCAGCATATACAGCAGGGCGCAGCCCCAGGCGGTCGGGGTGTCGATCCCGTAAGCCACATTTTCCTGGATATCGGCCACCACGCCGCCGAAGGTATCCGCCAGGATCAGCTTCTTGGCCATCCCGATAATGATGCGGTTGATGCTTTGCAGCACCCGCTGCGAATCCGGCATTTTACGGACGATCTGCCCCTGAAAATCCTTCCATCGCTGGATGGGGCCGGAGCTTACTTTCGGAAAGAAGGTCAGATACAGCGTCACATCCAGGAAACTCCCCGCCGGCGCCTCCCCGCGGAAGGTATCCGCCAGACAGGAGACGGCGGAAAAAGTGATAAACGAGATCCCAAGCGGCGCTGCGATGCTGACGCCCGGACTCCTTCCGGTGAAGATACGGTACACAAACCCCGCGTATTTACAGACGAACAGGACCGCCAGGGCAAAGAGGACCGCCAGGGTCAGCCAGAATTTCCGCCATTCTCCGGCCCGCCCCGACTTAATCATCCGGCAGGCCAGGCAGATCACCGCCGCGTAGAGGAGCAGAAAAAACGCGTCCCGGATCCCCGCGCAGGCGTAAAAGCCGATGCCTGCCGCGCACAGGAAGAGATCTTTGAGCCTGTATGCCTCGATTTTTTTCCATTTCCACTCAGCCAGCGCCAATCCGTAATACCCGGCCAGGCAGCAGGGCAAAAAAACAAAGATAAAGACAATCTGGGTAACCGCCATGTTCTTCCCTCATTTCCCGTGATTGCCGGGGTTAACGCAAAGAAACGCCTGCGCTGTCCGCTCCCCGGCTCTGGTATCATGGTATAACGAATCCCGGATTTTGACAACCAAAAAAACCCGGGAAGTACCTCCCGGGCAGAACTTTTGTCTTATTTTTCGTACAGGAATTCTTCCGGCAGCGTCACCTTGAAGTCTGCCGCCAGGTCGCGGAAATTCTTCGGCGTAATGGTCTGGCGCTTATCCGGCCTCATGCTCAGGACCTTCACCAGGATCTGCGCCGACTTTTCCACCGTGTGCATCAGGCCGAAGGTCAGATCGAAATCCTCGCCGGAACAAAACATACCGTGATGGGCCCAGATGGCCACATCGTATTTCTTCATCAGCTCGCTGGTGGCCACGGCGATCTCCCGGCCGCCGGGGACCATCCAGCCCACCACGCCTACGCCGTCCGGGAACACCACCGGGCATTCCGTGGCCATCTCCCACAGCTCCCTGGTAAATACCCGGTCCTCCAGAGGAAGGACGAAGGTCAGGGCAATGACATTGGCGGGGTGCGCGTGGTAGACCACCCGGTAGCGCCCGTTGGTCTCCAGCTTTTTTACTTCCAGGTTCATCAGGTGGGAGGGCAGTTCGCTGGTCGGCCGTCCGCCGTTAACCAGTCCCCAGACAATGCGGAAATTCTCCCCAAGCTCATCCAGCTGGATGATACAGAGATTGGCCGCCGGATCAAGGATCACGTTCCGGAAATATTTCCCGCTTCCGGTCACCAGGAAATATTCGCCCGCCAGCGCGGGCACAGCCGTCCCGATCGGCTGCCACGGCCGGTCAAACCGCAGTTCTTCTTCCACCAGACGGACCTCTTCCTCTTTGATCCGGTAGCTTAGATTGCCGCCGTTGCGCTCATGCCAGTTCTGATGGAACCCGTCATCGCAAAGGCGGATAAATCCCTGTACAAATTCTGCTTCTAATACCTTCATCGTTTTCCTCCATCCCGGTCTATCTTCGTTTCGACAGGACCTTCTCCTCGTAATCCATCACCTGCGCAAACCAGGCTTCCCCCGCCGGCACGCCGTTATCCAGGCAGAAGTAATCCCACACCGCGCCCATCGGGAGCGTCTTGAA
Source organism: uncultured Lachnospiraceae bacterium (assembly GCA_964425595.1). Lineage (GTDB taxonomy): Bacteria > Bacillota > Clostridia > Lachnospirales > Lachnospiraceae > Caccovicinus. Next base: position 40,502 of record CAYRMW010000004.1, read on the forward strand.
TTCTTCCATTTCCGCCATCAGACGGGTAAAATCCCGCGCCTTCTGCAGGCCGGCCCAGCGCTCCTGCGGCATCAGCAGGGCATGGAGCAGGGCCTTTTGCATATTCCTCATGCCGACCACCCACGCGCTGACGCGGTTAATGCTGGCATCGAAGAAATCCAGGGCCAGAAGCACCCGGTCCGCTCCGCCGCGGATGATCTCTTTGGCGATCTCCCTGGTCTCATCATCATAGAGGACCACATGGTCGCTGTCCCAGCGCACGCTCCGGGTCACATGCAGCGCCAGCTTATCGTAAAACAGCAGCATCGAAGAAATCTTATCGGAAACCAGCTCCGTCGGGTGATAATGGCCGTTGTCCAGAAGGCAGAGGATGTCGTTCTTCGCCGCGTAGTTCATGTAAAACTCATGGGAACCCACGGTGCAGCTCTCCAGGCCGATGCCGAACACCTTGGATTCGACGGCCACATACACCCGTTCCCGGTCAAACCCGGCCGCCAGGATCTGATCCAGAGAATCCTTCAGTCTGGCGCGGGGCGCCATCCTGTCTGCGGGGATATCCTTAAACCCGTCCGGGATCCAGATGTCCACCATGCAGTGCGTGTCCAGCTCGCGGGCAAAGTACTCAGCGATCCGCAGGCAGGCAACGCAGTGATCGATCCAGAATTTCCGTATGTCCGGATCCTCGCTGGAGAGCGTGGCATTCTCCGCCTTCGGATGGGAGAACATGGTGGGATTAAAGTCCAGGCCCAGGCCTCTCTCCCTGGCAAACTCCACCCATCTGGCAAAATGCTTCGGCTCCAGCCGGTCCCGGTCCACCTGCTCGCCTTCCGCGAAGATCGCATAGCTGGCATGAAGGTTCAGCCGGTGTTTTCCCGGGATCAGGCTCAGTGCCCTGTCGATATCCTCCATCAGCTCCTCCGGAGTCCTGGCCCTGCCCGGATAATTTCCCGTCGCCTGGATCCCTCCGGACAGCGCGCCTCCGCCGTCAAATCCGATCACATCATCGCCCTGCCAGCAGTGCATAGAGATCGGTATCTTCTTCAGCGCCTCAATGGCGCTGTCCGTGTCCACGCCGATGGCGGCGTAGGCTTCCTTCGCGATCGCGTAGCGTTCATTGATCGTTGTCATGATTTTCTCCTTTCTTTCGGCTCCCATGTCCGGACCGCAAAGGACCGGAAAATGCAGTCCCTTGCCTCCCGGACATGGGAGAATATTCCGGCGTGCAGCATCTGGGCGGCCAGGTTGCCGATGGCCGTCGCCTCCGCGGGGCCGGCGTATACCCGGCGGCCGGTAAAGTCCGCCGTCAGCTCATTCAGATAATCGGCGTTGGAGCCGCCGCCTACCACGTGGATGCCGTCGTAGTGACGGCCGGTCAGCGCCTCGATCTCCTCCGCCGTCTTCGCGTAGCAGCGCGCCAGGCTGTTATAGATCACGGCGCTGATCTGCCACGGCGTCTCAGGTACCTGCTGCCCGCTTTCCCGGCAGGCGCTCTGCACCTCCCCGATCATGCTGGCCGGCGCCAGGAAACGTCCGTCATTGCAGTCTACAACCGAAGAGATCGTCTCCCGCGAAGCCCGGCTGCAGATCTCCTGATACGTATATTTTACCGCGAATTCCCGGCGAACCGACTGGATCATCCACAGCCCCATGATGTTTTTCAGATACCGGAACCGGAATCCGTATCCTCCCTCATTGGTAAAATTCGCCTCCATGCTGGCCCGGCTGCAGTCTGCTTTTCTTCGCTCCGTCCCCATTAACGACCAGGTGCCGGAGCTGATATAAAGGATGTCTTCCGCATTGGACGGCACCGCCAGCACCGCCGAGGCGGTATCGTGGGTGGCCGGAAGCACCACCTGACAGGAAAAGCCCACCTGATCCCGGATCTGCGGCAGCAGTTCGCCCACCACCGTTCCCGGCATGGAGAGCGGCCCGAACAGCTTTTCCGGATAGCCAAGCGTTTCGATCAGCGGATAATCCCACCGGCCGGTTTGCGCGCTGACCAGCTGGGTCGTAGTGGCATTGGTGTACTCCTGCTTCCTTACCCCGGTCAGCCGGTAGTGGAAATAATCGGGGATCATCAGGAACGTTTCCGCCTGCGCCAGGATCTCCGGCTCCTTCTCGCGGAGCGCCATCAGCTGATAAACGGTATTGAATATCTGCTTTTGGATGCCCGTCCTGGCATACAGTTCCTCTTCCGGAATCAACCGGTACACCGCCCGGTCCATCCCATCCGTCCTCCGGTCGCGATACCCCGCCGTCTTTCCCAGGATCCGCCCCTCCCGATCCAGGAGGACAAAATCCACGGCCCAGGTGTCGATCCCCATGCTCACCGGGATCTTCCCTGCCTCCCGGCACCGCCGCATCCCCTCCAGGATCTCCGAAAAAAGCCGCTCCACATCCCAGCACAGCACGCCGTCCCGGAGTTCCATCCCGTTTTCGAAGCGGTATATTTCCTCCACGCAAAGCCTTCCGTCCTCCATCCGCCCCAGCACATGCCGGCCGCTGGAAGCGCCGATATCCACCGCAAGATAATACTGTCCCATCGCGTCCTCCTTACTGCCATCCCAAACGATGATCATAACAACCTCATTGTAACGAAAAAAGAGCAAAAAAATAAGGACGCAAAACCATAAATTTTACGTCCTTATTTGTTCGCCCTGCGGTATTCCCCGGGCGACTGGCCATAATACGCCCGGAAGATCCGGTGAAAATAGCTGGTGTTGTCATAACCCACCGCAATGCTGATCTCCGCCACCGGTACCCTGGTATTCAGCAAAAGGTATGCCGCCTGGTTCAGCTTCTTGATCTGCAAGAGCTCCTTGAAATTCCTGCCGGTCAGCTTCCTGATCGTCCGCGACAGCCAGTATACATCATAGCCGAGCATATCCGCCAGCGTCCTTAACTGCCCGTCCCGGTAATTGCCGTCGATGTAGCGCAGCACCTGCAGGACCAGGTTCTGCTCAAAGGACTGTCCTGCCGTCTCCAGCCGCTCGGTATAGTAGGTCAGCTGCATGAACAAAAGCCCCATCGTAGTCTGATTGATGGTCCGTTTATCGGGCTGATCATTTAAGATCGTCCAGATCATGTTCTCCACCAGATTCTGCACCGGAAGCACATCCGCCACGTGAAAGTGCAGATAATTATCATACCGGCCGCTTCCGCACAGGTAGCCGATCAGGAAGTCCCGGAGAAGATTCTCCCCTTCTCCAAGCATCGTAAAGGCCACGTCGAAAAATTCCGGCAGGATGATGAAATTCACCGCCACGTCTTCCTCGCCCGCCGGCAGGATCTCCTGCCACGCGTTTTGATTGAGGAACAAAAGCTCCCCCTCCTTCAGCACGATCGGCCTGCCGTCGATGCGGTGTCTAGTCTCCCCTTTGCACATATAAATCACTTCAATGTAGTTATGCCGGTGTCTGGGGAAGTGGACAAAGCGGGTGTGGGGACGGATCTGGATCAACTTGCCTGCATCCAGCATTTTCCGGCTGTCGATCGTCAGCCCTTCCCCTTCCGTATACCGCGAGCGGTCGATCCCCCGCCCCGCCAGGATCTCCCGTTCCTCTTCCGTGATCACGCTTAACCGTCTGATCAATTCCTGATGCATCTTACTCCCTCTCCTGTCCGCGCCCAACGCGTCACCTGTCCTCACCTAACGCATCGCCGTCCGCCAGCGGATCATCGCCTCCACGATCCCTTCCGCCGAGGCCTCATCGGCCACCGCGGCGGCGGTCACGCCGTATTCCGCGAGGGCAGCCGCGCACACCCTGCCGATGCAGAACACCGGCACGTCCCGAAGGAGGCCGGCGCCTCCCTCCTGAAACAGCGCATGCACGCCGGACGCGCTGGCAAAGACTGCCGCATCCGGCCCATCCTCCCACGCCGCCTCGCAAAGCTGTCCCTTCACCGCATAGACCGGCAGATCCCGGAAGGCAATGCCGCGGGCGGATAAGATCGCCTGCAGCTCCTTTGATCCCCGCAGCGCCCTTGGGATCAGCACCCGGTCTTCCGGCTTAAGGATCCCGGACAGCCCGGCCGCCAGCTCCTTCGTATAAAAAGACTCCGGCATATAGTCGCAACAGAGGCCGTGCCGTTTCAGTTCTTCGGCTGTCCCCCTGCCCACGGCCGCGATCTTCATATGGGCCAGGCTGCGCAGATCGTACCGGCGCTTTCCCTCTTCGAAACCGCAGAGACCGTCCAGATACAGGCGGGCGCCGTTGGCGCTGGTAAAGACCAGCCAGCTGTATTCATCCAGATGGCGGTAGCTGTCTTCTCGCTCTCCGCAGTTGACGGGGATGACCGCCATCGAACACAGCACCCGGGTCCACGCGCCCTGTTTCTCCAGGGCAGGCCGCAGCCTGCCGATCAGGCGTTTTGTCCCGGTCACGCCCACTAAAAGCCCTTCCAGCGCTCCCTCTCGCGCCGGATGCAGACGCATCCCCGCCGTCCCGCCGATTACGATCACCGCCGGTGGCCTTAGTCCGGCCGCCCTGACCTTTTCCGCGATATCCTCAAGCGTCCCCCGGACCGTACGCTGCCCGGGAAGGGTCCCACGCTCGATCACGGCAGCCGGTGTATCCGGGGACATCCCCTGCTTAAGCAGACCCCCGGCAATCGCCTCCAGATGACCGAGTCCCATCAAAAAGACCAGACTTCCGCCGCACCGACCCAGATGCGCAAAGTCCGCCGGAAGTCCGCCGTCCTGTCTGGTGTGTCCGGTGATCACATGAATGCTGCGGCTGACCCCGCGGTGAGTGACGGGGATCCCCGCCGCTGCCAGCGCGGCCGTGGCGGAGGTCACGCCCGGCACGACCTGCCAGGGGGTGCCGGCACGCGTCAGCGCCTCGGCTTCTTCCCCGCCCCGGCCAAAGACAAAGGGATCTCCCCCCTTCAGCCGGACGACCTGCTTTCCCTCTCCCGCCTTTTTGATCAGGAGGTCATTGATCTCTTCCTGCGCCATGGAATGGCGCCCCTTTTCCTTGCCCACAAAAACCAGCTCGCAGCCATCCTGCCGGCAGCGCAGGAGCGCAGGGTCTACCAGATGATCGTACACGATACAGTCGCAGTGCTCCAGTAACTTCGCTCCCCGCACCGTGATCAGCCCCGGATCCCCGGGACCTGCTCCCGTCAGCCAGACAAAACCCCTGCCGGAAAGGAGACGGGCCAGCTTCTCCCCGGCCAGGACTGCCGCCGCTTCCGCCTCCTCCCGGCTGTGAAACGCTACCTCCGTCTGCTTGCGGCGCTCCACCCCGTCCCGTTTGATGATTCCGTCCAGGACCAGGCGGCCGCAGCAGCGTCCTGCCTCCATCTCCAGCCGGCAATGCACGCCCACCGGTTCATGGCAGCCCGAATCCAGCGCTTCAAGCACCCGGCGCTCCGCCAGAAAGCGGATCCAGGTTTCCGGATGACCGACTGCCCGCGCCAGCGCGTTGACCGGGTCCTGCTTTCTCCCCTCCAGGGCCAGGATCCCCTGGCCGCCGGCCGGAACCATCTCTCCCACCGAAAAATAGTGAAACGCGTACCGTCCCGGGCGGATGGTTTCGATATCCAGCCGCTTTAATCCGGCCGCCGCCAGGATAATTCCATCAAAATCGCCGTTTTCCAAACGATCCAGCCTGGTCAGCACATTGCCCCGAAGATTTTCACAGACCGTCTCTCTCCCGGGCCAGAGCGTCTCCCCCAGCCTTTCCATCTGCAGGGCCCGCCGCAGGCTGGAGGTACCGATGCGGACCGGTCCGTCTCCCTGCGCCAAGGCCGCGCCGCCCTCCGTCTTCCTGGTGACCAGCACATCCCGCGGATCCTCCGCCGGGAGCACCGCCACGATCTCCATCCCTTCCGCCAGCCTGACCGGCAGATCCTTTGCGCTGTGCACGGCAAAATCGATCCGTCCTTCCCGCAGCGCCTCTTCAAATTCCGTGACAAACGCGCCCTTCCCACCGAAGGAAAAAAGCGGGCGGTCCAGGACCCGGTCGCCCAGTGTCCGCCGCCGGCAGATCTCTGTCTTAATCTGCGGGAACGCTTCCCGCAATGCCTGTGCCGCCAGCTCCGTCTGCGCAAGAGCCAGGCGGCTCTCTCTTGTCCCAAGCCGAATTGTTTCCTTCATGCCTCGTCTGTATTTCCTTTCCCGGTGACCGCCTTCTGCCGCGCCGGCTCAGGCGATAAAACACCTTCTCGTCCGGCTCCCCGGATCATCTCTTCCGCTATTTCCCGTGTCAGCATTCCCTCTTCCATAAACCCGCGAAGAAGCAGCTGCTCAAAGACCTTCTCCCGCTCTTTCTGCGTTTCCACCCGCTCCATCACGTATGGCCTGAGGCGGCCAAGCCTCGATACCAGTTCGCCAAAAAAGGGCGGGATCAATCCCTCCGCCTGCCGCCGCAGATAAGCGGCTGCCGCCGGGCTTCGGCCGCCCGTGGAGATCCCGAGGATTACATCTCCCCGCCGGACCAGCGCCGGGAAATAAAAGGTACAGAGCGCTTTGTCGTCCGCCGTATTGACCGGGATCTTTTGCTGCCGGCAAAACGCGAAGATCTCCTGATGAAGCCGGTGGTCATCCGAAGCGCAGATCACCAGGTCAAAGCCTTCCGCGTCCCGGGGCACGGCCCTTCGGCGGACGAGCATGCCCTCCTGCTTTCCGAATGCCTCCATCTGTCCGCCGATCCGCTCGGCAATCACCGTCACCGACGCCCCGAAACCGGCCAGCGCTTCGGCCTTCCTGGCTGCCACCTTCCCGCCGCCAACGACCAGGCACCGCTTTCCTTCCAGATCCATAAACAGCGGAAAATACGCCATCTGTCCATCCCCCTGTCCTCCTGATTTGCTTCCAATCCCGTCCATTATATAGTATCTGGTGGAATAATCAAGAGAAAGGGGCAAGTTTTTTCCTTCCTTTCGGGCAGCATCTGCCCGTCCTGCGCTTTATGCGGTGGATTTTTCTGGAAAAATGTGCTAGAATGGGAAAACTGAACTATGACTGACGAGAGGACTTAAGTTATGACGGGAAAAACACACCTTGCAATCGGTACCGCGGCGGCCGTATGCCTTCTCCATCCTGCCGCGCCCAGTGAGTGGATCATCTGCACCGCCTCAGCCGCCGTCGGCGCTGTCATCAGCGATGTGGACGTAAGCACGTCCCATTCCCATGAAAAGCTGAACCAGATCAGCGCGCTGACCGTACTGGCCGCGGCCGCCGTCTGCCTGCTGGAATTCCGGTTCCATCTGGGCATCCTGAACTATTTCAACAGCCAGAGCAACTGGTTCCGCCTGATCTCCGGCTTTCTGATCCTGCTGGCCGTCTGCACCTTCGGGAAAAACCGGCCCCACCGGTCGTTTATGCATTCCCTTCCCTGCTGGCTTTTATTAAGCGGGATCGTCTTTTATCTGTTTCCGGCGCTGACCCCGGGCTTTTCGATCGGAATGCTTTCGCACATCGCGGCAGATCTGCTTAACCGGAAACGGGTGCGCCTGCTCTATCCGCTGAGATGGGGACTATGTTTTAACCTGTGCAGTTCCTACGGCTTCATCAGCCGGATCCTGACCATGGTATGCAGCGCCGTCTTTATCGGCGTGTCCCTGTTTTTGATGATTCGTTATGGTCTTTTGGTCTCGGGAAGGATATGATCCCGCGGGCCGAAAGGCAGCGTAAGGAGGTATCGGATGAGCGATCGGATCACCTGGCTTTTCCGGCAGACGGCCTGGCCTATGGCGCAGCCGTCCGCCGGATCTGCCTTTCATCTTTGTCTGACTTCTGCCGGCATCCTCTGCGCGGTTTTGTCCGCTCTTTTCCTGGCAGGCCGAAGGAGGATCCGGCCGGAAAAGATCCTTTTTTTCTGCGGTCTCATCCTGTCCCTTTCGGAACTTTATAAGCAGGGCTTTCTCTATTTTATTGTCAACGACCGGCACTACAACTGGTGGTACTTTCCCTTCCAGCTCTGCAGCATTCCCATGTATCTGTGCCTGCTCTATCCGTCTGTCCGCCGCCCCTGCGGCCGGTCCGCAAATCCGGCGCCCGCGCGCATCCTGGCGACTTTTCTCCAGGATTTCGGGCTTCTGGGCGGTCTGATGGCGCTGGCCTTTCCGGAAGGTTTTCTGTATTCATACTGGTCGCTGACGCTCCATGGCTTTTTCTGGCACTTTCTCCTGGTCTTTATCGGGGTATACTGCGGCCGGTGCGGCCTTGCCGACCGCAGCCTTGCCGGCTTCGTCCGCTGCCTGCCCATTTACGCGGTCTGCTGCCTGGTTGCCTCCGGCATCAACACCGCGGTCCAGCTCACCGTCTATCCGGCAAGCTACGCCGACATGTTCTACATCAACTGTTTCTTCCCCTCTGAACAGCCGGTCTTTTCCCTGATCTCCCTGACCTTCGGCAATGTCTGGGGACACATCGCTTATATGCTGGCCTCCTGTCTGGGCGCCTTTCTCATCCACCTTCTGATGCGCCGCTTTTCCGGCGCGTTTTGCGAAAAATCTACAACATCCACCGAAAATATGGTAGAATAGGAAGTGGTCGGTTCCCGCCGTCAGGTGGAATCCCGGCCGATCAAACCGATACGCTGCACGCATGCAGAAAGGAGCGTTATTTTACCATGAAATCCTCTGAAGACCTTCGGCGGCTTTTGACGTCCATCGACCGCAAAAGCTACCCGGCCTATAAATCCGCCCAAGGTGTTTACGACTTTGGGAGTTATATCTTATCCATCGACCATGTACAGGGCGACCCCTTCGCCTCCCCGTCCAGGGTGAGCGTCCAGGTCTCCCACGCGAAAGCCGGCTTTCCCAGCGCTCTTTTTGACCAGCCATGGAAAAAGACCGCGTTTGAAGACGATCTGGTGCGGCAGTTCGGCCGGGAGATCGCGCAGTTTAACTTTAAGGCGAAGGGCTCCGGAAAAAGCGGGCTGATCGCCATCAGCACGCCGGGGCCGGAGATCCTGTCCCGCACGGCCTGCGAATGCGGCCGGAGCGGGATCGCCATCCGCTTCCAGATCGGTTTCCCGGCTTTCGGCCGCACCATTAATTCCGGTGAGCTGATCCGGATCCTTTTTGATTTTCTGCCGCGCTGCGTCCGGAACGTGCTGTTTGCCAGTCCCCAGAACAAAAAACGGCTTCAGGCCGTCGCCGATCTGGCGGAGGACCAGCAGTTTATCCGGCAGGAACTGGACCGCCTTGGTCTGGTATCCTTCGTGGCCGACGGGTCCATCCTGGCCAGAGAAAGCGGGATCTCCAGCCGTCCCATGCGCTCCTGTGTTCCCTTTTGCTCCCCGGAAAGCCTCCGGGTCACCCTTGATCTGCCCCACAAAGGCAGGCTCACCGGCATGGGCATCCGCCGCGGCATCACCCTGATCGTCGGCGGAGGGTACCACGGGAAATCGACGCTTCTAAAGGCCCTGGAGCTTGGCGTCTACAACCACATCGCCGGCGACGGACGGGAATATGTGATCACCGATGATACCGCGCTGAAGCTTCGCGCCGAAGACGGGCGCAGCATCAATCATGTCGATATTTCCCTGTTTATCAACGACCTGCCCAACAAAAAAGATACCCGGAATTTCTCCACGCCCGACGCCAGCGGAAGCACCTCGCAGGCGGCAGCCGTGATCGAAGGATGGGAATCGGGCAGCCGGGCGTTCCTGATCGACGAAGATACCTCAGCTACGAATTTTATGGTGCGGGATGAACTGATGCAGCAGGTGATCAGCCGGGACAAGGAACCCATCACTCCCTTTATCGAACGGGCCCGAAGCCTGTTTACCGAAGCCGGGATCTCCACCATCATGGTGGCCGGCAGCTCCGGCGCGTACTTTTATATCGCCGATACGGTGATCCAGATGGACTGCTACCGCCCCTTTGCCATTACCGAAAAAGTCCGGGCGGCCTGCGCCCGGTTCGGCGCGGATCCCACCGGCCGTGTGCCGGCTTTCCGCCTTCCTTCCGGAGAACGAAAGCTCCTTCCCGCCGGAACCGTAAGCGAGCCTGCCTCTGCAGGCCGCCCGCACCGCGGCGGCCTGCAGAGTGAGGAGGGCCGCGGACGCGGCGAACGGATCAAAACCAAGGTACATAAAGATACGCTCCAGGTCGGACATGAAGAAGTGGATCTGCGCTTCGTGGAGCAGCTCATCCATACCGAGCAGACCGCCGCGCTGGCACAGATGGTCCGCTGCTGCGTAGCCCAGGACCTCTTCTCCCGCTGCACGCTCCGGCAGATCGTCGATATGCTGTGGGAGCAGATCAGTAAAAAGGGACTGTCCTCCATCGACAGCGCATCTTATCCGGCCATGGGCCTTGCCCTGCCGCGCCGTCAGGAGATCTTCGCCTGCCTGAACCGTTACCGCGGCTGATGGTTACACAGCTGGTGTTTACGCGGCCGATGGTTACGCAGCCGATCCGATGGGATTTTGATCGAACAGGAGGGAGATTGATGAAACCGATTCGTTACGCAGTGATCGGTTCCGGCTGGCGCGCCGCCTTCTACGTGCGGATCGCGCAGAAACTGCCGGAACACTTCGCGCTGTGCATGCTCCTGTGCCGCACCGAAGAAAAGGCGGCACAGCTGCGGCAGGCGTTTTCTATCCCCGTATCCACCCGCGAGGAAGACGTATTTGCCTCGCAGCCGGACTTTATCGTCTCTGCCGTCAGCAAGAAAAACATGACGGAGACGGTGATCCGGTGGATGGAATACGGCTATCCGGTCCTTTCCGAGACACCGGCGGCCCTGGAGTACGAGCAGATGCGGCGGCTGTGGGAACTGGTCAGCCCGGACGCACAGACTGGCGCCGACTCCCGCCCCCTTTCGCCGGTCACCGGACGGAGGGCCGATTACCGGATGCAGACAGCCGAGCAGTACTGGCTCTATCCTACCTGGGATGCCCGGATCCGCCTTCTTTCCTCCGGTATCCTTGGGGAACCGGTATCCGTCCATCTGTCCGCCATGCATGACTACCACGCAGCCAGCATCATCCGCCGCCTTCTGGGTACCGGTCTGGAAGAAGTGCGTCTGATCGGAAAAACCTTCTCTCTTCCGGTCACGGACACCCGGACCCGGTACGAAACCCTGACGGCGGGAACGGTTTCCTTAAAAGACGAGCGGCACGTCGTACTGGAATATGAAAGCGGCCGGACAGCATTTTACGACTTCCTTTCGGACCAGTACCGCAGCCCCATCCGCAACCGCTCCGCCATCATCCGCGGCACGCGGGGAGAGATCCTCAACGACACCGTATTCTATCTGGATCCGCAAAATCTTCCTCACAAGGAAACGATCCGGACCCGGCGCGACACCCGGTCAGATGAGATCCTGTCCATCGACTTTCGCGGGCAGACACTTTACGCTCCGCCTTTTGGCATCCGGGGGCTTACGGAAGACGAGACCGCCATCGCGCGCCTCCTCTCCGGCATGAAGGAATATCTCGATACCGGGGAAGAGATCTATCCCATGAAGGAAGCGCTGGAAGATGCTTTCATCGGAACCTTAATGAACCAGCTTGGGCCGGACGGATGGCATTCCGTCTCTACGGCGTCAAGGCCATGGAAAAAGACAGGAGGAACACCATCATGAAACCAGTAAAGACAGCAATTATCGGAATGGGCTCCATGGGAAGCAAATATGCCGCCTTTCTGCTGAACGGACAGGTGCCGGGAATGGAACTTGCCGCCGTCACCCGCGTCCGCCCCGAGCGGCTCGCGGCCATGCAGATCACGCTTCCCGCTCACCTGCCGGTCTATCCGTCGGCGGACGCGCTCTTTGCCGCCGTGGACGCCGGAGAGCTTTCGCTGGACGCCGTCATCATCGTCACGCCCCACCGGCTCCACGAGGAACAGGCGACCGCCGCCATGAAGCGCGGTCTCCATGTTCTCTGCGACAAGCCGGCAGGCATCTTCAGCCGCCAGGCCCGCAATGTAGAGGAGTCCTGTCCCGCCGGTCTGGTCTACGCCTCGATCTTTCAGCAGCGAACCTCTCCCGCCTATCGCAAGATCCGCGATCTGGTACAAAGTAAAAAATACGGCGGGCTGAAGCGGGTGAACTGGGTCGTCACCGACTGGTACCGGCCAAACCTCTACTACCAGGAAGTCTCCTGGCGGGGAAGCTGGCAGCTGGACGGCGGCGGCATCCTCTTAAACCAGTGTCCGCATAACCTGGATCTGCTCCAGTGGATCTTCGGCGTTCCCTCCCGCGTGCAGGGATTCTGCCACAACGGCAAGTATCATCCCATCGAGGTTGAGGACGATGTCACCGCCTACCTGGAATGGGATTCCGGCACGACCGGCACCTTCATCGCCTCGACCGGTGAAGCCCCTGGCGTAAACCGCCTGGAGATTTCGCTGGACAATGCCCTTTTAATCTATGAAAAAGGCGGGTTAAACTTATGCATCCTGGATCGGCCGGAACTGGACTACCGTCTCCATGCGAAGGAGGCGTACATCAAGCCGAAGGGCACCTGGGAAACCATCCCGCTGGAAGAAGGCGGACAGCCTTATCTGCAGATCCTGGACAATTTCGCGGCAGCGATACGGGAGGGCGCGCCCCTGATCGCGCCGGGACAGGATGCACGTAAAAGCCTGCTGATCAGCAACGCCGTCTACCTCTCCTCCTGGACCGGGCAGATGGTCGCCATCCCGAATGAAGGGAGCGCGGAAGAGCGAAGGTTCGAAGAGGCATTTGAGCAGGAGTGGAAGAAGAGATGGGATTGATCCTGTCCGCGAACTGACTGAATCGTTCAAGTCGTGTAAAAAACAGGGTTCCTCTCCACAAACCCTCCGACGAAAAACGAAATGATCAACCGCAAACAACAAAAAAACGAGCCATCGCCCCACAGATCATCATCTGTCTGCGGAGTGATGGCTCCTTATCTTCATCTGTTCTACCTGCTTCGATATGCAGATCTCCCCCAAAATTACTTCAGGGTAACCTTAGCTCCCTCAGCCTCTAACTTGGTCTTGATCTCCTCGGCCTCTTCCTTGGAAGCGCCAGCCTTAACAACCTTCGGAGCGCCGTCTACTACGTCCTTAGCTTCCTTTAAGCCTAAGCCGGTTACTTCACGGACAACCTTGATTACCTTAACCTTGTTCGGGCCAACCTCGGTCAGTTCTACATCGAACTCGGTCTTCTCCTCAGCTTCCTCGCCTGCGCCGCCGGCTGCTGCAACAACAACGCCTGCTGCTGCGGATACGCCGAACTCTTCCTCGCATGCCTTTACTAACTCGTTTAACTCTAATACGGATAATTCCTTGATAGCTTCGATAAACTCAGCGGTAGTTAACTTTGCCATTTTTCTTTCCTCCTGTTTGATCATTCATCTTTAGTGACCGCCCTCAGGCGGCGTATCTCCTGCCGCAGGCCATTCTCCGCGGCGCAGTTCCCGAAACCGGATTATGCCTCGGCGCTCTTCTCAGCGATCTGATTAAGCACACGGGCGAAGTTCGCAACCGGAGACTGCATGCTTCCAAGCAGGCGTCCCAGCAGTTCCTCTCTGGACGGAATCGTCGCGATGGTCTGGATGCCATTCCTGTCGTAGTAAGTGCCCTCCACTACGCCGGCCTTTAACTCCAGTGCCTCTGCCGTCTTGGCGAACTTAGCCATGATCCTTGCCGGAGCGGTAGCGTCCGTCTTAGACACAGCCAGGCCGGTGGGGCCTTCCAGATCGGGCTCCAGGGCCGCATAGGCAGTACCCTCAGCCGCGCGCTTGATCAGGGTGTTCTTGTATACCTTGTAGGTCACACCCGCTTCTCTTAACTGCTTTCTCAGAATGGTGTCCTGTTCCACAGTCAAGCCGCGGTAGTCAACGAGTACCGCAGAAGCCGCGCCGTCAAATAACGCAGCGATCTCATCAACGATCGGCTGCTTTACTTCAACCTTTGCCATGTTTTTTACCTCCTGTTTTATTTTGATGGAGACTGATCAAAGACCTGTTCTCCTTACAGAAAGCAAACCTTACTGTAATGAGAAAAGTCCCTCTGTCCGCAGACAGAGAGACCGTACAAATTTCTCTTTTGAGCTTTGCAGATTCCTCGGCAGGCGTTTTCACTTATGCCTTACGGCACCTGCTGTCTTCGGCAGTCAACAATTACGTAATATATCACAATATTTATCAGGTGTCAACCACAAATTGCCCGCTAGTTAACCAGCTTTGCCACGTTCAGCTTTACGCCCGGGCCCATGGTGGAAGCCATGGTCACGCTCTTTAAGTACGCGCCCTTAACTGAGCTGGGCTTAGCTTTGATGATTGCATCCATAAGCGTCTGGAAGTTGTCCGCCAGCTGCTCCTCACTGAAAGAAGCTTTGCCAACCGGGACATGCACAATATTGTTCTTGTCGAGTCTGTATTCGATCTTACCGGCTTTGATGTCGTTGATCGCCTTGGTCACATCCATGGTAACCGTTCCGGCCTTGGGGTTCGGCATTAAGCCCTTGGGGCCTAAGATACGGCCCAGGCGGCCTACCACACCCATCATATCCGGAGTAGCAACCACTACGTCAAAATCCAGCCAGCCATCATTCTGGATCCGCGGGATCAACTCCTCAGCGCCGACGAAATCCGCGCCTGCGGCTTCCGCTTCATCCGCCTTGGGTCCCTTTGCGAATACCAGGATCCGGACCGTCTTGCCGGTACCATGGGGCAGGACCACGGCGCCGCGGATCTGCTGCTCCGCATGGCGGCCGTCGCATCCGGTTCTGATATGCACTTCAACAGTCTCATCAAACTTCGCAGAAGCATTTTTCTTCACTAACGCGATCGCGTCTGCGGTATCATATAAAACAGAGCGGTCTACAGACTTAGCTGCCTCTGCGTATCTTTTTCCTCTTTTCATCGTAAATAAACCTCCTGGTGGTAATGTCGGGGATTGTCCCTCCCACGCTTCTTCTCTTCCCCGTCAGGCTGCGCCGACGGAACGCGAAGAAACCTTCTGTATCAGTCAACGACAGAGATGCCCATGCTTCTCGCCGTACCGGCGATCATGCTCGTGGCAGCCTCAAGAGACGCGGCATTCAGATCCGGCATCTTTAACTCGGCGATCTTCTGCACCTCTGCTCTGCTGATGGTAGCTACCTTCGTCTTGTTCGGCACTGCGGAACCGGATTTCAGCTTGCAGGCCTTCTTTAACAGAACGGCAGCCGGCGGAGTCTTGGTGATGAAGCTGAAGCTTCTGTCAGCATATACGGTAATGACGACAGGAATGATCAGATCACCCTGATCGGCTGTTCTTGCGTTGAATTCCTTGGTGAACTGAACAATGTTAACGCCATGCTGTCCCAAAGCAGGACCAACCGGCGGCGCTGGTGTTGCCTTACCAGCAGGAATCTGTAATTTGATATAACCAGTTACTTTCTTTGCCATCTTAGGCACCTCCTAAATCATGTGGTATTGTCGGGGACTGTCCCTCCCACCAGCTTTCACGGGAACGAATTCCCAGGTCGGACCGGCGCTCGGTCCGGATGAAAGCCGATTTCCTGCTACATCTTTTTTATCTCGCTGAAATTCAGCTCGACCGGGGTCTCCCGGCCAAACATCTCAACGTTGATCGTGACGGATTTCCTGGCCTCATTGATGGAGCGGATCGCTCCAACGGTATCCTTCCACGCGCCGGCGATCACCGTGATCATATCGCCCACCGCGAAATCAACCACCAGATCCGGTTCACTCTGCTCCTGGAATCCAAGATTCAGCATCTCTTCCTCACTCAAGGGCGTCGGCTCTGAACCCGGTCCCACAAATCCGGTGACGCCCCGGGTATTGCGCACCACGTACCAGGTGTCCTGGTTCATCACCATTTTCACCAGCACATAGCCCGGGAACATCTTTTTATCAGCCTGCTTTTCCAGGCCGTTCTTCAATTCCGTCACCGCAAGCATGGGCACAGACACTTCCAGGATCTGATCCTGCAGGTCCCGGTTTTCGATGGTCTTCTCAAGGTCAACCTTAACTTTGTTTTCATAGCCTGAATAGGTATGGACTACATACCAGTTTGCTTCTGACATATCTTCACCTTTGCCCTTATTAAATGATCAGATTAATACCAAATTTGAAAATCATGTCCATCACGCCGATGATCAGACCAAGAACCAAAGACACAAGCAGGACAACAACGGTCTGCTTGGCTACGGTTTCCCGATCCGGCCAGACTATTTTTTTGAACTCAGCCTTCAGGCTTTTTAAGTAGCTTTTTTTGCGGGACTTCTTCGCCTGCTTCTTTTCCGGCTTCTTTTCAGCCTTGTCCTGAGCCTTAGCTGCAACACTTTCTGCCATGGTCATACATCCTTTACTCTGAAAGCTTGCCGCCGGGCAGGCGGCCTCCATTCAGGAATTCCAAATGCGCCGCCGAACTTTCATGGAATGGTGACGCGTCTGCCTGCCGGCGCATGCAGGTTTACTACGGGATAACATCCGAAAAAGATTACTTAGTCTCCTTGTGCACCGTATGTCTCTTGCAGAATCTGCAGTACTTCCTGGTTTCCATTCTGTCCGGATGAGCTTTCTTATCCTTGGTCATGTTATAATTGCGCTGTTTGCATTCTGTGCATGCCAGTGTGATCTTTGTGCGCACGACTTCCACCTCCGCTTAAATAAATTATCGTTTTAACCCGGCCTTTTCTTTATTTTGGGCATAAAAAAAAGGCCCTACTTCCATTCGCCCGTCTACTATACCATATCTCTTTTCATTCGTCAATGGTTTTCTTTGACTTTCTGGTACTCCCACAAACAACAAATCCGAACCCGTCTCCGATCGGATAAAGGCCCGGACCGTATCGCTTTCCCAATGGAGACAACAGGACTCGAACCTGCGACCTCCTGCACGTCAAGCAAATGCTCTCCCAGCTGAGCTATGTCTCCATGCGAACGATTGTAACACAGATCATGGGCTGCCGTCAAACATTTTTTGATTTTCTTTTCGATTTTCTGTCTTCCCGTTACCGCCGCCCGTTTAACACTCGCCAGACGCCGGGAACAAACCGGCGCATCAGCCTTGCCGCCCCATAGCTGATCGCCGCCATAAGGAACGGAAGCGCAAGAAACAGCGCAACCGGGAACCATGCCGGCGGAGTAAGAAGGCTGGCGGCCGTTTTATTGATCAGACGCACAAGGGCAAAATGTACGGCATAAAGGAAGAAGCTGCATTCCATCCAGGGGCGAACGGCCGGAAGACGCTCCCCATCCACCATCAGCCACAGCCCTGCCGGGATCAGAAGCCGGTACAGAACCGTCGTGCCCGGCAGGAACCAGCGCATAGTCAGACAGGCATTGACGATCCCGGCCGCCGCAAACGAAACGCCGATCCAAAAGCATCTCCTGCTCCACGGCTGCTCCAGCTGACGCCCCTGAATCGCGGTGAACGCGCCAAATCCGTAATAAAAGAGCGCGTCCTCATTCAGCAGGGGAAGATCCGCCGCGACCCACACCGCGCCAAATACCGCGCCAAGGAAGATAAGGCCTCTCCAGAAATTGCTTAAAATCCAGTAGAGAACAGGAGCCAGAAGGATCAGCAGGATCAACTGCTTCAGATACCAGAACACATACAGATACCGAAAATGAAGGATGCTGTCAACAAAAACCGACAGATTAAACGGCACCTGCCCCTTTCCGATCACCCGCTCCAAAAAAGGCAGGCGGCTTCCGATCACATAGCCCAGATAATAAATCGCGTTCCAGAGCAGATAGGGAACCAGAATGCTGTGAAAACGGGATACCCATTTCCGCTTCAGGCTCGTCCAGCTGAAATTCCGATGAAACAGGTACGCAGAGATGACGAAAAATCCCGGAACCGCGATCTGCCCCAAAGACTCGCCGATCAGACGTTCAAGGCAGTCCGCCCGTATTCCGGCCTCCGTCCGTCCAAGGAACAGCTCAGCATTGTAAGAATGGATCCAGACCACAAAAAGGCTGAAAGCAAACGTAAACCAGGTAACTTTTTTCCGAAATCCGTCTTCCCCCATACCGCTCTCCTCACTGTGCTTTATCCCGTTCCATCCGCCCGCCGGACAGCCTGTCCTGATGGCCGCGCCCGGTCATGCCTTCCCTGCGCTCCATGAAGCTGATGCTCCTCCGTTTCCTGTCTTCCCAGATTATAACATCTCCTCGAACCGATGTAAATATATTGGAGCGGCGAAGGATTTTTGTGGTAAAATAGATGCATTGAGAATAACAAGGAGCAATTTTCCATGAAAAACGAAGAACTGATCCGGCGTTTCCGGATTGAGCGGCAGAGATTTGACCGCTCCGGTATCTACGCCTGTACCCAGCGGACGCTGGCTTACAACTCCAATAAGATCGAGGGCTCCACACTGAATGAGGAGCAAACAGCCTCTCTGTTCGACACCGGCATGCTGCCCCGAAGTGATGATTATTACCGGGCCAAAGATGTGGAGGAAACAAATGGTCACTTCCTGATGTTCAGTAAGATGATCGACACGTTGGAGGAGCCCTTGAGTGAGGAACTCATCAAGACGTTCCACTTTGAGCTGAAAAGCGGTGTGTTTGAAGACCGGGTCAATGGATATGCCATCGGAGATTACAAGAATCGCCCCAATATGATCGGTATGTACGAAACCGCCCTCCCCAAAGAGGTGCCAGGGAAAATGCGGGAGCTTCTCGCCTGGTATCACAAAACCTCAGCCAAGACGCTCGCGGTCATGGCTCAGTTCCATGCCCGGTATGAGACACTGCATCCCTTCCAGGACGGAAACGGCAGAACCGGCCGGCTGATCCTGTTCCGGGAATGCTTAAAAGCAGATCTGACGCCGGTGATCATCGAGGATAAATTCCGGGGCAAATACATCGAGGGGCTGAAAGAATACCGAAAAACCGGTAAGACCGTACTTCTGGAGGAACTGTTTAAGGAAGAGCAGGAAGAATATGCCAGGAAAGTAAACTATTTCCTGGGCGAAGACTAAATGATTTTGAGCCGCCCACAAGGGGCTCATTTGACCGGATTCTTTCCCATGCAGGCCAATGCTTCTTCAACCTGCCCCCAGGCTCAGAGCAAACGCCACAAAAGGCTAGACCCGATCCCCTCCCGTAAAAAGCATCAGGCGGTAGCCTGGGCTGAAATCCGGGCCGTTCTGATCAACCACTGTCTTCCGTTTTTCTATGATCCTTTGATCCTTTCGTCCATCACCTATCCTACGAAGACGCAGCGCCGGGAAATCCCGGCACTGCCTCGTATATCCTGTCGCCCCTCATCGTGGTTTCTTCGCATCCATCATTCCCGCTTTGTGTGTGACCCAAAAATCCGCGAAAACAGTCTATCCTTAGGGCCGCCGCTGGCCGTAACTCCCTTGCGCTCACAAGACTTATGCAGTCCCCATTCCCAGCGGAGCATGATGATCTCTCCATCCTCCACCGTACGGCTGAATGAAAACGGTGCATTGTGCCATACCGGTTTCGTCGTGTCAAATATTTTCCCGCTATTGTATGTCATGGAATGAAAATCAATCCAAAACGGTATTTTCTCTCCCGCTTGGTCTCGAACATCTCTTCCCCTCAACGTAATCGACAGTTTCCCGTCGCGAATGCATTTGATGATCATCGTCAGCTTACCTGCCTGCGACTCAATCACATAACCTTTTCCGTTTTTAGCAAACCAGGCGGGCGTGCTGATCGTTGCGTCATGGTCGGTTATAACCTTTGTTGTTTCGCATGACCATGTCGGCATATTTCTCAACGGTGATTGGTTCCATCATTCCGTGGTCCTCCTTGAGCGGTCACATATTTTTGATTGCGGCTCTGCGGCTTATCCGGCAGTGTCATTAGCAGTTGACCAGATTCCAATAAGGGTCTTAAATAGGCTTTTTTGAAATGGGCCCTACTGGAGACGCCGAGAAATTCCTGCATCTCATCCCGGCTTCTTTCCACATTGCAATATTGCAACAGCTGGACACGCTTGGTTGCCACAGATTTATCATGGCCTGTATCATGGCCTGTATCATGGCCTGTATCATGGCCTGTTGCATGGCCTGTTGCACCATCCGTAATGTAGTTGACATTTTTCAAAATCACTCGAAAATCTGTAGCCGTGGAGAAGAATTCCGGTCGGCACGCTTCGGTATAACCTGGCAATTTTTCGGTTTCGCTAACGATTTTTCGCAGGCCGCTTCCGCGCCGTTCCATATATTTCATGCGATGAAATATATCGGCAATTACGGGATTCCTGCGTACAGAACGAATGCGGTTGATATCGCACTCCTGGATCGGCGAGCCTTCAAACATTCCGCCGGGCGATACAATTTCCACGCGATCATCAAACATATCAATGTGGATTTCACTGCCCATTATAATATAATCGCGGTGAATGAGCGCGTTGACAACTGCCTCGGTCACAGCACGCTCGGCATAGTCTGGCTTATCGATGCGATAACGTGCTTCCTTTGAAAAACGCACCTTTGAGTTGTTGCGGATAAACTCGCAGCCACTGTTCAGCAGATAAATCAAATTTCCTTCGTATTCCTTATCATCCAAAGCGTCATCAAAGATAGAACCTTTTTCCAACCCATTCCAGCGGGTGCAGAAGATTCTGGAATTATAAACGATGTGTTGGTCAGTCATCAGTTTCCCCGCATTGGTCAAGTGTCCATCCTTATCGGCGAGGCCAAAGGAAACATAATCCTCCGGCTCAAAATGCAGGCCGGTACGATCTAGGTAGGTCGCTTCCAGCAAAGTAAAACTATAATCCTTTTTAACGGCATCGGTGACCAGTGTATCAAAGGAGCGGTTGGTTCCTTTGAGAATTAGTTCGTTGACGATATAATCGGGGGCGATAACGCTCGCGTTGCCAACACGGATATACGCTTCCAGCACACCATCTGCCTTATAGTAATATGGTGTGCTGCGTCCGGAAGGCACCTCCAGTGCCAGCAGGTCTTTCCCATCCTCCTGATGGGGTCGCAGCACAAACTGCGGCAAAGGCGTAATACGCTCCTGAATCAAGCGGCTGATCGCTTCTGCGTCGCCTTGGGCATCGGACAGGCCGATAATATTTCTGCCATCATCCACGCCAAAAAGCAGGATTCCTCCGATTCCATTGGAAAAGGCACTGACACTTTTCAGCCAGCTTTTCGGCTTTCTCTTTTCTACGGCAACCTTGAAATCACATTCTGTTGCCTCTGCAATTAGTAGATCAATCATCTTGTTTCTCCGGCCATTTCCTACTGAAGCACCTGCATGGCATACACAGCAGAATTAACAATGCGGACAGTGTTTCCCTCAACGATAAAAGTGACCCGTTCACCGTTTGACACACTTTATTCATAGTCCCAGTCCTCTTCATCAAGGTCTGGATACTGCTGAATATACCC